>CAYLRT010000172.1:0-4839 GCA_964385885.1 uncultured Anaerolineales bacterium | reverse complement strand
AGGCCTGTCTTACCGCTCCCTGTCGCTCCCAGTAAGAGCGCATGGGTGCGCAAATGCCTCGATGGATACAGGACGGGTGTCCCCGTCACCTGCCCCTCGGCATCCACAATCCGTCCCAGATATAGCCCCTCGTAGCCTACCGTATCCATATACTCCCCTCACTCGAGATCGGCAGAAACAATATATCGACCCTGCTGCGTCCTTTACAGTTCCACGGTGCATCCTATCCCTGGCACGTCCGAAGCGATCAACCACCCCTCCTCCATGCGAAAGCGCGGTTGGGTGGGATCATCGACCAGGTCAAGGTGGCCATCCAGATCACCATAACGTACAGCAGGGCTGCTCAGGGCAAGAGCCAACTCTGCTGCGATCAACAGAGCGGGCTCGTGCACACATCCCACCATCGTGACGAGATGGGCTGCGCGCGCGATGGCGTCCATCTGACGTCCGCGGAGAATGCCACCACACGTCGCCAGCTTGATGCTGAGGCCATCGCTGGCGTGCTCACTGGCAATCGCCAAGGCTGACGCTGGATCTCGCGCGCTCTGATCTGCCAGGATCGGGATCGGGCTCTGCCGCGTGACCTCCCGCAGAGCTCGCAGGCCTGCTGACGGTGCCACCGGCTGCTCCAGCATCTCTACCTGTCCCTCCAAGGCGCGAGCCACATCGATTGCCTCCTGCACGCTGTAACCGCCATCTGCATCCAGACGGAGGACAATGTTGGGCAATGCCCGACGTACGGCTCGTACACGTTCCACATCCTCGCCAGCGTCTCGCCCGCCCTTGATCTTTAGCAGACGAAAGCCCTGTCGTACACGGTCCACCGCCAGCGCTACGGTCTCCTCGATGGGAGCCAGGCTGACCGTGATCGACGTCTGAATGCGGTCACGGAAACCGCCCAGCAGGCGATGGAGGGGCTGTCCCGCCGCCAGCCCTAACAGATCGTGAAACACCATATCGAAGGCGCAAAGGGCAGAGAGAGCATTTTCTGTCAACGGCTCCAGCTCTGCCAGGGCGTATGCCGTATTGAGCGGATTGAGGTCGCGGGCACGGTCCGCGCAGTTCATGCAAGCTCGAGTGACGCTTTCCAGCGTCTCCCCCGTGATTAGTGGATCAAAGGCCGCACACCCCCACGCGGTCTGTCCCTGTCGGGTCTCGACGCGTACGAAGACCGTGTCGATCTCTTCCACTGCGCTATCGGCATGGTAGGCAGTGCGATAGGGAATTCGCAGGTGCAACTGAACTGGCGTGACCTCAACGTGCGTAATCTGCATGAGCACCCTCCAACCTGAGCATCCAGGTCCCAGGGACCGTCACATGACTGTGGTCTCGTTAAGCGCTGCTCGGATGATAGATAGGCCTACCCATCTGGCGATATTGCTGTAGCACAGCGCACGCCTCTTCCCGCAACACGTCCCTGATGACGGTCACAGGAGGCAAGGGAGGACGTGCCGCCAGGTGTTGAATCCAGTCGGAGGGAAGCGGCCCCTCCATGAAACCAGTGATCTGCTCCACGTCTTCCTTGCGGGCGCCAATAACCAACCTCTGCAGGCCACTCCACCACAGAATCCCATAACATTGGATGCAGGGTTGGGCGCTGGTGACCAACTCCATCGGCGGTAGACCTGGAGACGAGAGATCATAGGTTTCGCATACGCGCTGGGCCAAGGCGATGGCGACAGCTTCCGCGTGGGCAAGTGAGGACTGAAGAGGCAGCACCAGGTTGACGCCCGGTGCCACCAACTTCCCTGATTCGCTCTCGAACACCGCGGCACCAAAGGGTCCTCCACCGTGGTCGATGTTCTTCCGTGCAAGCTCGATGACGAACGCCATGCGCGATGCCAGCGTGGGGAAAACCGTCCCGCGCGTCTCAACAAGATCAGAGATCCAGGTCGGCAACCGAAGTTCCATCGCCGGATACACGCCGTGCCTCCTTAGCAGCCATGAACGTAGGTGTTGCCGCGAGCCGGTGTGCGACGGATCATGGCACCAATGAAGCGGTACCCCCGTCCTTGCCCGCTTACCTGGTATTATAGGGCGACAGGGTCAAGCCGCCAAGGGCTAGGCTCCCGGTGAGCCCCGCCCCTGGCGCTTGACAAAATCAGAGGCATTGCTAAAATGGTGGTTGTTCGGGCTTACGTAGAACCTTACATCGCATGAACATGCCGAAGTGGCGGAATTGGCAGACGCGCTGCGTTCAGGGCGCAGTGACCCCTGCGGTCATGTGGGTTCGACTCCCACCTTCGGCACTAACTAACACACCCCCGCGATAAAGCGGGGGTGTATTGATTTATCAAAGGCCTCTTGGGTGGCAAGGCATCTACATTCAGGCCGCCTCTACCGCACCAGCAGGCGCCGGAAATCCCTCAGACGATGAAACGTAATCCGGTTGGCATCGTGATAGTTATGCGCCCCACCCCAGGCCGTACGCACCAGATAGATTAGATCGTCTCCATCGAACCGCCAGTCGACATACTGAAAACCGATACGCTGCGCGGCATCACGCGGGTTGGTCTGGGGGTCAGCACGCAGCAGATCGCAGGCATGGCACCAGTGAAGAAGATCGTCCGACCAATAGAGTGAGAGGACGGCCCGCAGCGTTGGATGGTCTGGGTCACGCACGCCATTGCTCAGTGTGAGATAGCGGTCACTCGTCGGGTCATAGCGGATGGTGAACTTGCTGTGGCCACCGGGGAATTCAATGAAGCCGGCATGGGGATCGAAGGTCAGCCGCCGTCCCTCTTCGTCCACTCTGACCCGCGCAGCCTTGTTCCACAGATCGAACCAGGTGGCCCCCGGACTGCGAGCGTTGAGACGCAGGATATTCCACAGGCCACCATGCCGGTCGACCAACACGTTCCCCTCGAGCCAGCCGGGGTTGTCATAATCTCCCCAATCGGCAGGAAGCCAAGCCGGGTCAAAGGCCAGCTCGTTGCTCATGGTCCAGCTCGACGCCTTGAGCAGATCGGCGTCCACGGGTGCGGAGATCACAAGGCTGCGGAAGCCGGCGGGCCAGTCTCGGGAGGGATTATTCTCAAAAGCCCTGTAAATCCGTCCATCCTTTACGGCAATCGGCACGGGAGCACAATGATACCCGGTCTCCATCGCTCCGACGCCTGCTCTGAAGAGCAAACCGTGATCCTCATCGATGGGATGCGTCCATGTGTTGCCCCCATCGGTGCTCCTGCGGACGACGATATGACCGTACTGCCAGGAGACGCCGATCAGGTACACAACATCCTCAATCACATGGAGCGAGCTCCAGAAAGCATCTGTGATGTGTGTCACGTTGACCCAGTGGTTCCCTCCGTCGATCGAGTGATAGAGACTGGACAGGTGGTACCGCTGACGTCTGTCCAGCTTCCGAGGGGCACCAGGCCCGAAGTAGTCATGGGTGGCCAGCAGAGTGCCGTCGGGCAGTTGCGCCAGGCTCGGGCTTCCCAGGTAAGTTCGGGTCGACGGGTCCTGAAAACGCAGGGTGGTGAATGGCTCAGCCACGTTCACGTTGCTCCATCACCTGACTACTCCGAGGTCACGCCAGGGACGTTGGAGGGATCACGACACCATTGAGCGATCAGCTTCAAACGTTCCCAGCTCTCGTTACCGCCGCCTTCCGGCAGTTCATCCGAGATCCCCAGCACCAGTCGGGGATAAAACAGCTTGACGATCTTCTCCACACAGGTCATCAAAGCCTCTCTGGTGTAGTGTTCAAGGAACAGGACCGCGGGGATCCCATCGAGCAGGATCTTGTCCCCCATAGCCTCCGCCATCTCCTCCAATGTAACGTCACCCTGTGGCGTTGGGGTAAGCGCTTCCAGGCCATCGAAGGGCATCTCGGCCAGATAAGGTAACAGCATGCGGAAATTGCCATCGATGTGAATGTGCGTGAAGATCCCGGCCTGACGCAACTGCCCGGAACGCTTCTGATACCAGGGCAGCACGTAGCGCTCGAAGTAACGAGGGGACAGATAGGCCTCGGCCACATTCTCGCCGAAATTCAGGATCTGGAGCCGGCCCGAGCCGATGAGCTCGTCATAGAGACCATCGTAGGAGGCATCGATGACTTCCATGATCTCCTCCATGGCGGCAGGTTGATCGACAAGCGCATAGACGAAGTCCTCGTACCGCATGAGCTGCTGCGCCAGGGCGAAATATGGGCTCTTGGGCACCCAAAACTGCGGCACGCCGCGGTCCCCCAGGTAAGCGGCCCCTTGCTCGAAGTTATCCTCGCTGAAATGAAAACTGCGCCGTTCCAGCAACCACCGCAGGGCGGGCAGATCCTCAGGGCGCTTCGCCAGGAACTCTACCGTGCGCCAGGTCTCGTCGACGGTGAACTGATCGGTCTGGGTGAGCACACCATAGGGGGTTTCGAACTGCGTCCGGAGGAATTTGCCATCTTGAGCCTGTTTGATCTTGACCTCAGGCGCATAGGTGACGGCGATAGGGTCAGGTTGTCCAGTGTAATAGTGGACAGTGCGCATGGAAGCATGGAGCCGGTCATAGGCGTCGCGCAACGTACAGTCACGCAGCTCCGCCGGCAGGCTGCCGCGGCGCTGATGCCAATCAAACCAGGGCTCGAAACGCGGCTGGAAGAACACGCGGGGAATTGGTTTGCGCTGGAAGACGCGCAGATTCATCTCCCGTAGGGTCATGTCCATGGGTCATTCTCCTCATTGCAGGGTTTTCACCAACGCAGCTTACAGAGGATCGAACTGGTGTCAACATTGCATATCCTGGCGTCACGTCATACAATGGCTCTGCATTTCAAAGCCGGCTGCACAGGTGAACGATGACTGTCTGGTGGGAGGTGACTCGACCCTTGGGGAGGTGAGCCATGGT
>CAYLRT010000171.1:0-5015 GCA_964385885.1 uncultured Anaerolineales bacterium | reverse complement strand
GCGAGTGCTAAATTATGCGCGTTCAGGTCAGAGTGTGGGGAACAGTACCGTGAGCACAGAGACGATCGATCAGGCAAAACTGACAGCCAGGCAGGAGATGCTGCTGCGGCTGATCATCAAAGAGCATGTCCAGACGGCCAGCACCGTGGCGTCGCGGACTCTGGTCGAGCGCTACAAGCTAGACATCAGTCCCGCCACGGTCCGCAATGAGATGGCCCGTCTGGAGGAGACAGGATACCTCTCTCAACCCCACACATCTGCGGGAAGGATCCCCACCGAGAAGGGCTTCCGTTACTTCGTGAAATACCTGATGAATGAGCAGGCACTTTCCCTGGCCGAGCGCAGGATGATCGCCCACCAGTTCCACCAGGCTCGAGACCACATCGAGCAGTGGCTGCCCCTGGCATCCAGCGTGCTGGCACGCGCGGCTCAGGCCGCGGCGATTCTGACCACGCCGCGCACCACCCGCGTCCTGTACAAGCATCTAGAACTTATCGCGACCCACGGCCGTGCCGTGCTGCTGATCCTGGTGCTGGAGGGAGGGACAGTTGAGCAACAGATGTTGGTGCTCTCTGAACCCATGAACCAGCAGGCCCTCCGGGATGCGGCAGATCGTCTCAATCAGATTTGTGTCGGACTCAACGCCGATCAGATCGAGGGCCGCGTGCGTGAGTTCCCACCGCTGGAGATAGATATCATTAACATTGTGCTCTCCATCATGCGACATCTGGAGGCCCAGCCGTCTGATGAGATCTACTATCATGGGCTCTCCGACCTGCTGCAAGCTCCTGAGTTCGCCACTGCTGAGGATGCGTCCACGAGCCTGGTGCGGGTATTGGAGGAACGAAGCCTCTTGCAGGCGGTACTGGCCGAGACCCTGACACCTTCGCTGGGAGTGGGCAATGTGCGCATCCTCATCGGAGGAGAGGGACGCTGGGATGAGCTCCGCACGTGCAGCATCATCTTGACTCGTTACGGGGTGCCTAACTACGCGACCGGTGCCCTGGGCGTGATGGGGCCTATCCGCATGCACTATGGGAGGGCCGTATCCGCCGTGCGCTTCGTAGCCAATGTCCTGGGCGAACTCGTCTACGAGATCTACCAACCCAACCTGGAGATCGAAGCTAAGAGACCACCCACGGAAACACCGAACGCTGCATAATCGATCTACCCAATGAAGCAAGACTCAGGAGGCAGGAAGAACATGGCATCGAACACACTTGACCCTGACGAGATCCTCGAAGAGATGCCCGAATCGCCAGAGACAGAGGGGAAACCGGCAGCATCCGAACAGGGATCGGAGCCCGGCCAGATCTCTGACCAGACCGAGCGGGCCGCAGAGACCTCGGAGGACGAGGGTCAGGCGCTGGAGGAGAAAATCGCCGACCTGGAGGCCCGCCTGGCTGAGGCAGAGAAAAAAGCGGAGGAGTATCTCGATGGCTGGCGCCGCACTCAGGCCTCGTTCGAGAACTTTCGCAAACGCACCGAGGCCGAGAGGGCAGAGTGGCGAAGTAACGCCAACGCTGACCTCCTGGCGCGGCTGTTGCCCATCCTCGACGATTTCCGCCGCGCGTTTGAGGCGGTGCCCGCGGAGTACCAGGAGGACCCCTGGCTGGAGGGGTTGCGGTTGGTCCAGCGGAAGCTGGAGGCCCTGCTCCGGGCGGAGAACGTCACGCCCATCGAGATTCAACCCGGCGACCTCTTCGATCCCCGCTACCATGAAGCCGTCCTCTATCAGGAAGTCGAGGGATTCGACGAGGGACAGGTCGTCGCGGAGGTCGAACGGGGGCACCTCCTGGGAGAGCGTGTCTTGCGGCCGTCGCTGGTGGTTGTGGCTAAGGCCCCAGCCCAGCCAGCCGAACCCGCGACAGAGAGCGCGGATGAGGAAGAGTCCACGCCCCAAGCGGGAGACGACGCTCCCGAAGCAGCATCATAGGGCAGACACCGGTCCCTGCTGGCCTGAGCACCCCACGAGAGGTACGGCGCTCAAGCCGGGCAGCCAGGAAATTCTATAGATTGGGGAAGCAGGCATGAGTCAGGACTACTATGAAGTGCTCGGGGTCTCACGCGATGCCAGCGCTGAGGAGATCAAGAAGGCCTATCGGCGGCTGGCACGCAAGTACCACCCCGATGTAAGCTCCGAGCCGGATGCGGAGGAGCGCTTCAAGGAGATTAACGCGGCCTATGAGGTCCTCTCTGACCCTGAGCGGCGCGCCATGTATGACCGCTACGGGCCAGAGGGCCCGTCTGGCTTCGGTGGATTTGACTTTGGCGGCATGCGCGACCCCTTCGACATCTTCGCCGAGGTCTTCGGAAACCTGGGAGGGTTCGGCGGATTTGGCAACGTCGGGCGGGCCCGCCCGCGTCGGGGCAATGACATCCGGACCTCGTTGGAGATCACTTTCGAGGAAGCGGCCTTCGGCGCCGATAAGGAGGTCGAGATCCGCCGTCAGGAGATCTGTCCCGTCTGTGGGGGCACAGGGGCCGAGCCGGGGACATCGCCGGAGCGGTGCCCGGAGTGTGGCGGCGCCGGTCAGGTGCGGCAGGTTCAACACAGTTTCCTGGGATCGTTCGTCAACATCACAACCTGTCCACGCTGCCACGGCACGGGCACCATCGTGAGATCCCCCTGCCACGAATGTCGGGGAACCGGGCGGGTCTATGCTACACGGCGCATCCAGGTCTCGATCCCGCCGGGGGTCGATGACGGCGTCACCATCCGCGTCTCAGGTCAGGGCGAGCCCGGAAGCAGACAGGGGCCCAGCGGCAACCTTTACATCACCCTGCATGTCAAGCCCCACCCGTTCTTCAAACGCCGAGGCGACGACGTCATCCTGGAGATGAAGATAAACGTGGCCCAGGCGGCCCTGGGCGCCACGATCACGGTGCCGACCCTGGACGGGGAGCGGGAGATCACCATCCCGCCGGGGACCCAGGCTGGTGCTATCTTCAGGCTGCGGGGTTTGGGGATCCCCCATCTCAGGGGAAGCGGACATGGGGACCAACTGATCGTGACCCAGGTAGCGATCCCCAAACATCTGACCGAGGAGCAGAAAGCCCTCTTCCACCAGCTTGCCGAGACGCTGGGCACCGAGGTAGTGGTGGAGGAGAAACAGAGCTTCGTCGATCGCGTCAAGGAAGCGTTGGGGCTCTGAGCACCCTATGCCACACACCCATTCACAATGGCTGGAGATCAGCGTGCGGGTCAATGGCGAGGCCGCCGAGGCGGTCGCCGAAGTCCTCACCCGCTATGCCCCGCAGGGGGTGGTGTTCGATCTCGACCCGGAGAAGGGAGCCCATGCCCCTGTCACGGTCAAAGCCTATCTCGCCATCGATGAAGCGCTGGAACGCCGCAAGAGGGAGATAGAGATCGCACTGGGACATCTCTCGCACATCTGGTCGGCGATCCCCGAACCCACCTTCCGGGTGCTGCCCGATCAGGACTGGATGGCCCAATGGAAGGACCAGATCCCGGTCCTGCATCTGGGGAAGCGTATCGTCATCAAACCCTCATGGCGCGAGTACGTCCCCACCCCTGGGGAGATCGTCCTGGAGATGGATCCAGGCCTTGCCTTTGGCACTGGCCTCCACCCCACCACCCGGCTCTGCGTCTCCGCCATCGAGCAAGTGCTTGAGCCGGGCATGAGCGTGCTGGACCTTGGTACGGGCACGGGGATCCTGGCGATGGTCGCCGCCAGGCTGGGCGCCGGCAGGGTACTGGCCGTCGATCATGACGAGAACGCCGTCGTCGCTGCCCGTCGGAACATCCATGCCAACCATCTGGCAGGGGAGATCGAGGTACGGCATGGGTCGCTGAAGGACATCTCCGGCAGATATGACCTGGTCGTCGCCAATATCCTGGCGCCGGTCATCATCGAGATGGCTCACAACGGCCTGGCCACGCGCGTGGAACCTGGGGGCACCCTGATCGTCTCCGGTATCCTGGAGGAACAGGCCCAGGAGGTGGTCGACACCCTGCACGCGGTAGGGCTGGAGTGGGTGGACACACAAGGGGAAGAGGAATGGGTGGCCATCCTCCTGCAGAGGTCAGGAGGTGCCCTCAACGGCCAGGCCAGGGTCGCAGCGTGACCCGTTCGACGAATGCCTCGACCTGTGCGCGGTCGGCGACGCTTACCCCCTCACCGGCGGCAGCCGCCGCACCGGCGGCAACGGCCCACCGCGCCATGTCGGTGAGCGACAGCGCGTGCGCCAACCCCCAGAGCAGGCCAGCCACAGACGCATCGCCGGCCCCCACAGCATTACGGGCCTCGATGGCAGGGGGATAGGCCCATACGCGATTGCATTTCGATGCCAGCAACAGTCCATCCGCCCCCAACGAGAGCGCCACTCGCTGGATGCCAAGCGCCAGGAACCGATCGACGGCGCGCGCAGCCTCGATCGGACCCCGCACGGGGCATCCGAGCACCGCAGCGGCCTCCTCGGCGTTGGGCTTGATCAGATCAGGGCACGCCCGGATGGCCTGCCGGAGCGGTTCCCCGCTTGTGTCCAGACACACGAGGGCCCCCGCCCCATGGAGCACTTCGGTCAACGTGGCGTAGAAATCAACAGGGAGTCCAGGGGGCAGGCTGCCGCACAGAGCCCACAGATCGCCAGGCTGCACCCGCTCCCGTACGCGCCGCATCAGGGCCTGTGCCTCCTCGTCCAGCACAGTGGGTCCCCGCTCGTTGGCCTTGACAAAGGGGGTCCCTGAGGGCGTGGTGATCACCACGTTGGTGCGGGTCTCGCCGCGGATATGGACCAGATCGGTCTCGATCCCCATCTCCGCCAGGCCACGTGCCAACTGCTCCCCCGTGGCACCGCCCACGAACCCCATCGCCGCCGAGGGCGCGCCCATGGCAAGGAGCGCGCGCGAGACGTTGAACCCCTTGCCCCCCCAATCGCGTCGGGTGTGGGTGGCCCTGAGCACCTCGTTGAGCACGAGATCGGGCACCGTAAACGTCAAATCCAGGACGGGATTGGGCGTCACCGTAACGATCACATGACCTCCTGAGTCC
>CAYLRT010000170.1:0-5043 GCA_964385885.1 uncultured Anaerolineales bacterium | reverse complement strand
TCAGGATGAGGTCACGGTAATGAGTGTCGCGCCCCTCCAGCTCTGGGGCGATCTGGGCTCCGATCTCCCAGAAGTGACGGCGTCCTCGCCCCATCGCCCGGCCACGCCGGGTGTGCATATCCAGGGCGTAGTCGGGGATCTGAGGGCGGCGCCCGTTCTGTTCTACTTCGTGGATCACCCAGTTGACCATCTCGTCGCTGCTGCGGTCCTTGGCGCAGCCGCACAGATAGCGCACGGCATGCACCGCCAGGAGCAGGTTCTCACCTCCCCGGTGGCCAAACGTCTGACAGATGCGGTGGAGTGTCTCGATGAGGATCGGCGCCTGGGGCTCACCGAAGCCGATGTCCTCCACTGAGATGACCAGCAAACGGTACCACAGGTACTGCTCCAGCTCTGGGCTGGTGGTCGCCATCTCGTAGGCGAGCAATACCGCGTTCTCAGTGTGGCCACGGCGGATCTCCTTTTGCAGCGCTGAGATCACCTCGTCGGCCGCCAGGCCGTGCCGCGTCTGGACCTGGGTCCAGGGATCGAAAGCCTCCTTCATGGGTGTTCCTCCTCTCTGTGCGTGATGGGCCTCTATGGAAATGGCTCTCTGCGAGAGACTGGCTGTCGGGATCGGATCACAATTCGGCCTCGACTCGCTCTTTGAGCGCCCGCATGTAGCCAATCGCGTACGCCGTGCCGGCGCCCTTGGCGTAGTCCCCCACGAACCGTGGTGTGTGGTCCAGGGTGACGGTCCCTTGATATCCCGTCTCGCACAGCACTTTCATGACCTGGGCCATGTCCATATAGCCGTTATCGAGGAAGGTCTCGTCGAAGACAGGGAGCGGTGAACTTACGTTCCGGAAGTGCACGATGAATATCCGCCCCTGGCGCTGGAAGTGGCGCAGTCCCTCCAACGGGTCCCCAAAGGCCTCGCCACCCTCAAGCCAGCATCCCGTGCAGAACTCCATGCCCAGGTAGGGGCTCCCGGCCAGCGCAAAGGCGCGCTCGTAGCTCTGCCAGTCGCGGATCAGACACGGAATCCCCCCCAGGGCGTCGACGGGTGGGTCGTTGGGATGGAGTGCCAGGCGCACGCCAGCTTCCTCACAGACAGGGATGATCCGCTCGATGAAATACTCAAAGTTGGCCCAGAGCTCCTCCCGGCTGTAGATCCGGCCATGGGTAAGCGGGCGCTGTTTCAGTTCATCCAGGTCCACGTGGCGGGTGACGGCCCCGCCGCGTGTGGTGCTGGGGGCCGAGCTCCATACCCGGTCCGGCTCCCAGGTGAACGTGGTCACGTGGATGCCAGCGCGACCCAGGTCACGGACGAACTGCTGGAACTGGGCGATAGCCTCGTCCCGCCCAGGTAGTCCCAAATGGATCCTGTCGCATTTGCCCAGGTCCATGTTGCCGACGTTGTAAAGCGTCAGGCCAGCGGCCTCAACGCGTTCGCGCAGGGCGCGGAGCGAGGCATAGTCGCGCTGACTGGCCGGCACCCAGGTGTACACACAGGGGACACCCAGTTGACGGGCAAAGGTGAGTTCGGCGTCAGTGGCCTGGGGTGAGATAGCCATAGAGAATCTCAGGGGACATGCAGCCATGGTTTTCCTCCCAATTGGATCACATACTGGTCAGGTCATGGTGTGGCGAGCCTGTCTTCAGCGGTTTCAGGGCGTTTCTCTTTCGCCAGAGGCAGGAGGTTGCCACCAGTCGAAGGCCGCCGACCAATCCACGTGCCCGTAAAAGCCGAACCAGCTCTCGGCCGGGCCTGGAATCGGCCCCAGCCTGTCCACCACGGGCCAGATGCTCTGGTCTTCCGCGTCCAGCATCCACAGCGAGGCTGCCCCGTCGGCCTCCATGCGGGCGAAGAGGATATGACGGCCATCGCGGCTCCAGCGTGGGGCCTCGTCCCGGTATTGCTCATCGTCGGTGAGTTGTCGGGAAACACCATCGGCTTCTGTCCACATCCACAGCTTGCGTGCCATCAGGCCCCGTCGTGCAGGATCACCGCCGACCAGATCGCCTCTGTCGGGCATGGCGACGTAGAGAAGCGACCGTCCATCGGGCGACCATGCCGGGGACACGGCTGCCAGCGTGTCTGGCGTGAGCACCTTGCTCACAGCCGCTGGCAGGTCCAGGACCTGGATTCGTTTCTGGCTCCATGTGCCTCGGCCCCCACCCGTCACCACGGCCAGCCTGGTGGGTCTCGTCGGGTGAGCGGCGATGAAGTCTGGGTGTAGGAGGACGGCTTCGGCCAGCGCAATTGGGCTACCCCCCGACGCAGGCAACGCGTACAGCGCTGTGCCGTCTGCATACAGGGACATGGACGGCTCCGGGCCCTGCCAGAAGAGCACATAGGCCCCGTCTGGGGTCCACCCCGCCGGCACCGCCTCGCCGGCCTCGGGAAGCCCGCTGGCATAGAGCTCGCGGGGCTCACCCCCGGCGCTGGCGATGAGCCACACGCCGTGATCCCTCAACCCATGGCGCCACTCGTAGGCGATGGCGCCGCCATCGGGATGCCAGACGAACCGTCCAATCAGCCCGGGTTCCTCTCTCTCATGGGGGATCAGCAGGGTGCGCTGACCTTTCTCGAAGTCGATAAGTGCCAGCCGTAGGACCCCTGAGCCCATGACAAAGACCAGGCGATCATCTGTGGGTGACCAACTGAAGCTGCTCACGGGGTTCCCCACCGGCCAGTCCTGGCCGCTCTCGGTGTCGAAGACGCGAAGTTCCAGGTCGCACAGGTAGGCGATGCGGCGTCCCGATGGTGACCAGCGCGGTGACCGTGCTCGTCCCCCGTGAGTTACCTGCTGGGGTGCCGGGTGATTGGGTGTCACGGTCCAGACGTCGCCTTGCAACACGTACGCCAGCTTACCAAAGTCCGGCCTGAGGGGGGCGGAGGTGAGGGTGGGTGTGGGTTCGGTGATTCTGGCCACGAGGGTTGCTGGCGCCGCCAGGTGCTCGAGCGGAGGAAGGGCGGTTGCAGGCTGGATTCTCTGACACGTGCACAAGATGATCAACAGGCACGCAAGGCCCAGCGGCACACACCGCCGACGACGGGCGCCCGTCCCGCGCCGCATCTCAAGAGGGGCCGGCCGACCGCACGCCAGAGGCGAGACCATGTCGTTGGAGCGTTTCACAAGGTCCACGGTGTCTCGTCCCTCTAGGTCGCCCTCGAGCGGGTGGCGCGCAGCACGTCCTCGGGTCTTTCGGGGTATCCCTCCACGCCCCGTGAGCGGTCGAACTGATAGATGCGTACCTTGGGACGCTCTGCGTAGGGGAAGACACGCAGGGCGCCGGCGGCATCCAACGCATCCCGTGCGCCGGGCACATCGCACGCGCTGGCGGCGACGGTGCGCAGCATCTGGACGACCCCCGGGTGGGTCTGGGCCAGGTTATGCAGCTCCTGGGGATCGCGTTGCATGTCGAAGAGCTGCTCGAACCCTCCGTTGGCGAGGAAGATATACTTCCATTGTGGATCCCGGACCATGACCTTGAACTGCCTTGTGCCCGGCTCCCCATACATGCCTATGAGGAGAGATCGTGGCGGGCTCTCCCCGCTGATCATACCCAGCACATTGACCCCATCTCGCATTTGGGGCACGCCCGCGGCGCTCGTCGCGATACCAAAGAGATCGGTGAGGCACACCAACTCCTCACGGCGCACGTCGCCCGGCACCCTGGCTGGCCAGCTAAGCAGGAACGGGACATGGCAGGAGGCCTCGAAGAAGCTCTCCTTTTGCCAGGCGTGATGATCCCCCAGATGGTCTCCGTGATCGGAGAAGAAGCAGATGAGGGTGTTGTCCGCGTCTCCCCTGGCCTCCACCGCATCGAGGATGCGCCCAAGGCAATCGTCGATGTAGCTGATCTCGCCGTAGTAGCGGGCCCGCAGGGCACGGGCCCGGGCGTCGCTGATGTCCTCGGCCCAGATCGCGTAGTTCATCCAGCGGATCTGCTCATCCATCAGGTCGACCTCGGGGTCCCCGCGGACGGGGTTCGGCATGCGGTCTGGGTCGTACATGCGGTTGAACGGCACCGGTGGCGCAAAGGGAGGGTGGGGCCCAATGAAGGAGACGAAGCCGAAGTACGGGCGGGTGTCATCACGCCGGATCTGCTCGATCGCCCGATCCGCAGCCCATCGCTCGACGGTCAATTCGGCCGGCAGGGGACTGACCTGGGGCATGTAGTACATGTCGGTCCGCTCTCCCATCAGCGCCTCGATGTAGTCGAACTCGGGGTGTTCCTCGGCGATCCACCGCGCGTAGGCATCTCGACGACGCTGGTCCGGGGTGCCGTAGAGCTCCTCACTATGCAGATGGACCTCATAGCCCAGGTCCTCGTCCCAGGGCTGGGTGTGAAACTTGCCGATCCCAAAGGTGCGGTAACCGGCCTCCCGCAGGGTCCGCGCCAGGTAGGGGCCACAGCGCCCCTCCATGGTCGGCGCCTGTCCTGTCACAGGGCGGGACCGTGCATTGGAGAAGACACGTGTGGTGGGAGGCTCGCAGCCGGTGCGGATCGTGTAGCGCGCCGGCACGCAGACTGGACAGGTGCTGTAGGCGTGGGTGAACGTGACACCTCGCCTGACCAGGCGATCCAGATTAGGCGTGTAGATGTCGCGGTTGCCAAGCGCAGCGATGGTGTCGAAGCGTTGCTGATCGGTCATGATGAACAGGATATTGGGTCGAGCCATGGCTCCTCCTCGAGACGTCTACCCGTTGAGTACTCTATCGGCGGCGAGCACGCTGAAGATGAAGTTGGCGGCACCGGAGATGACGTATTCCGTCTGTTGCCAGAGGAAAGGCCAGGGTTCCTTGAGTTCGGCCAGATCTGGTCGGATGAGGGCCGGACCGGAGATGACGCCGCCGGGGATGTACGACCAATCTGCGCGGTTGATGCCATAGGCCACCGTGGCTGAACGCGCGCCCACACCCGAGACCAGCGATGTGTTGGAGGCCGGGTGCCATCCCAGGTTGTACTGCACGATCCTGAGGATCAGCTCCCGATCGATGAGGTCGGGAAACAGGGTCCAGAGCTGATAGAGCTGTACGGCCTGGCTGAGCA
>CAYLRT010000169.1:2023-5066 GCA_964385885.1 uncultured Anaerolineales bacterium | reverse complement strand
GCGCGAACCTTCGCAGGCCCCAGGCTCTCCAACGGCAGTGGCTCCAGAACACCCAGCGAGCGCAGATTCCCCTCCTGCACGAATCCTTGATCGTCTGCGTGGACCAGCCCCGTGTCGTGGAGGGCATGACAGTGATCGGCGCCGGTGGGAGACACGGCATAGCTGATGGCCAACGCACGTTTGAGCCGGGGTTCATGCATAGGATACTCCTGCCCCTTGACCTGCACCGCGAACCTCTCGGCACCCTGGCCGATCCTGGACGCCGCATAGCGGGTACCGTGGGCCAGCAAGTCGCCCAGTCCTTGCCGGTAGGCAATCTTGCGTACCATCTGGACCACGGCATCCCCATTACCGAAGCGCAGGTCGATGCCATCTGTATCCTCCAGGGTCAGCAGACCACGCTCGAAGCACTCCATGGCGAAGGCGATCGTGACCCCGGTGCTGATGGTATCCAGGGAGTACGCATTGCACAGCTCGGTGGCCTTGGCGACTGCCACTGGGTCGTTAACGCCACACGTCGTGCCCAATGCCCCGAGAGACTCGTATTCTGGTCCGCCGTAGGTGGGATCCACTACGTAGGGAGCCTCGGCTTTGACCACCTTCTTGCAGCGCACCACGCAGGCAAAGCATCCATCCATCCCCACACCCAGGGACGCCATGAGATTCTCTGCGCTCAGCCTCTCGACACCCTCAAACTCCCCGTCGCGGAAGTTGCGGATGGGCAAATTGCCGCTGGCCAGACCGCCATCCATCCCCACACCCGTGCCATAGTTGTGAAGCGAGGACGCACGCTCGCCCGAGTTGACCGCTTGCGCCATCATGCGCGCCAGTGCACTGAATCGCTCTGGGTCGGCCGGCTCCAGACGCTGCTTCCCCAGCACCACAATCGCTTTAAGTCGCTTGGAGCCCATCACCGCTCCCATGCCCGTGCGGCCAGCGGCGTCCTTGGTGCCGTGCATCAGGCAGGCGAAACGCACCTGATGCTCGCCCCCCGGACCGATCATAGCAAGCTCCGCACGATGGTCCCCGACCTCGGATCGCAGGGCCTCTGCTGTCTCTTTGGTGGGCATACCCCACACATGGGTGGCGTCACGGATCTCGATCGTGCCGTCCGTAATCCAGAGATACACCGGATGTGAGGCAGCCCCTTCGATGATGAGAGCATCGAAACCCGCGCGCTTGAGCTGGGCACCCCAATTGCCACCTGCCTCGGTGGCGCCAAAGCCACCCGTGAGCGGTGATTTGGCGCCCACAGCGTGGCGCGACGCACCAGAGATGGGAAACCCGGTAAGTACGCCGGGGGCAAAGATCAACTTATTCTCCGGGGCCAGGGGGTCGGTGCCTGGCGGCACCTCACGGATCAAGACCTCAGCGACGATGTTCCATCCTCCCATGGCACGGCGAAAATAGACCGCCCCAGGCTGTTCGACGGTTATCTCATGTGTGGTCAAGTTCACACGTGCTATCCTGTTATGGTATGCAGACGGCATCCACCCCTCCTTGCTCCTCCAATGGTGTCATGAGCTCATCAGAATGATCTCTATCCGAGCAGCGTCTCCTCATCCTCCGAAGGCGCGGCTCCTTCCTCCTTAGACCAATCGATGTGACTGAATTCATCAAATGGATGCTCTTTCAGCCATTGCTCAAAGTCCGCCTCGATCTCTGGCGTCCATTTGGTGTCCATCTGGCTCGAGTTGTAGATGCCCTCTCGCAGCCGTTGGTGGCTGAAGATCTCACGGAGATGAGTCCGCTCAGAGTGTTCCACTACCTCCTCGGCCAGGTGAGGCGGAATGAAGATCACACCGGTCATGGTCCCGAGCACCACATCGCCCGGCATACACGTCGCAGCCCCAATACGACATGGCACATTCAGCCCCACCAGGGTCACATTCCGGATGGGAGTGGGGTCGATGCCCTTGCAGAAGGTCGCAAAGTTGTCGATCTCGATGATCTGCTCGGCGTCTCGGATACCTCCGTAGATGACCTGTCCGCGTTGGGTGCGAGTAGCGATCGCGGTCGAGAGATTGGCCCCCGAGAAGGTGCCTTCATAGACTTTGCCAAAGAGGTCGATGACGATGACATCATCCTTTTGAAGGGTCTCGATGACCCAGGAGTTCATGGCGCCGATGCGTCCCTCCTCGTTGTGGCCGTAGTCCATCAGGTAGTCGTGGAGGTCCGGACGCTGAGGCACAAAGACCCCTGTCACAGCGCGGCCAACCAGTCTTCGGTGAGGATGAAGGCGCGTCCAGTTGCCCTCAAACTGGAAGTGGTACCCGTGACGCCACAGCACCGCCCAGGCCTCCTCCAGGGTGACGCGCTCCATGCGCCGTAGAATGTTATCGGGCACGCGAGGACGTCCATCGTCGAACCGTTCGCCCTTCCAGAGTGGTGTCAATTGGATAATGTCATCCCGGTTGTCGAATTTCATCGCGCATACTCCTCCAGCTTTCGTAAGATTTCAGTCACCGATATGCTGCAGTACATCCATCCTGGCCTCTGGGCCTAGCCTACCGCGCCAGACAGCCGGATGTAATACTCTGCTCGCTCCGCAAAAGCATCTGTGATAGTCTAGCCCAACTCCCCATAGGGAGGAAGTCCGTTAACACCGCAGTCAAGCATGCGCTAGCTGTCTCTCTGGAAAGGGTCCGGAGCGACACGGCCTTAGCAAGGCTCCTCCCTACTCGATCGCCACCAAATGACTGTCCGATTTGAGAAGTGGATTTTGGGCTTTCCAGGGGCTCTTCCAGCCGCAAGGCACGTCACGGCATCGGCTAGTGACGCCAAGAGGCAGACTGTTGTCGGCCTTGGAATCGTCTCTCCCGCCAAGATCGGTGGGCGTCTAGGGTAGGGGGCAAAGCCGACCTGCATCCACAAACGCAGCGACACAGTCTGTATGAGCCCTGGCTACGGTGCCGGCACACGGGTGGAGATGAACCGAATCTGTCCCATATCCACGACACCATCGGCAGGTACAGTAACAGGATACTCCCTCCCCACGCCCTGATATCCCACCACCAGGGTTTGCTCTCCGGCCGGTACACCC
>CAYLRT010000169.1:0-1923 GCA_964385885.1 uncultured Anaerolineales bacterium | reverse complement strand
CCTCCTTGTGTATCTATGGATTGACCGCGATGCTATCAAAACAGGCTCTGGTACCGTCCCACGTACGTAGCCCAATACCTCCGCTCGTATAGGTATCATCAGATGCGCTCAATACGGGAGTACCGTCAACCAGCGCAGCGAACTGGTTACCATTGGCCACGACCTGGATCTGATGCGGCTCTCCATACCAGTCATAATCCCGCGCTCGAGCCACAGCGAAAGGCGGAGCGATCTCATGACCATGAACCCATTTACGGAAGATGAAGGCCCGATATCCGGAATCGTACTGGAAGGAATATCCACTGAAACTAGGTGCCTCGCTCACTCGGAAATAGACGCCATAGCCCTGTCCTCGGGTCAGGGTAGCTCCGTCGAGTGTAATCGTGTAGTCTCCGCCCGCCAGGTCTTTGAAGATCCTGCCCTCTCCGGGTTCCCCGCACAGCTTGCCGTCCCTGACTGACCAGTGTCCGCGGTCTATCACCCAGGCATCGAGCGAGTCGAAGGGATCATAGAAGCCAGTGGCGCAGGCGTCGACGCCAAATGGCCGTAGGACTAGACATAGAACCTCCCGAACCCTGATGCCCAGGGCTGCAAGGGAGAGGGTTACAGTGAGGATGAGCAAGGCTATGATCAAGGAATACTCGACGGTTGATTGCCCTCGAGGGATCATTCTGAGCGGGTGACGACTTACCCTCATCATGTCTTCCTCCTCTTTCTACGCTGCTCTTGACGCTGCTGTACACTCCTCCATGTCTCGCTAGGGTGCTCTGGTGTGGATTCTTTATGGTCAGGTTTGCTTAAATAGAAAGCCAGGTCCTCCAACACAGCTCCCAATGGCTTCCTCCGATACCGCAGGACCGCAGGTTCGCCCAGGTTGAGCGTCTCGACTAACAGGCTTTCGGCAAAGGGCATCACGTAATCAATCGATCTACCCAGGGCCGATTCGATGCTGCGCTGTGCCAGGCCACCTTTGGCGAAGGTCCAGTTCATGAGCAGCGATATTCGCTCATCGGCGTAGTCCAGCATGGCGAGCGTATCCAACGCGCGTTTGGTGGCATAGACTGACATGATCTCCGGAGTAAATACCAACACGATCTGATCTGCTCGATCGAGGGCAGCCAGAGTCGTACCCTGGAAGTCATGGGGCAGGTCCATGATGACGTATTCGTATTTGCTGGTCAGAAGTTCCAGGACGCGCGACACGATCTCGGGGGTTACAAGCTCGGCCAGCTCAGATGAGGGGGGAGCAGCCAACGTGAGGACCCCTGAATCGTGCCCAATCAAGACCTGTTCAACCAATTCGACCGTGCAGTCTTGGGGGGGGATCTCTGCCAGATCCGCCCAGGTGTGGCGCAGCGTCTGATTGAGCATCATGGCGCTCTGCCCGCACGCCAGGACCATGTCGACGAGAACCACCGGGGTCTGCCAGAGCTGAGCCAGGGCAACAGCCACGTTTGTGGCAAATGTTGAGGTACCAACGCCCCCCCGCAGCGAGAAAAAGGCAAGAGCCCGGCTGACAAACTTCGGGCCCGCGTGCCCAACGGGCAGGATGACCCGACGTCTCAACAAAGCCTGAATGTGGACAAGTAGCTCCTCTGGGTGGAAAGGTTTGGTCAGGAAGTCATCAGCCCCAGCCTGAAAGCCCTTGATACGGCTCTCTACCGAGCCATGGGCAGTAAGCAGGAGGATCAGGATATGGGCTGTCTCTGGGTCTTGACGTAGGCGCTGGCATACCTCATATCCATCCATCTCGGGCATCATCACATCGAGGATGATCAAATCGGGCCCGAACTCTTTGGCCTTCCTCAGGGCCTCGCGTCCATCCCGTGCTATCGCCAGCTCGTAGGGTTCCTCTGTTTCGCCGGAGAGCACCCGTTCGACAAGCCTGACGTTTAGGGGGTCATCATCGACAATTAAGACCTT
>CAYLRT010000168.1:0-5170 GCA_964385885.1 uncultured Anaerolineales bacterium | reverse complement strand
TATCCTGCAACTTAGGAGGTGTAGCTTGTTCCATGCGCTTGTTGCCGTGAAGCAAGTGCCCGACACCACGAATATCCGCATTGATCCAGATACTGGCAATCTCGTGCGCGAAGGTGTTCCGGCGATCATGAACCCTTATGATGCTCACGCGTTGGCCGCTGCGGTCATGTGGAAGAAGAAGCTCAACGGGCATGTCACTGTTATCTCTATGGGGCCCCCTTCCTTTGTTGCCACACTGAGGGAGGCGATCGAGATGGGAGCCGATCGGGCTATCCTGATCTCAGATCGTAAGTTCGCCGGTGCCGACACGTTAGCCACCTCGTACACCCTGTCCCAGGCGATCAAGGCTATCAACGAGGAGGATCCCATTGACCTCCTCTTCTTTGGGAAGCAGGCCATCGATGGCGATACCGCTCAAGTGGGTCCAGGGGTGGCCGTGAGGCTTGATGTTCCGGTTGTGACTTATGTGGTGAACATCCGAGCCATCGACCTTGATGATCGAACCGTGGTCGTCGAGCGTAGGACCGAACGCTGGACGGAGGTCATCGAGTCATCAATGCCTGCCTTGCTCACTTGTGAGAAAGAGATTGCGGACATCCCCTTCGCGCCCCTGCCAGACCTCATTAAATCACTCCGTTACGAGCCAGAAGTGTGGAGTACCGCAGGACCGGTGGAGTTCGATGCTGACCAAATCGGTGTGCGTGGCTCACCCACGATCGTCTACAAAATGGGTACTCCTCCTCCACCCGAGCCCGGGGAGAAAATCAATGTCCGCGAAGTGGGTGTCGAGGCTGCGTTGGACTTCGCGTTCGAGAAAGCCGCCGAAGCTGGTGTGCTTGACACCTTGATCGGAGGTGCACGATGACTGCACGCCGCTTTTGGGTCTTCATGGAGCAGGAAGGTGGTGTCGTTCACCCAGTCTCGTGGGAACTCCTGGGAGTAGCCCGTGATCTGGCTTCCCAGGTAGCTGATGAGGCGGCGGAGTCTGGCGATGAGGTGTGGGTGGAGGGTATCCTGCTGGGCCACAACGTCCGTGGGATCGCCGAACAGGCCATCGGGTATGGGGCTGATCGCGTTTACCTGGTCGATGACCCCGCCCTCGAGCACTATCGCAACTGTCCTTACTACCTCACTATCACCGCGTTGGCCAGGAAGTATGAACCGGAGGTGTTCCTCATTGGGGCAACCACCCTGGGTCGTGACCTGGCTGGCGCTGTGGCGACCTCTCTGCGTACAGGACTCACTGCCGACTGCACCAAGCTCGAGATGGGGGAGGTGCGCGGTGCCAATCGCAAACTTCTGCTAGCCACGCGTCCAGCCTTTGGCGGCAACATCCTGGCTACCATTGTGTGTCGTAGACATCTCCCACAGATGTCCAGCGTGCGCCCGCGCGTTTTCCCAACCCCGCCCTTTGATCCAGAGGCTAAGGGCGAGATTATTGAAGAAACTGTTGACATCTCTGAGGAGGCTGATGCCCGCGCATGCATCCTTGAGTTCATCCATGCCAAAGACGAGACGTTGGATATCGAATACAGCGACGTGATCGTCGCGGGCGGGCGAGGACTCGGTGGTCCTGAGGGATTCAAGTTGCTCCAGGAGTTGGCAGACGAGATCGGAGGCGTTGTCGGAGCGTCCAGACCATGCGTTGATGCGGGCTGGATCAGCTATTCCCATCAGGTGGGGCAAACTGGCAAGACGGTCCGGCCAAAAATCTACATTGCGGCTGGCATCTCCGGCGCATTGCAGCACAAAGTCGGCATGCAGAACTCCGACTTTATCATCGCGATCAATACCGATCCTGACGCTCCGATCTTCGACATTGCCGATGTCGGCATCGTGGGGGACCTCTATCAGGTCATCCCAGCGATGATCCAGGAGATTAGAGCTCGCAAGGAGGCGCACGCATGAACCACGAGCGCATCGAATTCGACGCTGTCGTGATCGGGGCCGGGCTGGCAGGGTCCGCTGCTGCGATGCACTTGGCCCGTGGCGGACTTAACGTTGCTCTGGTGGAGCGAGGCCGCAAGCCCGGTGGCAAGAACTACTTCGGAGGCGCGATCTATACCCATGCCATCGCAGAAGTCCTGCCCGATTATGCTGAACGTCGCCCCCCCTTCGAACGGCCGGTGACCGAAGCGGGGTTCTGGTTCCTCTCACGCGACGGCCTGACTCGTATGACTGTACAAGGGGGACACCTGGCCACTGAACCCGCGGATGCCTACATTACCCTGCGCGCCAATTTCGACCCCTGGTGGGCCGAACAGGCGAGGGAGGCCGGCGCTCTGCTGATTCCCAAGACTACCGTGGTGGATTTCATCCGTGAAGAGGATGGGCAGGTCACCGGTGTGGTGACAGACCGGCCCCAGGGTGAGATCTATGCCCCGGTCGTCATTATCTGCGAGGGCGTTAACAATCTGCTTACTCAGAAATTGGGACTGGCCGAATCTGATCTCGAACCTGCCCAGCTTGCCTTGGGATTCAAGCAGGTGATCTCCTTGCCCATGGAGGCGATCAACGGACGGCTCGGACTGGTCGATGATAACCACGGCCTGGCCGTCTCTGTGTTGGGGGATGTCTCGTTGGGCTTACCGGGCATGGGGTTCCTCTATACCAACAAGACCAGCCTCTCCATTGGGTTAGGTGTCATGTTGGATACCCTGGCCGAGTATCGGCTGCGCCCCTATGACGTACTGCAACGCTACCTGGATCACCCCGTCATTGCGCCTCTGGTGGAAGGGGGACAGTTGCTCGAATATGGTGCCCATCTCATACCCGAGGGAGGGTACCGGGCCATGCCAAAGCTCTATGGCAAGGGTGTATTGGTGGCCGGTGATGCGGCGTCCATGGTCAATGCCCTGCATTGGGAGGGGACCAACATGGCCATCATTGCCGGCAAGCTCGCGGCCGAGACCGCTCTGGAAGCGCATAGCCGGGGGGATTTCAGCGAGCGGGTGATGTCGCGCTACAAAGATCGGCTTGAGGAGCGGTTTATCCTCCAGGATCTCAGGCAGTACCGGGGATTCGCGAAATTCCTCGAGACCCATCCGCAGTTCATGGATGTCTATCCCAACTTCATCAATGACGCGCTGGGTCAGTTCTTTACCGCTTACGGCAAACCCAAGAAGGAACTCTTCCGTAATATGTTGAAGGCGCTATCAGATCGCCGGTCGCTGCTGAGGGCAACGGGCGATATCATCGCCATGACACGTGCAGTGATGGGATGGTGAACCAATGACTATGAAAACAGGCGATGCATTCGAGGTCAAGGAGCTACCGGAGGAACTCAAAGCAACCTTACCCGAGGTCTATGTCGATGATCTCCTCATGACGCTGAAGTACTTCATCGATGAGGAGCAGGCCCACCTGCAGATCAAGAATCACGACGTCTGCGCCCGCTGTGAATACAAGCCGTGCCTCTACTTCTGCCCCGTAGGCGTCTATACTCTGGGCCCTGACGGGAGGATCCAGATCGCCTATCAGAGTTGTGTCGAGTGTGGAAGTTGTCGGGTGGCCTGTCCTTACACAAACATCGAGTGGACCCTGCCCCGTGGGGGATTCGGGGTAGCCTACAAATTCGGTTAGACTCGGCATATGCACAAAGGTGAGACCTAGAAGCTGGAGCCTGTGTAGGGCTTCAGCTTCTGTTATGACGTTGAGTAAGACATTGACAACAGGAGGTCCATGCTATGGATGCAACACAAATCAAGAGAGAGCAGACCCTGGTGTTACTGAAGCCGGATGCCGTGGCCCGGGGGTTGGTGGGAGAGATCATTCATCGCTTCGAGCGTGTAGGGTTGAAGATCGTCGCACTGAAGATGGTCCATCCCACCCCACAGATGGCAGAGGGCCACTACGCTGGCCCCGATGACTGGATCCGTGGTATGGGCCAGAAGACATTGGATTCTTTCGAGGCTTTCGGTATGGACGTTGAAGCCGTGTTGGGCACACGGGATCCCTATGAAATAGGCACCATGGTAAAGCAGTGGTTGGTCGACTATGTCTCCTCGGGGCCGGTGGTGGCCATGGTCCTCGAGGGGGTCCATGCAGTTTCTATGGTCCGTAAACTCATAGGATTCACGATCCCAGCCCGTGCGGAGCCGGGCACCATTCGTGGCGACTACTCCATTGACTCGAATACGGTTTCAAGCCTCGAACGACGCTCAACCAAGAACCTGATCCACGCCTCCGGTAATCTGGAGGAAGCCCGACAAGAGATCGCCTTCTGGTTCCAACCAGAGGAAATCATGACCTACACCAGAGCCGACGAGCACGTGATTTTCTAGGGGGCATCATCTCAGCAGGTCGGCGCATGACAGAAAACGATCCGGGGAGCCTCAGGCTCCCCGGATGCCTTGGTTCATGGTCCTCTCGATGTGGGGTCAACCGTGTCACAAAGGGCCACTCCCTGCGCTAAAGCAGATCCATCGCCTGGTTATAGATGGCAAGGGCCTGCTCCAAATCGCCGGACTTCATGTAGGTATCCCCCAGCGTCTTCAGTAGACGTGGGTCGTTCGGCCGCATCTGAACATAGCGCTCAAGATCCCGTTGTACTTCCTCGGTCTTGGCACCAGACTTGATCAATCGTCCGTAGTGAGTCATGGATTCCTCGATCTCCCCTATCTCCCACAGCGCGCGGGCAAGGGTGAGCCGTGCATCATGATTGGACCTCTTGCGCTTGACCGTTGCGCGGAGTTCCTCCAGCTCTGCCATTGATACCCTGACAGTCTCTGCGGGAGCTACCTCCTCCTCAGCTTCAGCCAGTGTCTCTACCTCGGCCGTCGGTGGTGAGGCAACCTCCTCCAGCTCGGCGGGGATCTCCGGTTCCTCTACCACGGTCTCTGGACTCTCGGCCTCTGGCGGGGTTGCTTCTACTTCTTTCTCCGCGGGCGGTGCGATCTCTGCCTCCAAGACAGCTTCTTTCTCCGGTGGAAGGCTGCCAAGCCAGGCCAGGGCATCCTCTGTGGGCACTGTCTCTTCGATCTGTGCTTCGATCCCTTCGGTCAATGTCGCTTCGGGCTCCGGTTCTGGGGGTGCAACCTCCACTATCTCGTCGCCGAACGCGGTCCACCCCACGAAGGCAGGCTCTTGTGTGCTCTCTCGCCTCTCAGACCCCACTTCAGATGTAGCTTCCTCAGCGGGCGGGGCCTCGGCAACCTCCGACTCGATGCCG
>CAYLRT010000167.1:0-5202 GCA_964385885.1 uncultured Anaerolineales bacterium | reverse complement strand
CCGCCGGTTTTTGATATACTAAAGTTAAGGGGGCATCGATACGGCGCGTCGGTGATGCGCCCCGCGATGTGAGGCGGGTCCATGCCAGGGCGGGGGCTGCGTGACAGACGCGACCATCGGGCAACGCGCGGCCCGCGGTGATGGGCAAACCGTAGCAACCAACGGGGCAATCACAGAAAGGAGGTACGGCCATGAAAACCGTTGGCTGGCTGCTCCTCGCTTTGCTGCTCCTGTTCGCGCTTGGGCTTTCCTTCCTCATCCACCCACTGATGGGTCTCTTCATGATGCTGCTGATGGTCGGCGCCTTCTGGTGGGCTGCCCGCCGCAAGAAGAAAGTGGATCGGGTCCTGGCCGAGGTGGCCCGTCAGACCGACCTCCGGGTCGAGCGACGCCGGCTGGCCTACAACATCCTCCGCGGCACATTCCAGGGCTTTGAGACCGAGATCCGCATCCGTGGCACCAGCGACGCCAGCGTGGGCACGCAACTGACCGCGCTGTCCGGCGACGCAGCGTGGTCAACCATGGATATCCGCAACGTCACCACCATCCGCATGAAGCATGGGCTGCCCCTGCAGAAGAAGACCAGGCTCTCCTCACGCATCGTGGCCACGCCCACCGAAGCCGTCCTGGTGCTTCCATACATCCCCCAGGATCCCAACGATGTCCTGGCGGGGATGCGGCAGCTTGCACGGCGGATCAACCAGCATGCCAAGACACTGAGGGCAGTAAGCTAGATGTGGACCGCGCCATAGATGCGTTGCACGGTTGCGCGTTGTCTGGCGGGGAGGACCCCCGTGACCATCGTGATCGATGCCCACCCAAATCCATAAGGGGGTAAGGAGCGATGTGGGCTATCGTGCTTGTGATTTTGGGTCTCGGGTTTGTTGTTGCCGCGCTGCTGGGACTGATCTATTTCATAGGATACATGGCGACCCATCACCCAGACACAGCCCTGGGGCGCATCTGCAAGGCCATCAACAGTTTCATCGAGCGATTGCCTGAGGATTAGCAGTTGTAGGGGGATTCAGATGAGGAAGTGGTCTGGACGACACGCTCTCGCCTTGCTGACGGGATTACTAACCGGTCTGTGGCTCGTCCTATGGCCTGCCCCACACGTCGGCGCCCAGCAGCCCCCGCCTACGTTTGAGGGACGGTGGGATGTGACAGAACATTGCACATGGGCCTTCTGGGATGGAAGGTCAGGGGCCTGGGATGATTCAGGCAGCGCCAGCTTCACCCGGTCGGGGGACAGCCTGATGCTCGAGTACTGGACCAGTGAGTTGGAAGAGTACCTGTCTTCGTTCGGCGATGTTATTGGGTCCATGAACGGCCGACAGTTCGTGTCTTCACTCTCCGACGAGACAGGCCAGGTCCAGGGCTACAGAAAGATTGTGCTGACCCTGAGCGACGACGGTAACGCCTTCACTGGCACGATCGACGAGGATCATCTGGGTGTCTACGAGTACCACTGCACCGTCTCCGGCACACGCTGGAATCCTGACAGCGAATCCGACGAGACGGATCCCCCCTCCCCGACGCCGACACCCCAGGCAATGCCCGTCCCCACACTGGATTGCCGGGTGACGTGTTGCCCGGGAATATGGCTGACGGCAGAGGAGGTGGATGCCTGGCAGCACATCCAGGCGGGGGATTCGGGTTACAGTTGTCTGCGCTGTGCCTTTGCCGCCGTTGATACCGTCTACGCCTTCGACGATGGCGGTTGCGGCTGGGACAAAGACCGGGGCCCGGATAACTGGGAGAAGTATGAAGCCTGCCTGGCGATGTGCGGGCAGAGCCCGGCAGAACCGACCCCGACGGGTTGCTTCCTGGAACTCGAGGTTGACCCTCAGAGTGTCTCGGCGGGCGAGGTGGCCTACCTCAGCCTGCGGGCCTCCCGCGGCGCGGGCGAGCCAATCGTCGGCCAGCTCGCTCAGGTGGCCATCCAGGAAGGCCCAGGGGATATCCTGGAGAGCCCCCTTGCCACGAACGAGGATGGCGAGGTGCTGTTCATCTACCAGGCCCCCGCCGACATCATCGCACAGACCACGGTGCAACTGATCGCCACGGTCGCCGGCTGCCCGGATGACGCAGCGACAGCGTCTCTGTCACTTCAAGCCGCCGCAGGACTGGAGGTGGAGGTATCGCCACCCACCATGAATGAGATCGGCGACGTGGTCACGGTCACCGTCAGCGTCATCACCCCACAGGGCAGCCCACTGGTCGGCGAAACCGTCACCCTGGCGCTGCTGGAGCCGGAGGAGGAGCCGATCGCAGCGCAGACCGACGCTGATGGTATCGCCTTCTTCACCATCACGCATGTCTACCCGGAAGCCAGGTTGTACCGGCTCAGCGTCCGGGCTGTGGGGCAGGAGCGGATCGTGGAGATCCCGGTGCTGGCGGAGGAAGTGCAGATTGAGCAGAACCCCGAAACCGGCAAACCCTACATCGGCGTCGTCGCCGATGGCAAGAGTACCCTCAAGATCACTCTCAACCTCCCTCAACTGGCTGGTCAGACCGTCGAGTTCGCCTCCCCCGAGCTGGGGACGCTCAAGGGTAAGGCTGTGTTGGAGATGTGGGGGCAGATCCAACTGGATGATCAGGGCCATGCTGAAGTGACATACCGTCCCCCCGACTATCTCACGGACAAGAATCTCCTCACAGAACAGGTCGATGTGCATACCTACGAGGATGCTGCCCCTGCCTGGGGCGCCCCAGACGTGATCACCTTCTCCTACAAGCTGCCGGACCAGAGTACCAGGGACATCCCGCTGAAGATCCTCGTGTTCCGTCCGCCCGTGATGCTCGTCCACGGCTTCATTGGGAGCAAACAGACCTGGGCGACCTTCGCCAGCCACCTGGCAGACAAGGGATTCGATCCGGTGCTGAAAGACTATGCGGGCACACCCGAGTCCTACATCCGCGACCTCTCCGAGATACTTCAGAGTGCCATCGCCGAGCAGAAGCGCGATTACGCCCAGCACAACATCAAGCTGAGCAAGGTGGACATCGTGGCCCATAGCATGGGGGGACTGATCTCTCGATATTACGTGGAGGAAGCCCCGTACTATGGCCAGGATGTGCGGAAGCTCATCATGGCAGGCACACCAAACCACGGCGTCGTCTGGTGGAAATATCTGGGCGGGGAGGCGCTTTCGATCCTCAACAAGTTCAAGCACTGGAACGCCGCTGTCAACGTCTATGCCCCCAGCATCTTCCTCCGACAGTTGAACAAGGGCGAGTCGACTGGCGCCCACCTCAACCCAGATGTGGAGTATGCCAACCTGATCGGTCGACGCTACGCCATGGACCAATATATTGCGCAAGGTTTACCCTACGCGGATGATGATGGTCTCATCACCATGGCGTCCTCTCACCTGAACGGGGTGATAGACTACGCCTTTGAGGGACATTGTCATTCGGTGGACATGTTCTGGCTGACCGCCATTGACAACAAGCCCCTGGCCGAGTCGCCCCAGGTCTGGGATCGGATAGAGCGACTGTTGCTGCACGAGATCTACCGGCCTCCTCTTCAGTACTCTCGCATGGAGATCCACCACGGCGAAGGTGAGGTCTCAATCCGGCCAGCGAGTGACGACCAGTGGACGCCGATTGATTCATACCCCATGCCGATTCGCCCGTGGTACTACGTGCGCACCGGCAACGGTCGAGCCATCATCTACCTCTACCTCAACGAGGTGAAGTGGGGAACCGTAAACGTACGGGCGAACACCGAGTTGGTGTTTGACTACGCCTCGCCGGAGCTGGTACGCGTGCTGCTGAAGCGCGGGAGCGCCCACTTCCGAAGCCTCCGGCGGGACCAACCGGGCCACTTCGATGTGTACATGGGCGAAGAGGGAAAGTCCTGGTACGATTTCCGCCCCCACGCCCGCGTCCTCGGCCTCGAGACGGAGTTCGCCATCCAGGCTGGGCCGCCGACCCAGGTCTACGTCATCGAGGGTCGGGCAGTGATAGAGGGGGTCTCAGCCGACGGGCAGCAGACCATCGTGTCTCTCTCCTCGCAGAGCGGCGCCACAGTGGAGACGGACGGCACGGTGACGGACCTGCCCACAGCGCCCGACCCTTGGTGGGAGGCGCCATTCTACCAGGCTGAGGAAGCCGGAGCGTCAACGCCGGTAGAGGGATCGGGCGGACAGCCAGGCCCAGAGCAAGGGAGTGGCATCGCTGGGCCATCAACTACCACAGCGACGGCCTACACCTCGCTGGCCCAGTTCCTGCTGTGCGGGAGCCTCAGCGGGCTGGTCATGGTCATCGCGGGCGCGATCGCGGTCGTCGTCCTGGCCCGCCGACGCTCCGTGCCTCGCTGGGTACCGATCCTCCTGGGCGTCGCCGCCATGATACTGCTCCTGCTGGCCTGCGGGGCAGGGTTCATGTTGGCCCCCACAGCCCAGACGCCGCTGCCCACCAGCACACCCGTCCCGGCGCCGTCTGCCACGCCCACGCCCACTGCCGCGCCACCCACCAGCACCCCTCTCCCGACACCGCCGGTCACGCCGACAGCGCCCTCCCCCGCACCTCCCACCGCCACCCCAACCGAGGTGTCCGCGCCGCCCACCATCGGCCCCATCACCTTCGCCGAGGGCATCACCGGCGACGACCAGCCCATCAACCCCGGCGTCACCTTCACCGAGGGGATCACCAAGGTCTTTGCCCTGGCCGAGTACGCCAACATGAGCCCCGAGGTGACCTTCGGCTACGCATGGGTCGTGAACGGAGAGGTGGAGATCGAGGACTCGGGCCCCTGGGCGGAGGATGTGAACGGGGTCTATTGGGATGCCATCAGCATGGAACTGGAGACCCCCCTCACGCCGGGCACGTACGAGCTGCGGCTCTACCTCGACGGCGAGCTGGTGCAGGCGGCCAGCTTCACGATTGAGCCAGCCGCCTCAGTCACCCCATCACCCTCGCCGACGGCGGCGCCGCAGGCCGGCACCGTCACGCTGACGCTTATCAACGCGCTGGATCAGGAGGTGTGCTACGTGTTCATCTCGCCCCCCGAGAGCGAGACGTGGGGCGATGACTGGCTGGGCCCCGATGAGACCGTGCCCCCCGGTGCGACCCGCACCTTCGCGGTCACGCCTGGGACCTATGACCTGGCTGTCTTTGGCTGTGACGAGGAGGTCATCACCGAGACCTACGAGGTGGACATCACCCAGGATATAGAGTGGCGGATCGCGCCGTAGC
>CAYLRT010000166.1:1695-5239 GCA_964385885.1 uncultured Anaerolineales bacterium | reverse complement strand
CGGCGGCCATCGCTGAGGCGATCTTCCAGGCTGTAGGGGCCAGGGTGTGCGAGCTTCCCATGACGCCAGCGCGCATCCTGGCGGCATTGGGCGCCATCGAACCCGAGGCCTGAGCTGGCGGCGAGGTGATCATGCCGAGAGTGTGGATCCCCCCTCTGATGCGCGATCTGACGGGGGGACGGGCACAGGTTGAGGTGCCAGGACGGACGGTGCGCGAGCTGATCGCCGAGCTGGAGCGGCGCTATCCTGGGACACAGGCGCGGCTCTGCCGCGGCGATCGCCTTGCGCCGGACCTGGCGGTGGCTGTGGATGGCCGGCTCTCGCGCCTTGGCATGTTCCAGCCGCTGGAGCAGGACAGCGAGGTGCGCTTCCTGCCGGCGATCGAGGGTGGATGAGGAGGAGGCAGGCGATGAAGATACGGGAGATCCGCGCCACCGGTCTGCGAGGTGAGACACCCGAGGGCGGCTGGTCAGAGGAGATTGAGCGCGAGGACTGTGTGCACACCCTGGTGGCAGTGATCACCGACGAAGGCCTGGTGGGCCTGGGCAGCGTGTACACCAACGATCAGTTGGTCAAGGCGGCGCTCTCGGTGTTGGCGCCGCTGTACGAGGGGGAGAATGCCCTGGAACCGGAGCGAGTGACCGAGAAACTGCGCCAGCACATGTTCTGGATGGGGCGCGGTGGCACCATCACGCACACCATCAGCGGGATCGACATCGCGCTGTGGGACCTGCTGGGGCAGGTGACGGGACAACCGGTGGGACGGCTGCTGGGAGGCCGCTATCGGGAACGGGTGATGCCCTATGCTTCGCTGCTGATGGATGAGCCCGAACCTCTACGGGATCATCTGCTGGCGCTCATGGAAAAGGGCTTCCGGGCATTCAAGATGGGGTGGGGGCCGTTTGGCCGCGTGGACCACGCCATGGACGAAATGATGGTGCGGGCGGCACGGGATGCCGTAGGTCCGGAGGCGCGTCTCATGGTGGATGCGGGCGGCAGCGATGCCTTCTGGCCGCACGGTTACAAGTGGGCGCTGCGCACGGCGCAGATGCTGGCCGACTACGATGTGACCTGGTTCGAGGAACCGCTGCCGCATGACGCCCTCGACGACTATGTGCTGTTGCGGCAACACGCGCCTGTGCCCATAGCCGGTGGCGAGGTGCTGACCCGCCGACAGAGTTTCCTGCCGTGGCTGCGGGCGGGGGCCTTCGATGTGGTTCAGCCCGATGCCACCAAGGTCGGGGGGCTCTCGGAGTCGCGACGCATCGGGTGGATGGCGCAGGACTACGGCGCTCGCCTGATCCCCCATGGCTGGAACACAGCGATCGGTCTGGCGGCAGATCTGCATCTGGCTTCGGCGTTGCCCCACACGGACATGGTGGAGTATCTGACCGGCTCACCCTATGTGGACGGACTGGTGGAGGGGGGCTGGCAACTGGACGAGGATGGCATGTTGGAGGTGCCTGCCGGCCCGGGCCTGGGTGTGGCCCTGGATCGAGATGCGCTGGATCGGTATACGGGCGGTGAGCCCTTTCTCGATCCGTGAATGATGAGATTGAATCCCAACGCGGACAGGAGCCCGAGACGATGTCCAAACGTCCTAACATTCTCTTGATCACCAGCGATCAGCATCACTGGCAGGCTATCGGCTACAACAACCCCGAGGTGCGGACGCCCAACCTGGATCGGCTGGCGGCCGAGGGGACCGTCTTCGACCGTGCCTACTGTCCCAACCCTACCTGCACTCCAACCCGCGCCTCGATCATCACCGGCAGGTACCCAAGTCAGCATGGGGCCTATGCCCTGGGCACCAAGCTGCCCGAGAGCGCGCACACGGTGGGGGAGGACTTCACGGCCGCCGGCTACCGTACCGCGCTGGTGGGCAAGGCACACTTCCAGCCGGTGCGAGGGACGGAGCAGTACCCTTCGCTGGAGGCGATGCCCATCCTGCAGGACCTGGATTTCTGGCGGACGTTCTACGGCCCTTTCTATGGGTTCGACCACGTCGAGCTGGCGCGGAACCACACGGATGAGTACCTGGTGGGGCAGCACTACGCGCTCTGGATGGAGGCCAAGGGGCTGACCAACTGGCGGGACTACTTCCGCCCGCCCACCGGCAACAACCCTGATCAGTATCGCACCTGGGAGATCCCTGAGGCGTACCATTATGATGCGTGGATCGCCGAACGGACCCAGGCCTTGATGGAGCAGTACGCACGGGCGGGTGAACCCTTCTTCCTTTGGGCCAGTTTCTTCGATCCCCACCCCAAGTACCTGGTGCCGCGGCCCTGGGATACGATGTACGACCCCGCCAGCCTGACGGTGCCTCAGGTCACGCCGGAGGAACATGCCCACAACCCCCCGCACTTCCAGTTGACGCAGGAGCCCAACCCGGATTTCTCGGCCTGGCGCGAGCCGGACGGCAACGGGTTGCATGGCTTCCATTCCCATCTGCGCGATCGAGACGAACTGGCCAGGGACATCGCCATCTATTACGGCATGATCAGCCTGATGGACAAGTACATCGGTCAGATCCTCGATCATCTGGAAGCCCTGGGCCTGGCGGAGGAGACCCTGGTGGTCTTCACCACCGACCACGGTCACTTCTACGGTCAACACGGTCTGATCGCCAAAGGAGCGTTTCACTACGAGGACATGATCCGTATCCCCATGGTGGTGCGGTATCCGGGGCAGGTGCCGGCAGGACGCCGAACCGCGGCCCTCCAGTCCCTGGTGGATCTGGCGCCCACCTTCCTTAGCCTGACCGGGATCCCCATCCCACGCTCCATGACCGGCGTGGATCAGTCGCGTGTGTGGCTTGGTGAAGCTGAGGCCGTTCGGGATCATGTGGTGGTGGAGAACCGTCACCAACCCACGACGCTGCATCTCAAGACTTACGTGGATGAGCGGTACAAACTGACGGTCTATTATGGCCGGGACTACGGCGAGCTCTTCGATCTGCAAGAGGATCCGGACGAGATCCACAATCGCTGGGATGATCCGGATTACGCTGGGCTCAAGGCTCGCCTGGTCATGGCGCTGCTGCAGGCTGAGATGGGCAAGGAGCCGTTGTGGATGCCACGGATCGCCGGGGCTTGAGATCGTCCCCGTCGGAGGTGACGGTCACCTCCAACGGGGATCGCCGACAGCCTGCCGGGGACCAGGGGAAGACCTACCGGCGAGATGCGAGGACAGGCTGGAAAGCCTGCCCCACTGCCGGGGATGTATACCGCGCGGGGCTCTCGCACGGTCAGTGGTCGGCGGTCGGGTCGCAAGGCCACCGGGCTTCGACAAGCCCAGCTTGCTGGGCCGCTCAGCCCTCGGGTTGTCCGGACCCTGAGCCTGCCGAAGGGTCCGGGTAGCGAATTCACCGGGCTTCGACAGCAGCACCTCGGGGCGACCGGCCGGTCTCCCCTACGCGGGTTGCAGACCACCCAAACTTGGCCCGAGCGCGTCTGAGCCTGTCGAAGGGCGTGCTCGGCGAGTGTTCTACTGGGATATGGTGTACAATCAGGAACTGCGGAGGGTGGGATAGAAAACCTCC
>CAYLRT010000166.1:0-1595 GCA_964385885.1 uncultured Anaerolineales bacterium | reverse complement strand
TGTCCATCCGACGGAGTGTTGTCATGACCGCGTGGACAGGCACGCCTTCTGAGGCGCGAAAGCCTGTCCTACATAGGGAGGAACCATGGGTCAACGGCCTAATGTCCTGGTGCTGCACACCGACCAACAACGTTTCGATTCGCTGGGGTCTTCGGGGAACCCCTGTGCCCGCACCCCCAACCTGGACCGGCTGGCAGAGGAGGGCGTGTGTTTCACGCGCCACATCGCGGCCAACACGGTATGCATGCCCTCGCGGGCCAGCCTGTTTACGGGTCTGTATCCACCGGCGCATGGCGTTTGGAGCAATGGCATCCCGCTCAATCGCCGGTCGTATGCCAACTTCAACGTGGAGCATGCGGACGAGGCATGGGTATGTCCCGAACCAGCGACCATGGCTGACCTGTTCGCCGCCGCTGGCTATGACACGGTGGCCTTCGGCAAGCTGCATCTGACGCCCAACCTGGCGCCGCCCTCCTACGGCTATCCGGAGAGTTGGGCCGTGTGGGAGTCGGGGGCCCTGGACGACTGGCATGGCCCATACTACGGGTTCCGTCACGTGGAGATGACGCAGGGACATGGCGAGCAGCCCTGCCATCTGGGCCACTATGCGCGGTGGCTGCAGCGTGAACACCCAGACGTCTATCAGCATGTGATGGACAACGCCGCTGCCGCGCCTCGGCCGGTGCCCAGGTTGCGCAACCTGTACGCGTCTGCTTTGCCATCCGAGTTGCACAATACACAATGGCTGGCCGAGCGGTTCTGCGCGTACCTGGAGACACGATCCGATGCGCAGCCCTTCTTCGCCTTCATCGGCTTCCCCGACCCTCACCACCCGTTCACGCCCCCCTACGATGTGGTGCGTGACTTCGAAGATGCACCAGTACCCGATCCGGTGGATCCTCAGGGTGAGGCCGTGCGAGGTGGGCCACTGGCAAGCGCCGGCTTCGATGTCTCACATTTCACCCCTGAGGAGCGGCGGACGATCAGTCGCTACACCTACGCCACTGTCGCTCTGATCGACCGCGCGGTGGGACGCATCCTCGAGGGACTCGAGGCCTCGGGCCATGCCGGGGACACGATCGTGGTCTTCACCAGCGATCACGGTGAGTTCCTGGGGGATCACGGTCGGCTGTACAAGGCGGAGACTGCCGCCGAGTCGCTGCTCCATGTACCGTTCATCCTGCGTGCGCCGGGCGTATCCCTGCCCAGGCGTGTGGAGACGCCCATGAGCAATGTGGACGTCCTGCCGACGCTGCTTCACCTGGCGGGGTTGGAGGTGCCGGAGGGCCTGCACGGCCAGGACATGCTTGAGGTGTTGGAGGAGGGCCGGGAGCACGTGGCGCTGGCCTACTGTGCGGGCGGCGATCCGTCGCTCATCAACACCACCGTGGTCGATGCCCGCTATCGCTTCACGCTCTATCCGCGGCTGGGTTGGGCGGAATTGTATGATCATCGGGAGGACCCGGGGGAGTGCCACAATCTGGCTGCGGCGCAGCCATCGCGCGTGGCCGCGATGCGACGTCTGGCGGAGCAGGCTCTGTTTCGACACTACCGCCCCATCGTGGGGCGTGTGTCTGCCTGGTAGCCAGGCCAGC
>CAYLRT010000165.1:0-5246 GCA_964385885.1 uncultured Anaerolineales bacterium | reverse complement strand
GGAAGCTGGTCTTGCCCCCATTTTGCCAACCGTCTGTGGGGCAGCCACCGCCGGCCTCCGAACTCGCGGAGGGGGCTGTCGCGGGTATAATAGTGGGCTATGGCAGAGGAACGACTTCAGAAGATTTTGGCGCGAGCCGGATATGGGTCGCGTAGGGCCTGTGAACGCATCATCGAGGCAGGCCGTGTGATGGTGGATGGGCAGGTCGCGCATCTGGGGGACAGCGCTGACCCACAGAAGCAGGAGATCAGGGTAGATGGCGTGCCTCTGGCTCGCTCTCAACCCCTTTTCTACATCATGCTGAATAAACCGCGGGGAGTCATTTCGACGACCCATGACCCCCTCGGTAGGCGGACGGTGCTGGAGCTGGTCCCGCTGCCCACCGATCGAAGGGGGAAGGCCATTCGCGTCTACCCCGTGGGGCGGCTGGATGCCGACAGCGAGGGATTGATTCTCCTGACGAACGATGGGGCGCTGGCCAATCGGCTGACCCATCCACGGTATGAACATCCCCGGGTCTACCGGGTACTGGTCACGGGGGAACCCACGGCGCAGGACCTGGAGCGGTGGCGGCGCGGCATCATGTTGGATGGCAAGATGACCCGCGTCGATGCTGTGACCATCGAGAGCCGCCGGCACGGGGAGACCTGGCTCAAGATCACGGTCCATGAGGGCCGTAAGCACCTGGTGCGGCGGATGGTGGCGTCCTTGGGCTATCCCCCGCGCCGCCTTATCCGCACGGCTATGGGGCCCTTGCAGTTGGACAATTTGCCGCCGGGGCGGTCGCGATCGTTGACGCGAGACGAACTCCGGGCCCTCAAACGATCGGCGGGCCAGGAACCACAACGTCCGCGGAGGGGGAAGACCAGGACGGGCCGCCGTCCCCCTTCACACAGATCGAGACAACGGAGGCAGCAGAAGTGAGACCTTCAACGATCGCCATCGATGGCCCTGCCGCATCCGGCAAGAGCACGATTGGCTATCATTTGGCACAACGTCTGAACTATCTGTTTCTGGATACGGGAGTCCTCTACCGGGCTGTGACCTGGGCGGTGCAGGCGGAGGGGCTGCCGATTGACGATGAACCTGCGGTGACGCGCCTGGCCGAGCGCGTCTCGATTGAGATTGTGCCGCCCACCAAAGAGGATGGACGACCGTATACCGTGCGCGTGGAGGGACGGGATGTCACCTGGGACCTTCGCTCGCCTACTGTCGAGCGGGCGGTCTCTCCCGTCTCGGCCTATCCGGGTGTCAGACGGGCGTTGACCGAGCGCATGCGGGCGATTGCTCGCCGGGGCAGGGTGGTGATGGTGGGGCGCGATATCGGCACGGTGGTGATCCCCGATGCCGACCTGAAGCTCTACGTTATCGCTTCCGACGAGGAGCGCGCACGGCGGCGCTGCAAGGAGATGCGGGCCCAGGGCAAGCAGGTCTCGTTCGAGGATGTGTTGGCTGACCTGCGAAGACGGGATCGCATCGACAGCAGCCGCAAGGCAGCGCCGCTGCGTCAGGCAGAGGATGCGATGATTCTGGATACGACAGACCTCTGTGTCCATGCAATGTTGGCTGAGGTAGAACGTCTGGTGACACAGTGGCCTGTGGAGGATCATGAGGGAGAGGAGACACGATGACGGGGCAGCAATATGATGTGGTGATCATTGGTGGTGGTCCGGGTGGGTACGTGGCGGCTATCCGTGCGGCTCAGTTAGGGCTGAAGGTCGGATTGGTAGAACGGGAGCACCTGGGCGGTGTCTGTCTCAATTGGGGATGTATCCCCACCAAGGCCCTCCTGCGCAACGCCGAGGTGGCGCGCCTGGTGACCCAGGGGGGTAAGACCTTTGGCTTCACGGCCGGCGATGTGACGTTGGATTACGCCGCCGCGGTGGACCGCAGTCGAAAGGTGTCCAGTCGGTTGGTGAAGGGCGTGCAAGCCCTCATGCGGGGTAACGGGGTGGACGTGATCTGGGGGACGGGCCGGTTGAGCTCGCCCACCGAGGTGACCGTGGAGCTCAACGAGGGTGGAACGCGCACGCTGACAGCCCAATCGGTGATCCTGGCGACGGGCGCACGCCCGCGCCTCATCCCCAACGTGGTGGCCGACGGAGAGCGGGTGCTCACCTCCCGGGAGGCGCTGGCGCGTCGTGAGTTACCGGATCGCGCGGTGGTGATCGGTGCAGGTCCCATTGGGCTCGAGTTTGCCACCATCTGGAGCTCGTACGGCGCGGAGGTCACGGTGGTGGAGATGATGCCCCAGATATTGCCGGCCGAGGATGCCGATGCCGCCAAGGAGCTCAGCCGACATCTCCGCCGAGCCAAGATCAAGATGTTGACCTCCACCCGCGTCCAGGCGGTCGAGCCGACGTCGTCTGGGGTGCTCGTGAAGGTGCAGGGAAGCGAGGGCGAGAGCGCCCTGGAGGCCGACGTCGCGCTGGTTGCCATCGGCGTGCGCGCCAACACCGAAGGTTTGGGGCTCGAGTCGCTGGGTGTGACCCTGGAGCGGGGGTGGGTGAAGGTAGATGCCACCATGCGGACCCAGGTCCCCAACATCTATGCTATCGGCGATCTGACAGGCGTCTTGCCGCTGGCGCATGTCGCCTCGGCGCAGGGCATCCTGGTGGCGGAACTCATCGCGGGGCGCAAGCCTGCGCCCTTCAACACGCGATTTGTCCCGCGGGCCACCTATACCTCGCCCCAGGTGGCGTCCTTTGGGATGACAGAGGCGCAGGCCCGTGAGCGCGTCCAGGACCTGGCCGTCGGGCGCTTCCCGTTCCTGCCCAATGGCAAGGCCCTGGCCCTGGGAGAGAACGTGGGTTGGGTGAAGATCATGTCCGATCCCGTAAGCCATGAGATCCTGGGAGCGGTGATCGTGGGGCCGGAGGCGACGGAACTCATCCATGAGCTGGTGGTGGCTGCGCGGTGGGAGCTGACCCCCGAGGAAGTGGCTCGCACGGTCCATGCCCACCCGACGCTGAGCGAAGCGGTCATGGAGGCCGCCCACGGGGTCTTCGGTGCCCCCATCCATATGGTCTAACAAGGGAGGAAGATGTGGTCAGACGGCAGCAGGCTCGGATGGAAGCGCTGCGCCCGGCGCCTCCGTGGTGGGAGGCCCGTCTGAGTCTGCCGCACGTTCCGGACCCTGGAAGTTTTCTGTTGGGGGACCTGGGAGAAGCTCTCAGGGTCCCCCTTTTTCCATCAAGTGTTGCGCCAGGATCGATCACGGTGCACGTGCTGCCGGGCCATCCGCTCACGGAGGTCCTGCCGGGTACTGTGGTGGATGTGTTAGGACCGTTGGGTAAGGGGTTCCGGTTGCCTCGTGAGGGGCAGACCCTGGACCGGCTGTTGCTGATCGCGGAAGCAGATACTCTGCCGTTGCTGGCTCCTCTCTTCGAGGCGGCCTCATCCGTGGTGTTGGTCGTTGAGGCCAGCACCCATGCCAGGCTGCCACGGCTCGCCTATCTACCCCCGTCGCTGGAGTTGGTCCTGGTGACGTTGGACGGTTCCGCAGGCTACCTGGGGCCGTTGGAGAGCGGTGAGCCCAGCCTGGAGGGATTGGAGCGTGTGGGATCCCGGTTGAGCGAGCTCATCCGCTGGGCTGAGGGCATTGGGTTGGCCTGTGACCCGGCGCGCTATCCGTCCCTGGCAGAGCGCGTGCGTCAGGCGCGGATGCAGATGCCCAGGGACTTCGCGCAGGCCCTGGTAACGGTCCCGATGCCCTGCGGGGTGGGGGCGTGTGACGTCTGCCGGGTGGTGACCCGCTATGGGGAGCGGCATGCTTGTACGGATGGCCCGGTCTTTGACCTGATGGCGTTCTACGGCGTGGACTCCCGTGGCTGAGTGGGTGAGGGCACGATGATTGAGCTTGCGCCACATCATAAGTACGGGCTGACAATCGCCAGCCCGTTGATGCCCGCCAGTGGGAGCTTTGGGTTTGGCTTTCCCTATCAGGACTTGGTGGATCCGACGCATCTGGGGGCCCTGGTCACCAATCCCGTGAGTCTCTCTCCTCGGCGGGCAGCTCGTGGCAGACGTCTTGCCGTGCGTGGACAGGTGTTCGTGATTCACACGGGATGGCCGAATCCCGGCCTTCGACGGGTGATCCGGACGTATGGCCCGCAGTGGGAGCGGCTGGGGCTGCCGGTGATCGTCCATCTGCTTGCCGGGCATCCTGGGGACGTAGGCCGCGCAGTGGCGTTGCTCTCCACGGTCCCTGGCGTAAGCGGCGTCGAGCTTGGATTTCCCACCCATGTCCAGCTCGCGCAGGCCGTGGCCGCTGTCGAGGCGGCGGTCACCCAGGGGGAACTGCCGGTTCTGGTGCAGGTGCCCTTTGGCCGGGTGGATGACCTGGCTGAAGCTCTGATCCCGGCAGGGGCTGATGCGCTGACCCTGACGGCACCCCCACGGGGGGTGTTGCCGTTGGAGGGCCTTCCGCCCTCAACTGGAGGCGTGATTCGCTACCTGCGAGGACGCCTCTATGGGCGAGCCCTGCTTCCACTGCTGTTGTATACGCTGGCACATTGGACTTCGCGGCTCGAGGTGCCGGTGATCGCGTGCGGGGGGATCGCGTCTGGGGAGGATGCCTTGGCCTGTCTCTCGTTGGGGGCCAGTGCGGTGCAGCTTGACGCACTGGTATGGCGGGAGCCAGGGCTGTTCGAGACCGTTGTGCGCGCCCTGGCATTGGATGAGGCGGCAGGTGAGGAGGAGACGTCGTGAACCACTCCTGGCTCCGTTTCTGGCGGGTGATGCTCTGGTTGGTGGTCCTGGCCTCCCTGGTGCTGGGCATCGCCAATGCGGTGGTGCTCCTCAATGTCAAGCAAGGGTGGGATCGGTTCCTGGACCGGGTCCAACGGGGCGAGGGGGCTGTCCCTCTGACGGTCCACGTGGATCACGAGATCCCCATCCAGGCGACGGTCCCCATCAGCCAGATGGTGGAGGTGCCAATTGATCTCACCTGCCCGGTCTCGATGTCGGTGACCACATCCTTCCGTCTGCCCGTCCTGGGAGAGCAGAAAGTGGTATTGCCGGTACACGCCGTGATCCCCATCAGCACCACCGTCCTGGTCCCGCTGCGGGCCCAGTTCCCTATCTCGCTCACCTACCGCTTGCAGGGCGATTTCCCGGTGGTGATCAAACTCACGCCCGAGATGATCTTGCACCTGTTGTCCACCGAGGGGGAATAGCCGGGCTACTGGCGCGGTTAGTAGCCCAGTTCCATACATGCGCCCCACCCAGACGGGACCCCATCACTT
>CAYLRT010000164.1:0-5367 GCA_964385885.1 uncultured Anaerolineales bacterium | reverse complement strand
GGAGGATATGTTAACGTTAACATATTGAGCTCTCAAGGTAGTATGTGCAGTGGGTTGTCTAGTTCTGTGTATTTTTTAAGGAGGACCTATGGTAAACACGAGAGATCTCAAATTGGTTGCCCCTCACAACCGTCTGATTGGCGAGATGCCCAAGATCGGGATTCGCCCCACCATTGACGGGCGTCGGCGGGGGGTGCGAGAGTCGTTGGAAGATCAGACGATGGGCATGGCGCGTAACGTGGCTCGCTTCCTGAGTGAGAACCTGCGACATGCCAATGGCTTGCCTGTGGAGTGCGTGATCGCCGATCAGTGCATCGGCGGGGTGGCCGAAGCTGCGATGGCAGCGGAGAAGTTCCGCAAGGAGAACGTTGGATTGACACTCACGGTGACCCCGTGCTGGTGCTATGGCTCCGAGACGATGGATATGGACCCCCTGACCCCTAAGGCGATCTGGGGATTCAACGGCACGGAGCGCCCCGGCGCGGTGTACCTGGCGGCGGTGAGCGCGGCCCACACGCAGAAGGGCCTGCCGGCCTTCAGTATTTATGGCCGTGATGTGCAGGATGCAGATGACGATACGATTCCCCCGGACGTGCAGGAGAAGCTGCTGCGCTTTGCCCGCGCCGGCTTGGCGGTAGCCTACATGCGTGGCAAGTCCTACCTTTCGATGGGCGGGGTCTCTATGGGCATCGCCGGGTCGATTGTCAACCCAGACTTGTTCGAACGTTACCTGGGGATGCGGGTCGAGTACATCGACATGACCGAGTTCGTGCGCCGCTTTGAGGAGAATATCTATGATCCTGAGGAGTTTGAGCGGGCATGGGCCTGGGTGCGTGAGAACTGTCAGGAGGGTGTGGATCGTAACCCGCCAGACAAGCAGCGGTCCCGTGAGCAGAAGGAGCGTGACTGGGAGTTGTCGATCAAGATGGCGTTGATTGCTCGGGACCTGATGGTGGGCAACCCACGCCTGGCTGAACTGGGCTATGGTGAGGAGGCGCTGGGACACAACGCGCTGGCGGCCGGCTTCCAGGGACAGCGGCAGTGGACGGATCATTTCCCCAACGGTGATTTCATGGAGGCGATCCTCAACTCCTCCTTCGACTGGAACGGCATTCGGGAGCCCTATATCGTGGCCACCGAGAATGACGCACTGAACGGGGTCTCCATGCTCTTCGGTTTCCTGTTGACAGGGCGGGCCCAGATGTTCTCCGATGTGCGCACCTATTGGAGCCCCGAAGCTGTCAAGCGTGTAACGGGCTATGAGCTCCAGGGCGCGGCCGCCGGCGGCTTCCTACACCTCATCAACTCCGGGCCCACGGCGTTGGATGCCACAGGACAGGCATTGATAGATGGCAAGCCCGCTATCAAGCGTTGGTGGGAGGTCACGCCTGAGGACGCGCAGAGGTGTCTGGAGGCGACGACATGGCATCCCGGTAGTGTTGAGTATTTCCGCGGCGGCGGGTGGTCCACGCATTTCGTCTCCAAGGGCGGCATGCCTGTCACCATGACGCGCCTGAACCTGGTCGCCGGGCTGGGCCCGGTCCTCCAGATTGCCGAGGGTGAGGTTATCGAGCTCCCACCGGAAGTCCACGAGAAGCTCGATCTGCGTACCGATCCCACCTGGCCCACCACGTGGTTCGTGCCGCGTGTGACTGGCGAGGGGCCCTTCCGCGATGTCTACTCCGTGATGAACAACTGGGGGGCCAACCACGGCGCCATCAGCTACGGGCACATTGGTGCTGACCTGATTGCGTTAGCTTCCATGCTGCGCATTCCGGTCTACATGCACAACGTCCCCGAGGAAAAGGTGTTCCGGCCCAGCGCCTGGACGGCGTTCGGTGCACAAGATCCCATGGGGGCGGATTTCCGCGCCTGTAAGAACTTCGGGCCACTATACGGGCGAGGCATGGGATAATCTCCGCCGAGGGCGTGGGACCTGAGGTCTCATGCGGATCTTAACTCTCCCGCAGGCCCAAGCCTGCGGGAGAGTTGTTGTTGACAGTGCACGCCCTGCGTTCCATGACCTCCGGCTCACCCGCACAGAGAATCATGGGGGAAGTCTCTCGCGTCGGTGCGCGTTGCAAAGAGTCTGTCCCCACTCTGGTTTGCAGGCCCTTCCTATGGTCCCAAGTTTTCATAGAGATAGAGGCCATCCTTGCCAGGGGCTACGATATCGGGACGCCCGTTGCCGGAGACATCAGCTACGGCGAAGGCAATCCCGCACCCCTTTCCCCTACCTGGAGGCCCATAGTCGATGACCTGTTTGGCGAAACTCTCTCCGGTCCACTTGAAGTAGTAAATGCCCACATCGTCATAGGCGCCCGGATCGTTGCCGCAGTGCGCGCGATAGCGCTTGCCGGTGACCAACTCGCAGGCGCCGTCGCCGTCCAGGTCGATCCAGTGGAGGTCATGGTATTGGCTGTTGAAGGGATCGATGGGGTGGCGCTGCCAAAGCCGTGAGCCGTCTGGCGCCTGGCATTGCTCCCACCAGTCGAGACCGTAGCCGTGGGCGTTGCCCACGATGAGGTCGCTCAGCCCGTTGCCGTTGACGTCGACGACCAGGATGGGAATACTAGCCATGGGGCCGAGCTCAAACTCGGGATGGAAGATCCATGGGTCGTGATAGGGGTCAGGAGGTGCCTCGAGCCAACCATTGTGGAGCACGAAGTCCCCCCGTCCGTTGCCGTTGATGTCCCCGAAGCCCAGCCCGTGGCCCTGGGCCTCGGGATATAGTGTATAAGCAGTGAACTCCCCTGTTCCTTTGCCTTTGCTGTCGGTGAGCAGCTTGTAGACGGTGAGAGGAGCACCCGGCGTGTTGGGTACGACCTCTGGCACGCCATCACCATCCACATCCCAGGCGCGTGTTGTCTCCACGTTGCCAGTGTGCGCGACAATATGCTCGGGCCAGGTAGCCTCCACATCGCCGGGGTTCTCTCGCCAGCGCAGGGTATCCCCCCACCAGCCACCCGTGATGAAGTCCAGGCGGCCGTTGCCATTAACGTCCATGGGGATAGTCGAGAAGTCATCGTAGTATTCGCCGACCGCCAGCACCTCTCCAATAGGGTGCTGTGTGCGGATGTCTGGGGCTTCATACCAGTAAGCGCCAGAGACGATGTTGAGGCGTCCATCGCCGGTGACATCAAACACCCCGACCGATTCGAAACGCTCCAGCGCGATCAGAGTCTTGCGCCATTTGAGTGCCATGCTTTCCCTCCGGGTCTCTAAGGTTACCTGCCTGATCAGATACCGGTCAGCAGGCGGATGTACTCGCGGGCTATTCTCAGATCCTCCAGTGCTTCTGCGGCCTCGCAGGGCGGCTGGGCTTCGCCGCGGATAGCTCGGATGAAGTTGATCGCCTGTTGGCGCATGGCGTGCACCCAGGGAAGTTGGGGAACCCGCACCTCTGGCTGTTTCCCGTCCCCGGGGTCGTAGAAGAAGGTGACGCGTCCAGGTCGGTTCTGGGCGAGAGGGGCGGGGAGCTCCAGCCGAATCGTGCCATGCTCGAAACAGACCAGGGCTGACTCCTGCCAGTCAATGGTGGTCTGGTAGGGCGACATCTCGAGGCTACAGGGCACCCCGCTCACACTTTCCCCGACCAGCAAGACCCCGGATGGATCAGCGAAGGTGACGGTATAGGGCTCGCCCAGCAGGTGCCGCAGGAGGTTAACCTGATGGATATAGTAGTTCACAAACGCGGTGTAGCGTTCGTAGGTTTGAGCGTCCATGTCTGGCGGTGGCGGGTCATGCTCGACCTCTGGATAGGGCTCCGCTGTGCGGATCAGATCATTGAACCCTCCAGCGATCCAATCGCCGGCTGGCATGAGGATTCGAACATAGGTCATCTTGCCCAGTTCTTGGGTGGCCTTGAGCCGCTCAATCTCAGTTTTGGCAACCATGGTGGCGGGGTCACTGCGCTTATGGTAACCGACCATGTGCCAGGTGCCGCTGGCAGCCACCGCGGCGACAATGTGTTCTCCCACCTCAACCGAGGCCGCCAGAGGTTTCTCGGTGAATAGAGGCACGCCAGCCTGGAGGAGTTGTGGAACCAGGATGCCATGGCGGTCGAAGGGCTGGGAGGCCACGATGCCGTCCAGTGATTCCTTCTCCAGCATCTCGCGGTGGGAGGTATAGACGTGGGGGATGCCGTAGCGGGTAGCTACAGCGTGGCCCAGTGAGGGCCGTAGCTCGGCCAGGGCCACTACCTGGCAATCGTCCAGCGTGACATAGTTTTTGAGGTGGGCACACTGACCCATACTGCCCACGCCCACAACGCCAATCCTTGCCTTTCGTCCTGCCATGACGTGCGACCCCCTGCCTTGTGTGAGATGTCGTGTTTCCCAAGGATACTTGCAGAGTTCGAGAGGTGCAACCATTGCTCCCCGATAATAGAGGTTCGGAGTGCTTTGGGCATCCCACCCATCCAGGATCACAGCGAAAGGCTCCCTTTGAGGCAAACCTGAATCCAACCGATAAACGGTAAGCGGTGGCTCCTCACCGGATATTTGGACTGTGGGTGCCGAATGCTATAATAGGAACGCTGCCGGAAGGTGAGTCTTGAGGACGTGAGGTTGAGATGGTGAGACGGGGCCTTGGACGCGGTCTGGACGTGCTGATCCCGACGGAGGATTCCAATGCCGGAGGGGTGCGGCACGTGCCGATTGAGATGATCGTGCCTAACCCCCATCAGCCCCGTACCCGGATTGACGCTGAGGAACTCCAGACACTGGCGGCTTCAATTCGCGAACACGGTGTGATTCAGCCGCTGGTAGTCACCAGAGGCGAGGATGGTTATCAGCTCGTCGCCGGTGAGCGTCGTTGGCGGGCCGCGAAGCTGGCCGGCCTGACGGAAGTCCCAGCCATCATCAAAGAGGTCGCGCCTCGTGAGATGTTGGAGCTGGCATTGGTGGAGAACATTCAGCGGGCGGATCTGAATCCTCTGGAGGAAGCGCAGGCATACCGCCACCTGGTTGAGGACTTCGGCCTCTCACAGAGCGAGGTAGCCCGTCGAGTGGGGCGCAGCCGACCGACGATTAACAACCTGTTGCGTCTCCTCAGCGCTTCCCCTGGTGTGCAACAGGCGTTGTTGGATGAACAGATCACTGAAGGCCATGGGCGTGCGCTGCTGGGGCTTGAGACCCATGAGGCCCAGGATGCTGCCCTCAAGCTCGTGCTGGAAAAGGGCCTGAACGTCAGGGAGACCGAAGCGCTGGTACGACGCATGCGGGAGTCTGAGGAGCGCCCTGGGGTGGCAGCCCCCTCTCCGAAGGATGACCCGCATATCCGAGCGTTAGAGGCGAGGTTCAGCGAAGCCCTGGGAACCCGGGTGCGCCTCAGACACGGGCGTCACCAAGGGAGGGTCGTCATCTA
>CAYLRT010000163.1:0-5410 GCA_964385885.1 uncultured Anaerolineales bacterium | reverse complement strand
TGCACCCCCCAAAGCGGCCAGTTGGAAAGCGGGCCAACGACGCTATACTTGGGTCGACCGTATCTGTGGCTCAGGGAGTGCCCTTGAGGGTCCTGATGGTATCCAAGGCGTGTCTTGTAGGCACGTATCAGACGAAGCTGGAGGCCATGGCCAGGGCCGCGCCGGAGATGGCCCTGACGGTGCTGGTGCCACCCTATTGGCGCGACGAGCGTGGCCGCCTGGCGCTGGAACGCGCCCACACCGACGGCTATGAGCTGATCGTGCAGCCGATCCGCTTCAACGGCGCTTACCACCTCCACTATTACCCCCACCTCCCGCGCCTGATGGCGGAGCGTCGCCCCGACATCGTACACATCGACGAGGAGCCCTATAACCTGGCGACCTTTCACGCCAACCGCGTCGCCCGACGCAGCGGCGCCCGTACGCTCTGGTTCTCGTGGCAGAACCTCCACCGCCGCTATCCGCCTCCCTTCGCCTGGTTCGAGCGCTACAATCTGCGCCACGTGGACTATGCCCTGATGGGCAGCCACTCCGCGGCCGCCGTCTGGCAGGCCAAAGGCTACCGCGGGCGCTGGGCCGTCATCCCGCAGTTCGGCGTGGACCCCGACCTGTTCCACCCACCCGCCATGCCGCGGGCCGACGGGCCACCCCACATCGCCTACGTAGGGCGTCTGGTGTCGGAGAAGGGCTGCGACCTGCTGCTGGAGGCGGTGGCGAACCTGCCCGGCGACTGGCACCTGACCTTTGTCGGCAGCGGGCCCGAGCAGCAGGCGCTGCGGGATCAGGCCGCCGCCCTGGGCCTGAGGGGGCGCGTCACCTTCCGTCCCTGGCTCCCCTCCACCGCCATGCCCGACTTCTACCGCCAGGTGGACGTGCTGGTGCTGCCCTCGCGGCGCCGCCCCAACTGGACCGAGCAGTTCGGCCGCGTGTTGATCGAGGCCATGGCGTGCCAGGTGGCGGTGGTCGGCGCCGCAGTGGGAGAGATCCCCTACGTGATCGGCGATGCGGGGCTCACCTTCCCCGAGGGCGACGTCGAGGCCCTGCGTGACCGCCTGTCGTGGCTGCTACAGGACCCCGCACAGCGCCATGCGCTGGGGCGCGCCGGACGCGCCCGTGTGCTGGCTCACTACACCCAGGCCCGGGTCGCACAGGCGACGGTGGAAGTCTACCGGAGGTTGATGGCATGAACCGCCTGAGCCTCTGGTGGCAGCGAGTGCACGCCCGAATACATTACGCGATGGCCCTGCTCCACCGCTACTATGGCAACCGCGACCACCTGCCCTCAGAGCACATGCGGGCCATCGAGGCGCTGAACCGCGCCATCGCCTGCGATCCGACCAACGCCCGCGCCTACCTGGTACGCGGCATCCTCTGGTGGCGCGAGCTGGACCACCCGCGGCGCGCGGTGCTCGATCTGACGGAGGCCTACAGGCTGAACCCCCGGCTGGCCGAGGCCCGCTTCAACCGCGGGGTGGCTTATCAACAACTGCGCGAGTACGACAAGGCCATCGCAGACTTCGAGGCTTACCTGGAGGTGGGCGATCATCCCTACTGGAGGGAATACGCCCGGGAGATGGTGGAGGAGTTGAGGACGTGGACACACGACGCAGCGGACTCATCCTCATAGGGCTGCTGGTGTTGATGGGGATTGGGGCCTGCGGAGCCCCCGACGCCCCTCCAGCGACCCAGCCCCCTGTCGCGCCGTCGGTGGTCCTGCTGACGCCCCCCACCTGGCTCTGCAGCCGCGCCACCCAGCTCCGGTTGGAGGTGCGCACCTCGCACCGGCCAGACACCCCGGTGAGTTGGACACTGGTTAATGGGTCGGGCGAGGCCCTGGGTCAGGACACCTGGCAGCTCACCGACGGCCCATTGCTGATCCCCTTTCCCGACCACCGCCCCTTGCCCGGCGGCCTTTACGAGCTGCAGCTCGACTGGGGCGACACCCCTTTGGTGCGCCACACCTTCGAGGTAGCCGCCGCACCGCCACGCATCACGCGGCTCGACGTAAGCCTCCTGCCCCAGGGCCAGGCGGTAGACATGGTCCCCGCATCCTCCTCCGTCCTCTTCATCAACACCGGCTACGAGAATGGCTGTCTGGGGACCCCCTACTGGCTCACGGTGCAGGACCGCGCCGGGCAGGCGATTTGTGCCCGTCACGATACCCTGACAGCCAGGACGGGCAGCGACGCGTTCCCCTGCTATCAGGCCGGGGGCAAGCCGCTGGCGCCAGGTACCTACACCGCCACGTTCACGCTGGCCGACGATATCGCCCGGCAGACCACCTTTGCGGTGGTCGCCCCACCCACCCCCACGCCCCAGCCCACCGCTGCCCCCACGGCCACGCCGCGTCCACCGCGCTGCAGCGATCCCTTCGTGGCTGCGGGCCTCACGCCGACCGGCGAGCCGTTCCTGCCGCTGACGCTGTTCGACTGGTACACGCAGGTGGTCTACGCGGGGGTCCACTGCCGGGGCCTTACCCCAGGGCAGCCGTGGCAGGCCATGTGGTATCATCAGGGCGAGGTCGTGCGCACCGCCCAGGGCACCTGGCAGGGGCCCACTGAGGGCGTGGTGTGGGACAGCCTGACGGGCGTGCCGGAGGATCCGTTCCTGCGGCCGGGGACCTATACCGTCACCCTGCAGGTGGCGGACACGGCCTTCATGCAGACGTTCGACGTCTATGCCTACCCCTCACCCGAGGAGGAGTAGAGGTTAGATTGGAGTGCAGCTATGAGATTGGTTATCACCGTATCCAGGCAGCTTGGAAGCCTGGGGAGCTACATCGCAGCACGCGTCGCCGAGGCGCTGGAGCTGCGCTACGTGGACCGGGAGATCATCCGCCGGGTACAACAGGAAGTCGTGCCAGACCCGAGCGTCCTTGAGGACGCCGCGTCCCTGAAGGCCATCGCTGACCGCATGATCCAGGCGATGGAGGCACTGCCGCTGGTGCCGTGCATTGCCAGCGCCACCCTGCGCGAAGCCTATGCCTTCGACGAGCGGGTCGCGGCCTTGATGGAGGCCCAGCACCTGGAGCTGAAGGAGGCCCGACAGCGACTGAGGGCCCAGGCAGCCGCCGAGGAGCTCGCCGAGCCCCATCTGGAGCTGATGCGCCACCTGGTGCGGGGGCTGGCGCAGCGCGGGGACGCCATCATCTTGGGGCGTGGCGCCCAGGTGCTGTTGCAGGACCGCCGGAACGCCGTGCATGTGCGGATCCATGCGCCCGTCCCCCTGCGCATCCAACGGTTGATGGACCGCGAGGGGATCACGCGGTCCGAGGCCGAGCGGCGCGTGCATGCCACCGATAGCGCCCGAGCGGGGTTCCTGCAGCGGGTCTATGGCTACGACTGGGAGGATCCCACCCTCTATCACCTGGTGCTCAACACCGGCCACATCGGAGAGTCACTGGCGGCCGCCCTCATCGTCCGCACTGCCCAGGAAGTGCGTCAGCCGCTGCTCCCTACGTAGAGCCGTAGAGGCATCAGGCCAAACGCCTACCGCAGAGAACACAAAAAGCGCTGAGAAAGAAGGGGGTAAAGAAAAACCTCTGCGACCTCCGCGGTTAAGAGCCCACCGCTGGGCCTAGTACCCGGTCAGCAGGCCGTGGCGCGGCGCGTCGGTGAGCACCGTGCCCAGGATGCGGGCATGGAAGCGCTCCAAGAGCTCTTTGGCCTGCGCCACGCGGTCGTGACGCGTGTGGCCGGTGCGCACCACCAGCAGCAGACCGTCGGTCTGCGCCGCGAGCACTGCGGCGTCCACCGCCACGGTCACCGGCGGCGCCTGCAGGATGACCACGTCCGCCATCGCCTTGAGCCGCTCCAGCAGGTCCTTCATGCGCTGGGAGCCCAGGATGTCGGCGGGGTTGGGTGGAAGGGCGCCGCTGGGCAACAGAGACAGCCCCGGCACCCCTGTGGGCACCAGCGGGAGCGCGTCCGGCTCCGCCTGGCCCAGCATCACAGTGGTCAGTCCCGGCTCCTGCGCCACGTCGAAGAGCGTGTGAAGCGTGGGACGGCGCAGGTCGGCGTCCACCAGGCAGACCTGCAGCCCCGCCTGCGCGGTCACCACCGCCAGGTTGGCAGCCACATTGGGCTCCAGCCCCGCGACGGCGGGCGGCGCCACCACAAAGGCCTGCAGATCACGGTCCAGGCTGGTGAAGGCCAGGTTGACGCGCAGGGCGCGGTAGGCCTCAGCAACCTCGCTCGTGGGATCGGTCAGGGTCACCAGGTTGGGGGTCGACTGTGCCATAGTTATTTGCTCCTCGGCCATAGGCCTCATCGCTCCGCGACGGGAATCATACCGATGACAGGCAGGCCCGTCTCGGCCTCGAAGTTCTCTGGATCCCGCACGATGCCGCTTTCAACCCACTCCATGGCCAGGACCGCCAGCGTGCCCATCATCAATCCCAGCAGCCCGCCGGCTGCCACATTGATCTTGGTCTTGGGCCGCAGCAGGCGATAGGATGCCGGATCGATGACCTCGGCGAAGACCCGGTCCTCCTTGTCCTGGCGGTCGTTCTGTTCATCGCGCCACTGCACCAGCAGTTGGGCCCAGGTGTTGGCGATTGCGTTGGCCAGTTCGCCATCGGGATTGTCCACATCGATCTTGATCACCATCAATGAGTCGTCGGCGACGATCTTGACGTCCTCCTTCAGATCCCCCGGCTCCATGAAAAGCCCCAGCTCCTCAATGACCATCGCGGCGCGCTTCTCCGACCACATGACGTTGGCGTAGGAGCGCAGAAGCTGCTTGGCCGACTGGGTCAGGCCAAAGTCAGGCCGCGCGAGCTGGATGGAGACCTGCACACTGGAGCGGTAAATGGGGATCTGGAGCTGGCTGAAGACGAAAGCGCTGACGGCGGTGACGATGCCAGCCAGCAGGATGATCCAGCCCCGGCGACGCAGGATGTCAAGGTAGTCCTGAATCTTCACTCAGCCCTCCACAGCTTTTCTGGGATGTACAGAAGGCCTAACCCGCCGGGTCAGCGACCCCGCAGGCGCAGCCGCGTCTCACGGCAATAGGGACACTCATAGCCGACATACTCACGGCCACAGGTACGACAGATTCGCGTCTCCAACTCACGCCCCTCGTCCGTCGACAGCAGGATCAGGGTCACATCCTGATCTGCGTAGCGCTCCAGCCAGCTCTCCAATGGCGTATCGCCCACTGACCAGGCACCACTCTCCGGGTCGCGGTGGAGCACCCCCTGCATGAAACGGCCATCCAGATTGGCCGCAGCCTGGGTCAGCTCCCGAATACTCGCCTTGCGATAGGCAGGCATACCATGTCCTTTCAATTGAGCGTGTGTCTCTCAGACACGCTGCCCCCTCGGGCACGCCCGCATTATAAGCTATGACACACGGCTGACAAGGGTTGAGAGACGGACAAGGCGGACCGGGCTTCGGACGCCGGAGCTTCG
>CAYLRT010000162.1:1893-5430 GCA_964385885.1 uncultured Anaerolineales bacterium | reverse complement strand
TTCGAAGCCACTCCCAGCGAGCAAGGCAGATGGAACTCGTCCCAGAGCGTACGCTGGAGGGTCTCAGCGATCTCCCTTGCCGGGGCCTTGAGGTCCGTGACGTCGATGAAAGCTTCATCGATCGAAATCTGTTCCACCGCATCCGTGAGGTTGCTCAGATGCTGCATCACCCGACGGGAATAGGCCGTATACTCGTGATGACGGCCCGGGATCACAATCAGGCCGGGACACAATCGCAGTGCCTGTGCCGTGGGCATCGCCGAATGCACACCGTACACCCGTGCCGCATAGGAACACGAAGCCACTACCCCTCGCCCCTCAGGCCTTCCTCCCACGGCAAAAGGTTTGCCCACCAGAGAAGGGTCATGCAATTCCTCCACCGCGCAGAAGAACGCATCCAGGTCCATATGGATGATCTTCCGGGGCAGGACTCGTGTCATGTGATCGTCGCTCCCCGCGAAGGGCGCTCACTCACCTTCACCGAACAAACGTCGCCAGAGCGCGAGGTCCTCATCCGACAGCGAATCGGACCGCTCGGCTTCTTCATCGACATCAGGGAGATTGGCCTTGAGACGCGCCAGCTTAGACCGGGTGGTACCCCCCTTCCGTTTCCCTTTCCCAGACACGTCCTCCTGCTCAGACTCCCCGACGATTTCATCGCCGAAGACTTGCAGCCAGGCTTCAACCTCTTCAGGTGTCAACTCGCCATCTTTGCGCACAGCGGGGGGCTTGCGAACAGGAGGCGAGGTGCGGCGCTTTCTGACTTTGGGTGGGGGGATGTGAGTCTCTGGCTCATCCTGGAACACCTGAAGCCAGGCGTTGACTTCATCCTGCGAGATCTCCGACGGCTTCTCTTCCGCAGGAGCCCTGGAATCCTCCTGTCGAGGAGGAAGTGGGACCCCCATCTGTTGTCCGATCGTCTGAGTGAACCGAGGGCTCGATGCCACCACATCACGCGATTTGGAGCGCTTTCGCCGAGGCCCAGCGGGGCGCGCAACAGAAGGCCGCTCGCGAGGCGATCCTGATGGGGAGATCGAGGGCGCAGATTCAGATGCTGAGGAGGCCACTTCACCATCCCCAAACACCTCGAGCCAGGCATCGACCTCCGCAGCGGAAATACTTTCCGGCTTCGCACTGGCAGGTGGGACCCTTTCCAGCCAGGCGGCAAAGTCCGTAGCATGGACCACTCTTGCGTGGACACGACGGGCCTCGTCCAGAATCTCATGATCCGAGGTGACGACCGTCCAGTTGCCCGGATCCTTCAGTCGCCTCAACCGGCCACGAATGATACGATCAGCATTGGTGTGCAGGCGTGAGGCAAAGATCACCTGCACCTGAGACGTAGACAGATCCCGAGATGGTCCTCCGGGTAACCCGCCATCGAAGACGACGATGACCCGGCGCCGCTCTCGAGCGGCCCAGGCACGCAACCTGACGACGAGCTTGGCCTCGTCGTCGGGATCTTCTAAGTCTATGTCATCAATTGCCGCAATGACATTGTGTCCATCGATCAAGAATGGCATCACCCCACCCGGCTCTATCCTACCACCAATGAACATCCGGACAAAGCAAAGATGGGATCGCTTCTGGAAGGAGTGTCGGACGGAACGTGATATCGCCAGCGCTCGCCCTTCTACCCACAGGCCATCAGCGCAGGAACACCCCAGGGCCCAGGCCTAACAGGACCATCTCCTCCTCAACCCCATGGCCTGAGTATGTGGGGATGAGGTTGCCACCGTCTGCATCTTGTACAGTTTGGCAGACGTCCCGCGGATCCACCACGACAGCCCCTTCAAGTACAGGTGTCAGCGCAGAACAGGCAGTTGGCGACACCACGGCCATGAAAGCGAGCACCAGCGCCATTACCAGACACGTCAATGATGCAGAGTCCGTTCTGAGGATGAGAAGAGGGTAACCGCCCCCATTACTCACATGAAGCGAACAGCGGGCGGCCATTGATGGTGCCACCCGTTGCTCATCCGGTCCAACCTTACGGGAAGATACCGCGCTCTTTGTACACTGTCTCCAGGCGGCGCAGTGCGACGATGTACGCAGCCGTGCGCCAATCGGTGTGGAACTCCTGAGCCGTGTCGCGCACCCTCTGATATGCCCCGGTGATCAGTTTGTGGAGCTTACGATCCACCTCTATCAAGTCCCAGAACTCACTCCGTTTGTTCTGAAGCCACTCGAAGTAACTCACGATGACGCCACCGGCATTTGCCAACACATCGGGAATCACATGAATACCCCGCTCCTGCAAGATCTCGTCACCCGCCGGATCCGTGGGACCATTGGCCCCCTCAACGACCAACTTGACATTCAGCCAAGGAGCGGTCTCGGCTGTGATCTGCCCCTCCAACGCCGCCGGGATGAAGAAATCAGCCGGTGTGCTGAAGAACCCGTGATGATCCACCGGTGATCCGCCCGGGTACCCCTGGATCCGACCCTCTCGGGCCACATAAGCCGCCAAGTCGTCCGGATCTATACCCTTTGGATTGACGAGAGCGCCAGAATGATCCTCCACCCCTACCATCATCGCCCCCGTCGGCTTTAGCAAACGCGCGGCCCAAGACCCCACGTTGCCGAACCCCTGGATAATGTAACGGGATGCGCCCAGATCGAAGCCGTTGTCCTGAGCCCACGCCTGCAACACAAAGACCAGGCCCTGGCCCGTTGCTTTGGTACGGCCCAGACTTCCGCCGGACTCCACAGGCTTGCCGGTCACGACATGTACCGACCGGTTCCGCTCGAGCGGTGGCATCATCTGTAAATAAGTATCCAACATCCAGGCCATGATCTGCGCATTGGTATTAACATCTGGAGCCGGGATGTCGTATTCCGGTCCAATGTTACTTCCTAGAGCAAACGTGAAGCGGCGGGTGATACGCTCCAGCTCACCTCGACTGTACTCCCAAGGTCTCATCTGGATGCCCCCCTTGGCTCCACCAAACGGGATACCCGCGATCGCAGTTTTCCACGTCATCCAGGCCGCCAGTGCCCGGACCTCGTCGATGTTCACCGCCGGGTGGAACCGTATCCCCCCTTTGTACGGCCCCAGCACATTGCTGTGTTGTACCCTGTAGCCAGTAAACATCTCAATATGGCCATCATCCATGATGACCGGGAAGTTGACCAGGATCTCATTGGTAGGGCGCGCCAGGATCTTGCGGATCTCTGGATCAAGCCCCATGAGATCAGCCGCTTTGTCAAACTGCGTCATGACCATCTCATAGATGCCAGGCTTTGTCATACCGCCTCCAGATTAATGACATAACTGAATATCATTTAACTACACACCACCGCCTTGGCAAAGTGCCAGACAGACTGCTGGGGCCTGTCATTTGTCTATAACCGTCACGGTGTAGATGACACGTCAGTCGTCTGGAGTACCATATACGAGGTGGAACAATGACAAATGCGTCAGCAGGAGGGAAATGTGGCACGTCAGGCTATCCTTATCGCCTCACCAGAGCTCTGGCACCACGGCTTCGCTCCTCATCACCCACTGAAGCCGGAACGCCTGGCGCGTACCATGGC
>CAYLRT010000162.1:0-1793 GCA_964385885.1 uncultured Anaerolineales bacterium | reverse complement strand
GCTTTTAACCTCGGCGGGGGATTTCACCATGCCCATCCAGCACAGGCCTCTGGCTTCTGCATCTACAATGATGTGGCCATTGCCATCAGGTGGCTGGTACTCCAGGGACAGCGTGTCGCCTACGTGGACATCGATGCCCACCACGGGGACGGCGTCCAAGAGGCCTTCTACACCACCGATCAGGTCCTCACTATCTCGCTCCACCAGGATGGCAGGACCCTTTTCCCCGGCACGGGCTTCGTCTGGGAGATTGGAGAGGGTGCCGGTGAGGGCTACAGCGTCAACCTGCCCTTTCTTCCCGGTACCGATGACGAGATCTACCTTTGGGCCTTCGAAGCGATTGTGCCGCCTATGATACACCGCTTCAGGCCCGATGTCCTCGTCACCCAACTGGGGGTTGACACGCATTTCCGCGATCCCCTCACCCATTTACAGCTCACCACTCATGGCCACGAAGCTCTCTTCAAAGCCCTGGCCGCCCTCTCACCAGGTCGCTGGTTGGCCACAGGGGGAGGTGGGTACGACCTGGATGTCGTGCCGCGAGCATGGACCCTGGCCTTCGGGGTAATGACGGACCAGACGTTTCCGGACCCCCTGCCCGAGGTCTACAAGGCGCAGTTTGGTGGGCGGTGGCTGCATGACCATGATCGTCCGCATCTGACGGCAGGGATTCGCGCTCGAGCGCGCCAGCATGCCGAACAGACTGTCGCCAAGCTCAAGGAGCTCCTGAGTATCGGATAACCCTGGCCAAGAGCCTCGGCTCTGCAACCTGTTGAAACGAGTGATCCGAGGCAACACCGTCAGTGAAGGCTACTCATTCTTCAACCCAAAGCCTCAACGGCCTAAGGCGAAAGGCCCAGCAGCGCTTGCAGATTACCCCCCAGGATCTGAGCGCTTTCCTCGGCAGAGAAACAGCCTCGGATCATGTCAATATCCCGCCGAAGCTGTGCCTCATCGTTATATGGGTAGTCCATACCATAGATCATCTGCTGGACCCCAATCTGCCATTTGATGTCCTCGAGCCCATCAACACCCAGATACCAGTAACGTTGCCGCTCACGGTCAAGCACACTGGCAATCCCTGCGTAAAGCCGATTTCCCCGTTGCTGGTTGTTGACGACCACAGCTACCATCTCGCGGAAATAATGCCATCCCCCCATGTGCTCGAAGACCATCACAAGCTCGGGGTAGTGAAAGGCCACCTCATCGAACTGAAGCGGATGAGAGTCTCGGAGTCGATGCCAGTGGACCCCCGTGTGGAAATCTGCGATCAGATTGTGTGTGACGAGGGATTCATAGGCTGCCCGTGCCCAAACCCCAAAGACGTCGAACTTCTGAGCTGACGGGTGGAGTTTCACACCCCTGAACCCCAGGTCCGCGATCTCTTTGATCTGATCCTCCGGTGCACGCGTCGGATCTAACGTGCCATACCCAATCAAATAGTCCTTGCCCTTGATCTGCTGATAGAGCCACCGATTGGGGTTCAAGCCCAGCGGATCCGTCTGATAGGTGAAGGGAGCAAAGCAGACGGCACCTTCCAGCTCGAAGGCGTCAACGAGCTGCAGGAAAGGCTCAATGCCGCCACCAGGCGAGATCTCTTTAGGAATGATGTGGACGTGGTTCAGGAACATCATCACCTCCTTCTGCAATGTCGCGTCACGTGATTCGCTATCGCCTGTTCAAGCAGGGTCGTCTTTCCAATCCCTGGCGCTCCAACTATTATCACGATCATCTCTTCGTGTCCCCGAGATCAGGAATGCTCGTTGGTCGAGCCAGTCATCAGGTTGACCATA
>CAYLRT010000161.1:0-5447 GCA_964385885.1 uncultured Anaerolineales bacterium | reverse complement strand
GGAGCCGGCGACCGTCTTCGCGGCCTGGCGCCCCAGCGCCACGGCGTAGTTGGTGCCGCGGTCCCAGGGGTACACCTGGCTCATGTTCGCCATGGTGAGGTGGCGCAGCGGCGTCTCCAGCGGCGGGATGGCGGCCGAGTGATCCACAAAGGGGATGGGCTGGGCGTAGACCTCGGTGAACTTCCAGGCGCGCCGGATCCAGCTCCGGTCGAAGTCCGGGTTGATGCGCTGGATGCCGGGGATGAAGCGGGCCAGCAGCGCCTCTGTGTCCAGCTCGAAGTACGGGTGATCAGGAGGTAGATAATCACCGCAATAAACCAGTGTGTCGCCGCCGTAGTGGGCGGCGTCCACGTAGTTGGTGTGTTCCACGAAGGCCAGGAAGGGGAAACCCTCGCGTTTGGGGATGTTGATCCAGTAATGATCTGTGGTCACCGACCGCTTCAGCGCCAACACCAGCACCACAGCCCCGATGGAGACGAGCTTGTCGAGGGCAGCGGTGTAAGAGGCGGGCAACGCCGGGGTGCATGCACGCAATGTCTGCGGCGAGCACGTTGCCAGCACCCGGTCGTGGACCACGACCGCGTCCGCCAGCTCCAGCCTGACGCGGCTGTCCTCCTGTGGATGGATCCCCCGCACGTGATGCTCCAGCAGGATCTGACCGCCCAGCGTCCTCACCCGCTCCGCCAGCCCGTCCAGGAAGGCCTGGAAGCCGCCACGGAAGTAGCCGAGCTGCGGCGTGCGCTTCGCCAGCCGTGCCCAGAACCAGGCCAGGTTCACGTCCTGGTAGTAGCGGCCGAACTTGCCCTCCAGCAGCGGCTGCCAGAGGATCTCGTAGGCGCGGGGGCCCAGCGTGCGCCGCAGCCAGCGGTCGGCTGTGGTGCGCTCAAAGGGGCGCCAGAAGGGGTTGTAGCGCAGGAAGGCGGCGACCACGCCAAAGCGCAGGCGGTCGATGAAGGGCAGTGGTCGGAACTGCAACACGCGCAGTGGGCTGTCCAGCGGGTAGATGCCGCCCTGGTGGTAGATCGAGGTGGTGGGGCGGCGGAAGAAGAGCAGGTCCGCCAGGCCCAGCTCCCGTGCAAAGCCGATGATCTCGCGGTCACTGGCGAAGATGTGATGGTAGAAGCGGTCCAGCGACCAGTCCCAGCGCTCGTCCTTGAACCCGGCGGCCAGGCCGCCCACATAGGGCCGCGCTTCGTAGACCGTCACGCGGTGGCCCGCCTGCAGCAGATCGTAGGCCGCGGTCAGGCCGGTCACGCCGGCCCCGATGATCCCGACATCAAGTCGCTCAGGCATGGGTTGCGCTCCTTGTCCGTAGGTCTGGTTGGCGTGCCCCGACTGCGAGCTCAGGACTGGGACACGACGTGCTCCCCGATCAGCGACCAGGGTCCGGTCCAGGTGATGTGTACCGGCACCAGGTGGCCCAGCAGCCCATCGCGGGCGGTGCCGGGGAAGAAGACCAGCCGATCGTTCACGGTGCGGCCGAACCAGCGCCGCTTCTTTCGATGCCAGCCCTCTACCAGCACCTCCACCGTCTGATCCATATAGGCGGCGTTGAGGTCGGTGAGGATCTCGGCCTGCAGCGCGTCGAGCGCCCGGCGGCGGCGTTCCTTCTCCTCGTGGGGCACGTCGTCGGTGAAGCGGCGCGCGGCCACGGTGCGCGGGCGGGGCGAGTAGCGTGCGATGTGTGCCTTATCCAGCCGCAGCTCCGCCAGCAGGTCATAGGTGTGCTGGAACTGCTCGGTCGTCTCGCCTGGGAACCCCACGATGATGTCGGTGGCGATGGAGGCGCCGGGGATCAGCGTCCGGATGCGGTCCACCAGACGGCGGTACTCGTCCACCGTATAGCCACGCCGCATGCGCGCCAGCACCTCGTCGTCGCCCGCCTGCACCGGCACCTCGATGTGCGGGCAGACCTTGGGCAGCGCGGCGACGGCCCTCAGCAGGTCGTCGCGCATCCAGTTGGGATGGCTGGTCAGGAAGCGGATGCGCTTGAGGTCGTCGATCTCGTGGATGGCCTCAAGCAGCGTGACCAGCGGGGTGACGGTGCTCTCGGCGAAGTCCGGCAGATCGTACCCGTAGCGGTCCACGATCTGCCCCAACAACGTGATCTCCTGCACGCCCTGGGCCACCATCTGACGTGCCTCGGCGACCACGGCGTCCATCGGGCGGCTGCGCTCCGGGCCGCGGCGGTAGGGGATGATGCAGTAGGTGCAGGCGTGGGAGCACCCCAGCACGACGGGCAGGTAGCCACTGACGATCTGGCCTGCCTCCGAAGGGGGCAGGACGGCCTCCTTGGGGCCCAGCGCCAGGCGACGCGCTTCGGCGTCGGCGATCAGGGTGTGGGCCTCGCTCAGGTGGTCATGGGATGCCAGGTAGGCCCAGAGGTCGGTGGGGTCCGAGGGTGGCAGGAAGAGGTCCACCCACGGGAAGCGAACTTTGAGTGAGTCGGCCTCCCGCTGGCCCACCATGCAGCCCATCAGGGCCAGGACGCGCTCCGGGTTGCGCTCCTTGAGCGAGCGCAACTGGTTGAGCCGCCCGACGGCCTTATCCTCCGGTTGCTGGCGCACCACGCAGGTGTTGAGCACGATAACGTCGGCGTCCTCCGGGCGTTCTGCGGGGGTGAAGCCCAACCGCTCCAGCCCCGCAGCCACCCGCTGCGAGTCGGCCACGTTCATCTGACAGCCAATGGTCCAGATATGATAGCGCATTTTCGTTGACAACCTTATACTTTATCTGAGCTATTTTACCCCAGAAGGGGTGGGGAGCAAGGGAACGGCGCAAACGTTTCGTGACAGCCTCTCTGTGGGACAGCCTTTCCAGGCTGTCCGGAGAGGGCAAAGCTTGTCCTGAGAGGGGGGTATCTGCGTCTCTGCTGGCCTAACTGCCTCTGGCTTTGGCCTACGACATGCAATCCATCCCTCACTGTGCTGGACGGCTTGCGGGCAGGGAGGGCGGTCAGCAACCTCGCCTCGTTGGGCGGAGGGCTGTACCCAAAAAAGCTCTTTCCGCCGTGATTGAGCACAGCGACTTGGTCAAGAACTACGTCTGGGGTGGCGGGCTGGAGATCTTGCTCAGCTCCGGGGCCGTGGTCACGGGCAGCATGTTCTCCGGCAACTCCGTGGGATGGTCGGGTGGCGGGATCCACGTCTCGTGGAGCGGTCCTCACATCTAGAACAACGCGATCTTCTCGCTCCTCCCGGGGGCACGTGCTCTGGCGCTACAATGCCACGCGGTAGCGGTAGTAGTCGGCCCGCCGCCATTCCTCCGCGCTGTGCTCCCCATAGCGGGTGAGGGTCTCGAGGGTATCTTCATTCAAATGGGCCATGGGTCCTCCGGTTTCTGGCATCCTGCCGCCGGGTTTTCGCGATCCGTTGTCCATTCCGAGGGGTTGTGAAGGATGTATTGGCGAATGCGATGCAACTGGTCTTCATTGCGGATGATGTGTTCGTAATTTACCCCGTGAGATATCAGCCTCTCCCTTCCTGACATGCTGTCAGATAGTTCTGCAAGCGGTTCTTTATGTACCGTTTTCCCCACGCTGTCTTCAGGTACTTCTCCCGACGTGTTGCGTCTTGCTGATTCAGACAACCTTCCCAATAGACCAATCGAAATGGCCGCCGACGCCGTGTCGAGGCCACTTTGCCTTCGTTGTGTTCACGCAATCGCCTCTCCAGGTCGGATGTGTATCCTGTATAGAATTGGTTGTCTTTCTCCGACAGGAGTACATACACGTAGTAGTATGTCATGTTCGTTCCTTACATCTCACGGGGTGAACGTTGCCAGACGGTTTGGATGTCAAGGTTGGCGCGTGCCCATTGGGTGACGCCGATTTTGAAACCGCGAACCATGGATCCAATGGTTTTGGATGTCCCCCGCGGATGGGATGAATGTGTGGGGGATGGTTGTGGGGGCGAATCTGGTAGGGGCGAATAATCATTCGCCCCTACCATTGCCGCCGATGGATTCAAACCATCCACGATCCAAACAATGCCGTGCACATGGTTGGGCATGACAACGAACGCATCCAATACGGCGTGGGGAAAATGATCGGGGATGGCCTGCCAACATTGCCACGCCATATTCCCCAATGGATTCAAATGCATGTCCCCTTCAATCACGTCGCCGAACAGGCAGGCCCGCCGGTACGTGCAGATGGTAATAAAATACGCCCCTGGCTGGGAATAATCATACCCCTTCAGACGGATGCTGCGGCGATGGTGGACGTCTGGGTTGTATTTCATGGTCCAATGATCTCACCCCGGATTCAGCGCCCCACCAGGAAGGCCGCCAGCTCGGCGTGGTGCTCGAAGTCGGTCACGATCAGATCGGCCCCGGCCTGGATCAGCCGCTCGCGCTTGCGCGGATTGAGGCCGCGTCGCCGCACCTCGTCCGAGGCCACCCCCAGGGCGATGGCCCCGCGCTGCACGGCCTCGCGGATCTCCACCGGGCCGTCGCCGACCACCAGCAGTTCCTCGCCGTGCAGGTTATGCTCGTCCAGGATGCGGGCGATGATGCGCCCCTTGGTGTAGGCTTCGGTGTCGTCCAGCGCCCCATAGATCTCACCCTCGAAGAAGTCCGTGATCCCCAGCGCGGCGGCCTCCTCCAGCACGTAGACGTGGTCGGTGCCGCTGGCCAGGTAGAGCTGCACCCCACGCGCTCGCAGGTCGGCCAGGAACTCGTGGGCTCCCACGATGGACAGTGCCTCCCGGGCGGCAATGCCCGTCTCATCCAGCGTCGCCAGCCGCTGCCGCACGGGCTGCAGCAGGCGCTCGTTGTAGATCGCCTTGTACTGGCGCGCGGTGAGGGGATGGCGCGCCAGGCCGTAGCGCCGCACTGCCTCCTCCAGCCAGCGCATCTGCTTGATGGTGAGGATGCCGGTGGAGCGGTCCACGTAGGCCGCCACCTCCTCCGCCAGCCCGGGTGGGGGCGGATGGCCGTCGCAGATCATCTCGATCATCAGCGGGATCATCACCTGCTCCCAGCCCTGCCGGATGACGGAGATGGTGCCGTCGAAGTCGAGGAGCGCGTGGCGGACATGTCCCAGGACCGCCTGGGGGTTGCGCACCTCGATCCAGGGCAGCCCCTGCAGGTCGGCCGCGGTCTGTGGTAGGGGATGGGTCATAGTGCCTCCTGGGCGGCCTCCGCCAGCGCGTAGCGTGCCAGGATCTCCTGGGGCGTGGCGGTGCCGGTGGTGTTGAGCTTTTCGACGGTGACGGCCGCGGCCAGGTTGGCCAGCGCCCCCGCCTCGCAGGGGGTGGCGCCGGCGGCCAGGGCCACCGCCAGGGCGGCGATGAAGGTATCGCCGGCGCCCACCGGGTCGAGCGGCGGGCGGACCGGGGCGGTGGGCACGTGGGTGCAGGTAGCCTCCTCGCAGACCAGCACCCCGCGCTCCGAGAGCGTGATGAAGACCGGGCGCCGCGCCTGGGCGCTGAGCGTCCGTCCGATAG
>CAYLRT010000160.1:0-5450 GCA_964385885.1 uncultured Anaerolineales bacterium | reverse complement strand
CCACCACAAACTGCGATCCGGACGCAACTTTGAGCTTAGCCCTGTGTTATAAATCATACAAAAGGAACAAACAGAGTGAGCCTCCAGGGTCAGCCAAGTTGTGCTATACTTCGCTTAGAAGTCGACACTGGCACACTGCAGCCACAGAAAACACAAAGAGGCTGACGCCCAGGGGATTCCATGAACTACGAGGAGGAACAGGAGCTCGTCGCACGGGCCAAGACGGATCCAGAGGCCTTCGGCGAACTCTACCGACGTTACGTCAAGAAGATCTACAATTACCATTACCGTCACACGTCGAGCGTAAGCGATGCGGAGGATCTGACGTCTCAGACTTTCTACCGTGCTCTGCGCAGCCTTTCGAGCTACCGACCGACCGGCGCACCGTTCCAGGCCTGGCTTTTCCGCATCGCCCACAACCTGGTCGTGAATTGGTACCGCGATCGCAAGAACGAGCGCCTGGTTCCACTGGAGATTGGCCTGTGGGCCCAGATAGCCCCCCAGGTAGGTAACCCAGAGAGCCACCTGTCGACAGCCGAGCTGCACAAGTCGCTCATGCGCGTCATTGATGCGCTGCCGGAGGATCGCAAGACGCTGATCATTTTGAAATTCGTGGAACACATGAGCAATGCCGAGATCGCAGCAGTGATGGGGCGTACGGAAGGCGCTATCAAGGCGCTCTATCATCGGACACTGGTCAGCCTGCGTGCAACTTTTCAGCAAGGAGCGAGAGCCGAGGATGTTTAGACGAAAGCATCACAGATACCTGACCCTGCAGGACTACGTCTATGTCCCGCCCAATGAGCGGCGTGCGATTGAGCAGGCAGTGGCCGCCGCTGTGCACCCGGTGGAGCCCCCTCCCGCCTTCGTGGCCCAGTTGGAGCAGGATCTGCTCGAGGAAGCAACCCGTATGGTCGAGAAACGGAACCGTGCGCCACAGCGGGTCCTGTGGATCCTGGGCATCATGACCGGGGGGTTACTGCCCCTCATCGGCGGGCTCCTGGTGTGGGTCTTCACCAATCGAGAGGGCCGGCACCCACCAGCGAGGGCTGTCGCCAGCTCCGCCTGACCCCCGAGCAGCCCCAGGCTCGCCGTTTTCGACGCCTGAGGGGTATCTTCAGCCCTGCCTTCCCCAGCTCTTTCGGCTGGGTAAAAGGTGCCCCGCGCCAGTAGACAAATCCAACTACCCCGGGTATACTCACGCACGGGGCCTGGCAGCACAGGCCATGCATGGATGAGCCCCTGGCCCCCACGCTGCATGATGAAAACCAAGACCCAGGCACGATGGCGGATCTATCTCATAGCATGGCTGTCTCTCTCAGCGGTAGCGGCAGCCTGTACCCGACTGTCTCCATTCCACTCGTCGCTTCCGGCTCAGCAGGCCAACACGCTCCGCACGCCGGCCAACCCGACGCTCACCGGTCTTTCTCCCCCCGCCACCTCCCATCTGACCCCCGAGGCCCCCAACGCCCCATGGGGCGATCACTGTCGTCAGAGACCTGAGGGGCTAGATGCTGCCTTCGTCTCGTTCAAGCACTCACCCGAAGGTCTCAGCTTCGCAGCAGCCAGTCCCTTTTGCGCCACATGGCGGGTGAACAACACCGGCACTCAACCCTGGCCCCCAGGCACGATGCTGGCCCACATCGGCGGCGCCCGGCTCTCAGCGCCCGCGCGGGTGCCGGTCTCATCGGTCACGCCCGGCGGGATGGTCGATATCACGCTGCAGTTGACGGCTCCCCCCGAGGAGGGACACTACACCACCTACTGGCAACTGGTAACCCCGGATGGCTGTCCATTCGGAGATGTGCTATACGCCAGCTTCTTCGTGGAGGCCGCTCAGGACACGCCCCAGCCAACCGCGAGCTCAGCCTTCCCCACGGCTACAGCCACGCCCCGGGAGGCCACCCCGACGTTCGAGATACCGGACTTTTCCGCGCCCGGCGCCTGCCCCTCCCCTGAAGCCCGCTTTGAGCCTGTAGTGCAACAGGCGGAAAGCCTGGGGCTGGAGTTAGGATGTGTCAGCTCAGAGACCGAAATCACCAAAGCGCGTTTACAGTCCTTCTGGCGCCTTCTCGACGAGAAGAACTCTGACTCGGCGCTCCATAGCCTGATCATTCTGCGAGAGGACGCATCACGTCTGATCTATGTGTTGGAAGGTTGGGACGCCGACATGCGGGAGGTTACCCCCCGGACCTATGAGGATACCTGGGAGGAGACAGAACCGGAGATGCCTCCTGCCTGCGCCCCCCTGGTCCCTCCCTCGGGGTTCATCTCGCCAAAGCGCAACATCGCCAAGGTGTGGTGCGAGCACAGCCTCTGGAACTCCGTCGGGTGGCCACGCGAAGCGGAGATCCCCGTTGCCCTGACCGTCCAGCCCATGACCCAGGGCCTGCTCATAGAGGCCCTGGCCAGCGATGGAACAAGCTGGACGATCGCCATCGACTCCGTGCAGCGAAGTGCCACGGTGCGATACGTCGCCCCTTAGTCCCCGCTCTGGCTATTGCCCGTAGACATGGGTGTACCGATGATGGAGCCGCGCAACGTCCTCAGGAGCTATCTCCTCCGGCTCGCCCAACTGCAAGGCCAACCACACCGTGCGCGCCACATCCTCGGCCATCACTGCAGCCTTGACGGCCGCCTCGGCATTAGGACCAAGAGTAAACACCCCATGATGCTTGAGCAACACCGCGCTGGAGTCCCCGATGGCCTCCAGCACGGCCTTCCCGATGGCCTCGCTGCCGATCAGCGCGAAACGTCCACAGGGGATCGGGCCACCGAACTCATCTGCCATGGCAGTCAGCACCACAGGGATGGGCCGCCCCAGAGCAGCAAAGGCAGTGGCGTAAGGAGAGTGGGTATGGACGATCCCCCCGACGTCAGGGCGATGGCGGTAGATGTAGAGGTGGCTTTGGGTATCCGAGCTCGGTTTGAGCGTCCCCTCCACCACCCTACCCTCAAGGTCCACCACGACCATATCCTCCGGACGGAGTTGCTCATAGCGCACGCCCGATGGCTTGATGACCACCAGGTTGCTCTCACGGTCGCGCGCGCTGATGTTGCCCCCAGTCCACTTGACCAGCTCGTTCTTGGGTAGCTCCAGGTGCAGGTGCCAGAGCTCCTCGCGCAACGTCTCAAGCATGCTCCACCCCGCCGCCGAAGACCTCAGCACGCAGTCGCTTGAGACGCTTCATCACATCGTTGGCGCCACGACCGAAGTAGTCATGCAGTATCACATATTCTTGATACAGTCGGTCATACACGGCGCTGTGCTCTGGGATGGGCGCATAGGCCTCCTCGCGCAGCCGCGCCATGGCGGCGCTGGCCTCCTCGATGGTATCGTAGCCCCCGGCCGCACGTCCGGCCGCCACCGCTCCAAACATGGCCGACCCCAGGGCCCCGGCCTGATTCGTCGCCGCAATTTTGACCTCTCGCCCCGTCACATCGGCGTAGATCTGCATCAGCAACTTATTGCGGTTTGGCAGACCACCGGTGGCCACGATCTCCTTGATAGCTACGCCGTGGGACTCGAAATTCTCGATGATCAGCCGGGTGCCGTAGGCCGTCGCCTCGATCAACGCCCGGTAGATATCCTCGGGCTTCGTCGCCAGGGTCTGACCGATCAGGAGGCCCGTGAGATCCACATCCACCAACACGCTACGATTGCCATTCCACCAATCCAGTGCTACCAGCCCATGCTCGCCGGGCTTCTGTCGCGCAGCCTTAGCCTCCAGCAGTTGGTGCAGCGTCAACCCTTTGGCCTCAGCCTCCGCCGCATAGTCCGCCGGCACGCAGTTCTCAACGAACCAGGCAAAATGGTCACCCACGCACGACTGCCCCGCCTCGTAGCCGAAGTAGCCAGGGATGATCCCGTCCTCGACATAACCACAGATACCTGGCACATGATGTTCCTCTTTACTGAGCACCATGTGACAGTTCGACGTACCCATGATGATCACCATGCGCCCCGGCTCGGTGACGGTCGCGGCCGGCACCGACACGTGCGCATCGACGTTGGCCACCGCCACCGCCGTGCCTGGCTTCAGGCCCGTCCACCGGGCCGCCTCAGACGTGAGCCCACCGGCTCGTTCTCCCAGGAAGCTGATCTCACGTCGCATCTTCTCATCGACGATGTGCTCCATACGGGGGTCAAGCGCCTTGAAGAACACATCGGGAGGGAAGCCCTCTCGTTTGGACCAGATGGCCTTGTAGCCAGCCGTGCAGTTGTTGCGCGTCTCCACTCCCGTCAACTGCCAGACGATCCAGTCTGCCGCCTCGATCAGGCGGTCCGCAGCCTCATAGACCTCCGGGGCCTCGTCGAGGATCTGCCAGGCCTTGGGGAAGAACCATTCTGAGCTGATCTTGCCCCCGTATCTGTCCAGCCACGGCTGGTTCATCTGCCGGGCGATCTCATTGAGCTTGTTGGCCTCTGGCTGCGCCGCGTGATGCTTCCACAGCTTGACCCAGGCATGGGGATTGGCGCGCCACTCAGGGAGAAAGCACAGCGGCGTGCCATCTGCCGTGGTGGGCAACATGGTGCAGGCCGTGAAGTCGATACCTACCCCAATGACGTCCCCTGGGGCGACCCCGCTCTCCCGCAGAATGGCGGGGATGGTGCGCTTGACCACCTCTAGATAGTCGTTGGGGTCCTGCAGTGCCCAGTCTGGCGGCAGGCGGATCTCGGTCCCAGGCAGAACCTCATCGATCACACCGTTGGCATAGGGGTGGACGGCCGTGGCGATGATCTCACCATTGCTGATGTCCACCAGCACCGCACGGCCAGACTCTGTGCCAAAATCGATCCCGATTGTGTACTTGCTCATGACTCAGCCTCCATGATCACCTGATAACCGATCTTGTGATATCAGAGCTTCTTCCCCAAAATAGAACAAATACCACGGGCCACGTGGTGTGCGACCCGTTCGCGCCATTCCAGAGTCTACCGCGGGTCGCAGCGGAGAGCAAATCCATGCGTCGCGAGCGGTGCATTCGCGGATGGGGGTAAGTTGGCGAGCGCTCTTGACCACCAGTCATTGAAGCGAAAAGCATAGCTCGTCAGTGGGCCTTTTGCCCAATCCCCTCTCCCACTTGGGGGAGAGGGCTAGGGTGAGGGGGCAAATACAAGGAAGGCAGGGGCCTGTTTCTAGCCCATTCTCTCCCTCTTGCCCCAGAGATAAAATGCACGCGTCGCGAGATAGTTGATCCCTGACGAACCTGCCTGGATTTGCAGAATAACCTCCCCTGTCAAATGGCCGAGACCTCTCCATCCCGCAGAGCACTGTAATGATGATGCTCAGACGACGGATGGGAGTGCATCCCACGTCTCGGTCTCCGGTCGGGCTGCGAGGAGGCGTGGCGACGGGCGTGGCACGGGTATACAGGGAGCCTAGAGGAGAGACGGTGACTGTCACCTCTGTCAAGGCCTTTGCCGAGAGCCGCCACCGCAAGCGATG
>CAYLRT010000159.1:0-5541 GCA_964385885.1 uncultured Anaerolineales bacterium | reverse complement strand
AACTATATCGCGAGTTCAGAAGTTGTCAACATAACCAGACAGGGTATGATTGACGTGGCATGTAAACCGGAATGAAGAAGGTGGCACCCGGTGCGAACAGTACGAGCCCTCGTGAAGACATTGCGCCCACATCAGTGGACCAAGAATGTACTACTTCTGGCCGCCCTGGTCTTCGATGTCAAGCTCTTCAACCCCTACTACGTCGTGCGGGCCCTCGGCGGTTTTCTGCTTTTCTCGTTGACTTCAGGGGCTGTCTACATCTTCAACGACCTGGTGGATCTAGAAAAAGACCGCCATCATCCCTCGAAGCGGCATCGTCCCCTGCCGGCAGGTGAGCTCTCCCCTAGCCTAGCAGCGGTGACGGCAATAACTCTAGCTGTCGGGTCGCTGGTAGCCGGTTTTTACCTCAATCGTGGCTTCGCTCTTGCCCTCTTAGGGTATCTCCTCTTGCAGTCGGCGTACACACTCCGTCTCAAGAACATCGTCCTGCTCGATGTCATGAGCATCGCTGCGGGGTTTGTGCTGCGTGTCGCTGCAGGCGTCCCGCTAGTTGACGCGACAATCTCGCCGTGGCTCTACATCTGCACAACGCTGCTAGCGCTCTTCCTGGCACTTACCAAGCGCCGCGGCGAGCTTGTGGCGCTACGCGACGAGGCGGTGAATCACCGTCCTATCTTGGAGCACTACAATCTTACCCTACTCGACCAATTGATCAGCATGGTAACCTCATCCACTGTTGTGGCATATGCTCTGTACACCTTCTCTGCCCCCAATCTCCCGAAAGACTACTCCATGATGCTCACCATTCCCTTCGTGATCTACGGCCTCTTTCGCTATATCTATCTTATTCACCAAGAGGGATGCACGTTGCCACCGGACGAGGTCTTGCTAAAGGATCGCCCATCGCTGGTCAACATTCTACTGTGGGGACTCACAGTGGTAGGTATCATGTACCTGGGACGCACCTCTGCATGAACATCCGCGCCGTGGTCCGCAGCGCACCAGGAAAGGTCATCCTGTGCGGTGAGCACAGTGTGGTCTATGGCCAGCCAGCTCTAGCGGTGCCGGTGAGCAGCCTGCGCGCCTACGCCCACGTAGAGCCGACGGCTCTCGGAACGGGTTGCACCATCCGAGCGGTGGATCTGGGTCAGACCTTACCACTGCGTGCACTGTCCAGAGAACAGCCTCTTGGTCTCATCGTCACGCTTGTCCTGGAGGCGCTCCAGGTCCCCGAGCCGGACCTGGAACTGGACCTTACCTCTGATCTACCCGTCGGCGGCGGCATGGGCAGCAGCGCCGCCGTGGCAGCCGCAGCGATTCAGGCACTCGGGAGTGCACTGGGCAGGGAATTTACACCGGCAGAGGTCAGCGCCATGACCTATGAAGTCGAGAGACTCCACCACGGCACACCCAGCGGGATTGACAATACCGTGATCGCATGGGAAAAAGCAATCTTCTTCATCAGAGGCCAGCCGCCTGAGCCTCTGAACGTAGTAACACCTGTCATCCTACTCATAGCGGATACCGGCGTCGCTGCATCGACACGTCACGCGGTCGAGCTTGTGCACCGAAGGTTAGAGCAAAGCCCCCACAAGGTTCGATCGATTCTCAACCACATGGGTGAGCTCGCTCACCAGGCGCGTACAGCCCTGGAACGAGGCCAACTCAAGGAGCTAGGGAAGCTCATGAATCAGAACCAGAGTCTGCTGGCAGAGCTGGGCGTCTCACACCCCAGGCTTGATGCACTTGTGCAGGCTGCACGGGACGCAGGGGCGTTGGGAGCCAAGCTCACGGGTGCCGGCCTGGGTGGCAACATGATCGCGCTGGTTGAGAAAAAGACCCTGTCGGCCGTCCGAGCAGCCTTGAATGAAGCTGGCGCGAAGGCCGTGTGGCAGACTGCGATAGAGGCAAATCCACAGCATGATAGGGATTCATAGACCTGCACTGGCCGAGATGCAAGAGGGAATGCAGCAGACGGTCCTTGCTCCTCTGCAGATGGAGCACACTAACATCGTGGACAGCCACTGCGGGAGCTCCACGGAATGATTCGGTTCGCCACAGAGAATCACGAGCGTCGCTCAGCCCAGTACGAGGTATGATCATCCTGACGGCAGGCACAGGTTGCTATGCATGAGCTCATTTTCATCAAGCTGGGAGGCTCTTTAATCACTGACAAGCGACGTCAGGCAGTCGCCCGTTGCGAGGTCATCCAAAGGCTTGCGCGCGAGATAGGGGAAGCTGCTGAACATAATCGCCATTTGCGCATTCTCCTGGGTCATGGCTCCGGATCCTTTGGCCATTGGGAGGCGAACCGGTACGGCACCCGAGACGGTGTCAGGGAAGACAAGGAATGGCGTGGTTTCGCCCGCGTGAGCGCAGCAGCCCTTCGACTCAACCGCTTGGTAACCGAGATCTTCACCGATGAAGAAGTGCCTGTATTAAGTTTGCAACCTTCTGCCGCAGCCCTCGCCCATGAAGGCTCCATCCTCCGCTATGAGACCGAACCTATCAAGCGTGCACTCGAGCATCGGTTGATCCCCATCGTCTTCGGGGATGTGATGTTCGACACAGCCAGAGGCGGTACGATCCTCTCCACCGAAGATATCTTCGTATACCTGGCCCAAGTATTCAGACCGAGCTGGATCATTTTGCTCGGCAATACACCTGGTGTGCTGATGGACAAAGGCACCGTGATTCCGCTGATCACTCCTGAGCTACATGCTCAGGTTCAGGCGTATCTTCAAGGCTCTGCATACACTGATGTGACGGGAGGAATGGCCAACAAGGTCAAGCAGATGCTGACCCTCACCCAGCGACAGCCAGGCGTAAGAGTACGAATCATGTCGGGCCACCAACCAGGGCTATTGGCGCAGACCTTGCGCGCACCCGACAAGGCTACTGCGGGCACGCTTATCGCCGCCATGCCCCCAGGAGGAACCCCATGAAGCTGCTCGCCCGGTTACGCAGGGGCGACTGGATCACGCCTCGCTGGCACCGGCGCTTGATAGTGCTTACACTCCTGCTGCTGGGTTTCGGGCTGCGCCTGTCAGGCATCGGGCGCATTCCTCCGGGCCTCTACCGCGACGAGGCACAACACGGTTTGGACGCACTCGACGTCCTCAATGGTGGCGGCTTGAAGCTCTACTTCGAGGCCAACAACGGCCGTGAACCACTGTACATCTATCTGGTCACGGCCAGTATAGCGTTATTGGGACGCTCCCCGCTCGCTGTGCGCCTCCCGGCTGTCTACGTTGGTTTCCTGACGTTGGCCGCCAGTTACGCATTGGCTCACGCCTTTTGGAACAGGCGCCTGGGCCGCTGGACGCTGGCGACGCTCACTGTGACCTTCTGGCACGTGCACCTGAGTCACGTGGGCTTCCGCGCCATTCTCCTTCCCCTTTGTACGGCGCTCGCCATGGCGCAAGTAGCTCACGGCATCCGTAGCGGCAAACAACGGCATTGGTTGGCTGCAGGGCTATGGTACGGATTGGGGTGGTACACCTATACAGCCGCCCGTTTCACCCCTGCGGCAGTCGCGGCTGTGATCCTTTATGGCCTGTGCTGCCACCGTCACGAGACGATCCGCCTGTGGCGTGGAGCACTCAAGACGGCGCTCGTTGCTGCGGCGATCCTTCTGCCGCTGGGTATCTTTACCGTCTTGCATCCCGATATCGCCCTGGCTCGCGTTGGGCAGGTCTCAGTCTTCGATCCCGCCATCAGCGGTGGACACCCATGGAGGGCCTTGCTCCGCCAGGGCGTGGCAACCGTCATGATGTTCACCATCCGCGGTGACCGCATCTGGCGTCACAACCTGGCTTGGCGCCCCGTTTGGGGACCTGCGATCGCCCTGGCCTTCACCCTTGGCCTTGGAGTAGCCCTGGCACGCATTCGAAGGGACGTCGGCCTGGCAGTGGCCCTCATCTGGACCATGGTCATGGCCCTTCCTACCACGTTGGCTGAGGATGCACCTCATTTCCTGCGCGCCGTGGGGATCCTCCCCACAGCGGCCTTACTACCCGCTCAGGGACTGGACTGGCTCTATGAGAAGCTGTCATCCTGGCGCAGGACGGCAACTCACCGCCATAGACCAGCAGGCAGTGGGCACCTGCTGGTCCCTCTCATCGCCCCTCTGTTGATCGTTTTCGAGCTAGCCACGACGGCAACGGACTATTTCGTACACTACGCTCAGGCTGATCCCGTCTACCATTGGTTTGAGGGTGGTCCGACGGAACTTGCTGGAACCATGAATGCTTTCCTGGGTGTGGGATGGACCGGACGACGGATGCAACACGGCCCATCAACTCCCGCCACGGTCTTCATCGATGAACCGCTATGGGAGAGCTGGGCCTCGCTCCCTTTCCTGACCGACAACCGTTCCATCCGCTTCCTGCCGGTTGACCAACCGGGTGAGACCCATGGGCGTCTGATGTTCGTGACCTGGCCGTACCGAGATTGGCACCAGGACGTGCTAGGGTATCTCCCACACCCGGCGTACCTGACGGTGCGACAGGGACCCACAGCTCAGGGAGACCTGGACCCCGAACCCTTCACCTTCGCAATGATCACCTCGGCGGAACCCAGACCATCGGTACCTCCTCCCCTTGCTACCTTCGAGAACGGCATCATCTTGCGCGCGGCCCTCTTCCGTCGCCCATCATACCGAAATACGCAGCCCACGATTTGGCTGTGGTGGGATGTAAGCCAAACGCTTGATACAGATTACACCGTCTTCGTCCACTATCTGCGTAACGAGGAGCGAATAGCGCAGCATGATGGATCACCCGGTTATGGGCATCTTCCGACCTCCTCTTGGGAGCCAGGCGACCTCATCCTCGACATCCACCCGATGCCCAACGTCCGTCCCCAGACAGGACAGGACAGTTTACGCATAGGCCTCTACGACACTCAAAGCGGCAAGGGGCTTACCGTCGTCGATAGCGCCGGACAGCCTATCGCCGACGCGGCCCATATCCCCGTGATCCTGGCTGAACCATGACCACACTGCACACACAGACCTCAAAAACGAGAACCGGGAGCCCCCCAGCCTACGCCATCATGCTCGTGTTACTTGGCGCGCTGTTGGCGGCGGCCCCACTGTGGGGCCCCGGCATCGTCAACACGCGGGGAGGTGGTGACAGTCCATTTCTGCTGCAGCGCACCATGGAGATGGCTGACAGTCTACGTCAAGGCACCTTCCCTGTGCGGTGGATGGCCCACGCCGCGTACGACCTTGGCTATCCTTTCTTCAATCACTACGCAGCCCTGCCCTACTACATCTCCGGCACACTGGTAAGCCTAGGGGTTAACCCACTGTCTGCCATTCAGATCACCCAGACCCTCGGTTTTCTGGCGGCGGCATTGACCATGCTTCTGTGGACTCACACGGTCTTTCACAGTCGCACAGCGGCCGTTATGGCTAGTCTGGCCTACACCTTTGCCCCTTTCCACATGGTCAACGTCTATGTGCGAGGGGACTCGCTCTCGGAATTCTACGCCTTTATCTGGTACCCCCTGATCCTGTGGACCCTCAAACGTTTGGTG
>CAYLRT010000158.1:0-5610 GCA_964385885.1 uncultured Anaerolineales bacterium | reverse complement strand
AGGACCAATTGGGAACGGCTGTGACCACCGTCGCAGCTTGCTCACGTCGATGTCTTTATTATGGACGATGGCTTCAGCCGCCAGAAGCCCGCTCATGATAGCGGGCTCAATACCTTCCCCCATGTCCATGGTGGCCAGACCTGCAGCGTCGCCGATGACCATCGCGTTGTCTCGTCTGAGGGTACGCCTGGCCTCCCGCAGATAATAGGCATGGCCCCGAGGGCGGAATCGATAGCCACGGACGAGATTAAGGGCCTCGAGTCGCACCACAAGGAGCTCCCAGTGCCGGCGGATGGTATCATCGCGGGCGCGAAGCCGGGCCGCTTTGCCGCCGACCCCCACATTGACATAGCCGCCAGCCTTGGGTACGTACCATGCGTACCCGGGGAGTCCATCCCCGAAGAACCACAGATGGCAGGCATCATTGCGGACCCTGTAGGGGAACTCCTCTTCGAGCGTCACGATCAAAGCCCGTTCGCTGCGGGGGTTGACCTCGTTGAAGAAGGTACGGGCCACAGGACAGTGCGTGCCACCCGCGCCCACCAGGTACTTTCCCCAGTAGGTGCCGTCGACCAGGTACCCGCCATCCCGTTCTACGATGCTCCGGACCTGGTGAAGTGCCACAGGTACCCCAGCGCGCTGCAGCAGCCAGTGATCGAACTCCACACGCCGGATAGCCTGCTGGCGGGCTCGGATCTCCAACGCCCGTCCCCGCACTGACACCCGCAGTCGGCCAAGGGTCGTAAGCCCATAGGGATAAGAGGCCTGCCGGACCCCCAGATGCTGCCACACGCGGGGGGTGACCCATCCGGCGCACAGCTTAAGCCTGGGGAAAGGCTCGCGGTCCAGTACAATGGTCTGTACCCCGTGTTTCCGCAATGCCCAGGCACACGCTGAGCCGGCTGGGCCACCGCCCACGATAACTACGTCGTTGCGGATCATAGATCGCCCTAGCAGACCCGGCAGTTGGGCTGGGGAGTCCCAGGCCTGGTCATCACGAACTGCCAGAGCTGAGACTGACGCGCACGGAATCCGCCAGCGCTGCTCAACAGATAGTAGCGCCACATGCGATAGAAACGCTCATCGTACTTCTTCTTGAGCTCAGGCCACGCGGCCTCGAAATTCGCGTGCCAGGCCATCAGCGTCTTGTCGTAGTGCGGGCCGATGTTGTGCAAGTCCTCGATCACGAAGATCCCCTCCATCGCCTTACTGAGCTGAGCGATCGAGGGCAACATGCCATTGGGGAAGATGTACTTGGTGGTCCAGGCGTTGGCCTTCGTGCTACTGATATTGCCGCCGATTGTGTGGATGAAAGCGATGCCACCGTCCTTTAGCGTACGATCGGCGACTTCCATGTAAGTTCGGTAGTTCTTGTAGCCCACGTGCTCCATCACACCAATGGATATCACACGGTCGTACACGCCAGTGACGTCACGATAGTCCTGCAGCTTGAGCTCTACTGGCAGCCCCTTGCACATCTCCATGCCCAGCTTGACCTGTTCCTTGGATACCGTCACGCCGGTCACGCGCACGCCGTACTTCTCCGCAGCGTACTTCGCGAAGCATCCCCAGCCACAACCAATGTCCAACACGTGCATGCCCGGCTCCAGGCCGATCTTCTGGCAGACCAGCTCTAGCTTGGCCTCTTGCGCTTCATCCAGTGTCGTGACACCTTCCTTCCAGTAGGCACAGGTGTAGTTCATGCGTTTGTCCAGCATGGCCTGATACAGGTCATTGCCCAGGTCGTAGTGTCGTTCTCCGATCTGGAAGGCACGCCGCCTGGACTGCAGGTTGAAGAGACGGGCCTGCAATGCGTGAAGCATGAGCCGCCAATTGCCTTTCAGCTTCGACGGCAGATCAGCCAGGAGGATGCGGGTGATCAGCTCGTCGATCGCCTCACAGTCCCACCACCCATCCATATAGGCCTCGCCGAACCCGAGCTCAACCTCTCGCAGCACACGCTCGTACAACCGGTCGTCGTGCACCTGGAGATCCCAAGGGTTGCTGCCATTGATCTCGATACCAGTGCCTTCCAATAATTCACGAATAACTGTTTCTGCCCTGGATGCTGTCATCACGTCCCTCCTCTGCTGATGACATGGTAATGAAGATCCGTCAGGAGAAAACCTATGGTCTTACACAGACTTGCGGAGTTCTGCCCCCTGTTTGATAAGCCCCCTTTGCAGAGCCGTCACCTCCAATTGCCTTACCTCGATGCCTGCTTCCGCTGCCAGCGCTGCCGCCACACCAGCCGCCTGGCCTATCGCCATGATGGGCACCATCGCCCGATGCGATTCATAGGGAGGCTGTTCACTGGAGATAGCGCGGCCTGCGACAAGTAGACCATCGAGTTGTTTGGGGATGAGACAACGATATGGGATGTCGTACCCCTCATGCTCCAGATACCGACGGTACCCATAGTAATGGATAATCGGACAGGAGCTGATAGCCACAACATCTTCGAAGCGTCGCCCTTCGAGTGCATCTTCGGCGGTCAGCCTGTACTCGCCTTCAATGAAGCGTGTCTGTCGAATTCCCAAGAGCGGAGGTGTCTCGATAACCCGGGCCTCTCGCAACTCAGGGTGCTGTGTCTGCTTCTCGGCGAGGTCCTCGAATACTCGTAGGCGGGCCTCGACTTCCCCACGGGATAGCTCTTCCGCGTCAACACCGTTGATAGGCCCTACGCCAGGTCCCCAAACCACAGCGTTGCCTCCGAAGTCGCAGGCAAAAGGCGCTGGAGGGCGCTGTTGTCCAAATGCGATACGATACATCAGCGTATCGTTGAGGCGAGGTGCCTCGTCATGGGTGGTCTGCCAAAATGGCGCCCCAGCTCTGGCTGCCACATCGGCATCCCCTGTAGCGTCGATCGTCACCTTCCCAAGCAGGGCCTGCCGCCCCGATTTGTTCTCCACAATGATGCCGATCACCTTACTCCCATCCATGATGGGCGCTGCAAACCAAGTGTGAAGGAGCAGCTCCACACCTGCATCGACACACATCTTCAGCACCACGAACTTGAACTTCTCGGTATCGATGGCATAGCTGTAGGCCAGGTTGCCCGGGGTTGTGGGATAGGGTTTCTGGGGATACGGGCTTTGTCCCAACCCTCCCATCGCTTTCAGCGCCAGGACGATCTCCTCTGCGATGCCACGTACAGTCTGTGTTTCGTCGGGCTCAACCTGGTTGCGGAAGCCGTTGATGCAGGCCATCAGGGAAGCGGTCGCCGTCCCACCCAGATAGCCGAAGCGCTCGACTAGGACAGTGCGCCCACCCTGGCGCGCTGCCGCGATGGCGGCGGCCAATCCGGCGGGCCCTCCGCCCACCACAAGGACATCCACGTTGCGGATGATAGGAATCGAACGTGAGGGTTCAAGATAGTGTTCCACAGATCTGACCTCCCCGGTTTCATACCCGCCAGGCTTCCACAACCCGTACCATTGTCTCGTAGTTCTGAAGGAGACGTTTAGAGACAGTACGTCCGTAGGGACATGAGGTAGGCATCAGCACAAAGCCGCGTCTGTCTCGGGCAAATCCTTGCCGCACTGCCTTACGCACGCGCATCTCGAATGCCTCTGGCGCCATCTGCTGCAACTCGGAGACCTCGATATTCCCAAAGAGGACAGTCTGTGACCCTATCCTGGCTCCCACCTCCTGCAACGTCATATCGCCTTGCGGTGGAGGCTCAATAGGATCCAGACCGTCAGGTCCCATCTCAGCAATATCCGAGAGTATCCGACGCAGCCGCCCGTGAGAGTGTAGACGGGCGAATCCTCCCGACTGTTGAATGGTGGTCACGATCGGCTGAGTATACCGGACCTCGTATTCACGATAGAGACGGGGAGGCAGTAGCGGATCTGAGGCGTACTCAGAGCCTACGATGCGCCACAGGCGTCCTGGAAAGCGCTCGCATACAGCGGTGACCATAGCATACGTGGAAACCGCCAGTTTCTCAAGGAGTGCGTGGAAGCGAAGAGGTTCTGTCAGCGCAACGATAGTGTACGTCTCGAGATCGAAAAGGGAGGCCGCGCGGCACAGAGGATCCGCCACGTCCACCATGACGATGCCTGCGTCGCCCAGGGCCTCCTCAGCCTTCTGCAGCGGCACCACGTCATAAGTGTATGCGAAGAACTCTGCGGGCAGTGACAGGTAGAGATCCAGATCCTCGGGCCCTTTCAGTAAAGGCTCAATGGTCCAGGAGGTAGCGACGTCTCTATCGCGCCGCGTGGTTGAGCTTAAGGTCTTGTTTCCCACTTGCAGAACAGTCCGTGTGAACCGTTTGTCCTCCTGGTCAATGGTCTCGATATGTCTGATCGTATCTACCGGATTGTCCGACGTGGGATGGGCTTCAGGGGTCACCATGCGGATCAAGTCAGTGGCGCTTTCCGCCAATTGAATGAGTTCACGCCAGCCAGGTCCGTTATACACGTTAAAGGGATCAGGATCATCGGGGTCAAGGATCCAGCCGCCGATCTCGTAGAAGCTGACTGCGGGACGGTCGACGGGCTCGCCGCGCAGGGTGGCCATGAGACGCTGGCGTCGGTTCATGCTCATGCTCATACGAAAGATCCTACATCAGGAAACTGGGCAGGGCAAGCATGGTGCAGCCCAGAATGGCTCCAGCGGGCAGGCGATCGTACTGCCTGGGGCACCGCGGGGGGCCGTCTCGAAGGCCGTCCGGCTTCAGTCAGAGCTACGGAGCAAGCTGGATAAGCCTTCGTAGAGGTAGAGGATGCCGCCTATCAGCCCCGCGGCGGCTGTCACAGCCCAGACCAGCAGTGTCCAGGCCGCTGTAGTTGGTTGGGCGACCGCCGTAGGGGCCAACAGCAATTGGGCGACCCAGTCTCTCGCTCCCAGCCCTCCCACAGAGATGGGGAGCAGCAGTGAGAGTGAGAGCAGGGGTACAACAACGAAGTAGAAGGCCAGTGGCAGCTTGATACCGACAGCACAAGCGCAGAGCCAATAGACGACCACGTTGAGAAGATTGAAGACGGTCGAAAGCACCAACGCACCAGCCACGGCCTTCGGGCCGCTTCCGGTGACCGCCGCGTACACTGAGGCCAGTTTGCCATCCCCGGTCAGGGAGATGCTCTCCGGTAGCCAAGCCGTCAGGCGCCGCAGGATACGCCCGTCCAGCAGCAATCCACCTGCGGCCAGCCCTCCTCCGGCCATCACGACGAACGCCCATCGCAGCCAGGGGCTGAGCTCCCTGGCGAAGGGCACGACGATCAATCCTATGCCCATCAGCGAAAGGATCCCTGTCAGCCGGTCGACCAACACAGTGCCGAGGGCGGCTGAGCGACCGCTTCCCCCATGCCCCAACTCCAGCACGCGTACAACGTCACCGCCGAATCCGGTGGGCAGAAAGGCGTTGAAGAACCCGCCCACCAGATAGAGCTTGAGAAGCAGCCAAAATGGCGGGCGCTCCCCCAATCCAAGGAGCAGCACCCGCCAGCGGAACACACGGATAACGATGCCCACCAGGAACAGCAGCCATGCAGCTCCCAACTGACGCAGATCGGCCCGCTGCAACGTCTGCCACACCTGCTGGCCCCCGACCTGTTGGAACAGGATCGCGAGGGCCAGCAGGCTGAGTGCAACACGAACCAGGCT
>CAYLRT010000157.1:0-5632 GCA_964385885.1 uncultured Anaerolineales bacterium | reverse complement strand
AACGCCGTGCAGCTTTTCCCAAGGTCAGCTTGCCTGCTGACGTGTCACGGCATCGTGACGTATCACTATATCGCAAGGAAGGCGAGACCCTATCTATGGCTGGATTACACCATACACGACCCAAGGGCACGCAGGATATCCTGCCGGCCGATCAGCCCTACTGGGAGCATTTCCGGCACGTGGTGTCCGACCTGGCCTGGCGCTACGGCTTCGAGCGCATCGACATCCCCATCTTCGAGGCCACCGAGCTCTTCGCCCGTGGCGTGGGGGCGGGGACCGACATCGTGGAGAAGGAGATGTACTCCTTCAAGGACAAGGGCGGACGCGACCTGACGCTGCGCCCCGAGTTCACGGCGGGCGTGGTGCGGGCCTACATCGAGAACGGATTCCATGTGCAGCCCAAGCCGGTGAAGCTCTTCTCCATGGGGCCGGCCTTCCGTTATGAGGAGCCGCAGGCCGGCCGCTACCGCCAGTTCCACCAGTTCAACGCCGAGATCCTGGGCGTGCAGGACCCGCTGGCCGACCTGGAGGTGATGCTGCTGGCCTGGGATATCTATGAAACGTTGGGGTTCGAGGCCCTCTCCTTCCAGCTCAACTCCACCGGCTGCCCCCGCTGTCGACCAGGCTACATTGCCGCGCTCCAGGCGCACTACCGCCAGCACCTGGACCAGGTGTGCGACGACTGCCGGCGCCGTATCGACCAGAACCCGTTGCGTGTGCTGGACTGCAAGCAGTCCCAGTGCCAGCCGGTGATCGCCAGTGCGCCACAGATCACGGACTATCTGTGCGATGAGTGTGCGCAGCACTTCGCCACCCTGCGCGGGTATCTGGACGCCCTGGAGCGCCCCTACACCCTGAACCATCGCCTGGTGCGCGGCCTGGATTACTACACCAAGACGGTCTTCGAGGTGTGGGCGCAGGGCATCGGGGCGCAGGCGGCGGTGTGTGGCGGCGGCCGCTACGACGGCCTGGCCGAGGTGTTGGGCGGCCCGCCTACGCCCGGCGTGGGCTTTGCGGCGGGGATGGAGCGGGCCGTCATGGTGATGAAGACGCAAGGGATCGCCGTGCCGCCCCTGCCCCGGCCTGAGATCTTCCTGGCGTTCATGGGCGACGCCGCCCGCGACTTCGCGGTCCAACTGCTGGTGGACCTGCGCCGCGCGGGCTGGGGCGTGCAGATCGCCATGGGCGGCAGCCTGCGCGCCCAGTTGCGTCAGGCCAACCGCCGCCAGGCCCGGGTGGCGGTGATCATTGGCGAGGATGAGTTGGCCCAGGGGCAGGTGACGGTGCGCGACATGGCCGCCGGGGAGCAGAGCCGGGTGGCTACAGCCGACCTGGACGCCCGGTTGCGGGCCATCCTGACCCCTTGAGGCCACCTGTGGAGGCAGGACGGCAACCGTGAGCCTGTTAGATCCACCCCAGGTGCACACCGTAGGACTCGTCTACAACGCCCGCGTCGGTGCCTTGGAGCTGGCCGAGACCATCGCCGGCTGGCTCGACGCTCGCGGCGTCAGTACGTGGCGCTGCCCGGTAGCTGACCGCCTGACGCTGCCCGGGCCGGCGGACCTGATCGTGACCCTGGGCGGCGACGGCACTATCCTGCGTGTGGCCCGCGCCGCTGCGCCAGCCGGCATCCCCATCCTGGGCATCAACCTGGGGCGCGTGGGTTTCCTCACCGAGTCCCTGCCCCAGGCATGGCAGGAGACCCTCACGCGGGTCCTGGCCTGCGAAGGGGTGATCGAGGAGCGGATGATGCTCTCGGTGGCTCTGTGGCGCGAGGACACGTTGCTGGCCCGCGAACATGCACTTAACGATGCGGTCATCAGCCGCGGAGCCCTGGCGCGCACCGTGCGCCTGCACACCTCGGTGGACGGCACACCGCTGACGCGCTACGTGGCCGACGGCCTGATCCTGGCCACGCCCACCGGCTCCACGGCCTACGCCTACGCGGCTGGGGGACCCATCCTGCCGCCCTGGCTGGAGAATATCGTGCTGGTGCCCGCCGCGCCGCACCTGAGCCTGGAGCGTCCCCTGGTGCTGGCGGCCAGCGCCGTGGTGGAGGTACGCATCGAAACCCAGCTCCCCGGCATGCTGTCGGTGGATGGCCGGATGGAGGGGGAGCTGCTGGACGGCGATCTTATCCGTGTGGCGCGGAGCGAGATGTGCGCCCGTTTCTGGCGCCTGCGGCATCCCCACGACTTCTACGCCACCCTGGTCGAGCGGCTGACCCCCCGCAACGGTGATGGGAAACGGTCTGGCTGAGCGCGCGCCGGGGATGGATTCGGCGACTTCTTAGGAGGCACCTGTGACCCTTCCGCCCACATCTGAGCCCCCCGTTGAGGATGAGGCCCCCCTCTACTGCCACTGGCATCCCAAGGTGGAGACGGCGCTGCGCTGTTACCAGTGCGGCACACCTATCTGCACCCGTTGTGCCCATCGTACCCCCGTGGGCTATCTCTGCCCCGATTGTTATCGGGGACGCCAGGCGCGCTTCGAGCAGGCCAGGGCAACAGACTATGTGATCGCCAGCGTCGTCTCGCTGGTCGGCGGCGGAATGGCCAGCATTCTACCGCTGTTGGGAAGTTGGTGGTTCATCCTCTTCCTTTCCCCCCTGGCGGGCACGCTGCTGGCCGAGCTGGTCTGGCGCCTGGTGGGGCGCCGCTATGGCCGCTACCTGTGGTGGATCGTCGCGGGCGGGCTTGTCGTAGGAGCCCTGCCGGTGCTGGGCCTCACGATGCTCCGGCTACTCGGGGGCACCCAGGCGGGATGGTGGGGCCTGCAGGGACTGCTCATCTGGTGTCTGCACGTGGGCCTGGCCGTGGGCACGGTGATGGCCCGGCTGCGCCTGAAGTAAGGAAGCGCCATGGCCTCAATCCTGATGCTCACCCCCCAGGTGCCCTATCCACCGCGGCAGGGCACGGCCCTCAGGAACTGGGGGCTGCTCAGGGGGTTGGCCGCGCACCATCGGGTCTCTCTGCTCAGCTTCGTCGCGCCGGATCAAGCCCGTGAGGTACCCCCAACGCTGGCGCACTATCTGGAGCAGAGCGCCCTGGTGCCGCAGCCTGTGCGCACCCTGCGCCAGCGGCTGCACGATCTGCTCCTCAGCCGTCAGCCCGACCTGGTGCGGCGCCTGTATGCGCGGGCCTTTGCTGACCAGCTGGCGTCCTGGCTACACACCGACACCTTCGACTGGGTGTTGGTGGAGGGGCTGGAGCTGGCCCCCTACTTGGCGCAGGTGTGGGTGCTGGGCGACAACCGGCCGCGCGTGGTCTTTGACGATCACAACTGCGAGTATGTGCTGCAGCGCCGCGCGGCGCGGGCCGACTGGCGTCGGCCCAAACGGTGGATCGGCGCACTCTACTCCGCGGTCCAGTGGCGACGGCTGCGGCGCTACGAGGCGCAGGTCTGCCGGGCCGCCGATCTGGTGGTGGCCGTGTCGACGCTGGATGCGGCAGCGCTGCGGGCCATCGTGCCAGGGCTGGCGCCATTGGTGGTGCCCAACGGCATTGATGTGGACGCCTACGCGGCGTTCGAGACGGTGGCCTCGCTGGAGAGTCCCTCCTTCGTCTTCACCGGCACCATGGATTTCCGACCTAACGTCGATGGGGTACTGTGGTTTGTGGATCGGGTGTGGCCCCAGGTGCGGGCGGCCCTGCCCACGGCCCATTGCTACCTGGTGGGGCGGCGGCCCCACCGGCGCCTGGAGCGGCTGCGCGCTGTCCCGGGCGTGGTGATCACCGGCACGGTACCCGACGTGCGGCCCTTCATCCGCGCTGCCACGGTGTACATCGCGCCGCTGTTGGTAGGCGGCGGCTCACGGCTCAAGCTGCTGGAATCGACGGCCATGGGCAAGGCCGTCGTCGCCACGCGCCTGGCCGCCGAGGGCTTCGAGGCCCCGGAGCGGGCCATGGTGCTGGCCGATACCCCCACCGCCTTCGCGGAGGCCTGCATCCGCCTGGCACGTGAGCCTGCCGAGCGCAAGGCATGGGGCGAGCGGGCGCTGGCCTTCGCACAGGCGTACGACTGGCAGGCGCTACTGCCGCCGCTGCTGGCGCGCCTGGCCGGCTGAGGGTCTTGACCAGGTCACAGACCTGATCCCTGTACCTGGCTCTTCCTCTTGCTCTTGCGTGCCTTCACAATAGACCACCAGCCGATCGCCCAGGTCGGCCCCGCCACGGGTGCGAAACCCGCCTGCGCGGGTCTGGAAGCTGCTCCCCTGCCTACCAGCGGGCGTGGTGCTCCTCGGCGAAGCCGAGCACCCCGTCAAGATGGAGCACCTCACCGTCGTCGGTGCGGGCTGTGCCGTAGTAGCGGCCGAACATCTGGTGGACCTCGCTGGCGATGACAAGCAGGTTCGTAGCGGCAACCCGCTCCAGAGAGGGAACGAATTGCAGGTCCAGGCGCCCGTCTGGGGAGACCATCCGCCAGGGTCGCATGAAGTCGCTGGAATCGTAGGTGAAATCGACCTGCCCAAGTTTGTGGATTCGCCCCTCCAGGATCACCGCATTCTCCGTGGCGGCAGAGGTGTCCCCAAAGCCGAAGCCCAGGTTCAGCCCGATGCGCCGCCCATCCAGGAGGAAGCCGGAGGCACTGGCCCACACCCAGAAGGAGCGATATTCCCACACCCCGCGTCCCCAGTCCAGATTGCCGAGGCTCTGGGTGGGGCGGATATCTGTCCGCTCCCCGCCGTACTCGATCCAGCCTTCCGCCGGGAGGCAGTTGACCTTGCGGTTGTAGTAGAACCGCTTGCCGGCGATGGGGATCACGATAACCATGGATTCGTGGTCGGCGGGCAGGTGCAGCCGGACCTCGCCCCGCAGCCCCTTGCCCTCAAAACCGGGCCACGCCACCGAGATCCGTCGGTCCTCCGGATCCGCCTGGAAGAGGAACCGAACCCCCTGGCCCTCAAAGTGGCTGCTTCCCTCGGTGCTATTGCGCGGCAATGTGATGCCACGCGCCAGGGGGATCGTCAGGGTCTGTTCGTGGTACGTCTTGGCCTCCAGATCGACCACATAGGCGAAAACCTGCCCGGCATAGCCCAGGTCAGCCAGGGTGAAGGAGTAGAAGTGGGTAGGAGTGGTCAGGCCGTAGTAGTCCCAGCGCTTAATGCGAAAGCGTTGGAGGAAACGGAATCGGTAGAAGCGGGCGGCCTCCAGGTTGCAGTCCAGCACCGGCTGGCGCGCCCAGCCCACCTGGACCAGATTCCCTTGCTCATCCAGCAGAGGCGAAGGCCCGTGAAGTTCACGCTGTGACCGAATGTCTGCCACCAGTTTCTCCTCTCCCATTGGTAGATACGCCCGCGGCATCGCCGCAAATTGGCACCCAGCCATGCCTCACCAATCGTTCGATTAGATTATGCCACCTTTCAGGAGGGACAGCAACCGACCACGTCGCGTCGGGTGTATGCTAGGATGGGGGCAAGTTGGCAAAGGCTCTTGGCCACAGGTCACCGAAGCCGAAACCATAGCTCGTCAGTGGGCCTTCTGCCCAATCCCCGCCCTCGGCAAGGTGCGCCCGGCTACAGTCAACAGATCTCGACAAGCCAGAGGCATAGGGGATGCTTCGAGACAACCTCTCGCGCCTCATAAGGCGCGCCTGTTCGGACAGGCCTTTAGCCCCTGGGAAGGGGTGGCTG
>CAYLRT010000156.1:0-5650 GCA_964385885.1 uncultured Anaerolineales bacterium | reverse complement strand
CTGGACCCATTCGGCCAGATAGCCCAGCAACCGCTCCGTAGCCCGCTCGCCCAACTGGGATGAGGCGTGAGCCCGGGGATCCATGCCCACCAGGCCATAGCAGGGATGGCCCTCATACTCCGCGCCCATCCAGTTGTGGATCGTCTCCGAGGTGTCCACATCATGCGCAGGGCCTCGCTGCAACCGGGCCAGATCGACCAGCTCGGGGTAGAGGTAGAGCATAAACGACGTCTCGATGGCAGCGGCATGATCACCAACGCCATCCGGGATCTCGTTCTCGATCAGCGACAGCACCGCCATGGTCCCGCCGCCCTCCACGTAGGCCGCCACGGCCGCGTCAAGATACTCAGGCCGGTTGGGATAATGGCCGGAAAGCAGGACAGCCTTCCGATACCCATCCTGCTCGAACCGCTGCAGGAGGTCCTTCACCAGCCCCACCATAGGCTCGGCCTCGACCATGTACGAGGCGGGCCAGGCCGTATGACCCCCACCGGCCCCAAAGAAGACAGGCGGATACACCACGCCTCCCACACGCGTCGCCAGCCCCACCAGTTGCTCATGGGCCTTCAGCGCATCCAACCCGACCGGATTGTGGTAGCCGTGCCACTCAATGGAGCCAAAGGGTACATAGATCGCCGGTTGACGCTGCCTTGCAGCCACGATCTGCTCCGGACGCATGCGCTCAAGCCGCACCTCGTATGCCAGGCTGTCAGAGAATCTCATCGCCTTACCTCTCCCCAGTTTCGTCGCTTCCTGATCGCGGAATCCATCCCACCCTCTGGCGCGTGGCTCAGGCCAGGATCCTGGCCCGCTCGCGGCTGATCTCCCACTTGAGGGGGCGGCCTGCCACGTAGCGCTGCAACTCCTCGACCATAGTGCGGCCCATGCGACGACACTCCGGCCCCAGCGACCCCGCAATGTGCGGCGTCAACACCACATTGGGGAGCGTGTAAAGCGGGGAGTCGGGCACCGGGGGCTCGGGATCCGTCACGTCCAGAATCGCATAGAGATCGGGCCTGTCCCGCAGGACCTCGATCATCTCGTCCTCACGGACGACAGCCCCACGGGCCGTGTTGATGAATGTAGCACCCGGCTTCATCGCCGCGAAGTGACTGCCACGGATCATACCCAGAGTCTCGGGGAGCTTGGGGGTATGAAGGGACACCACATCGGCTCGACGGAAGATCTCCTCCAGGCTGCAGAGTTCGACGCCCAGCTTCGCAGCCTCCTCAGGGTTGACATAGGGGTCATAGGCCAGGATATGGACATCAAAAGGCTTGAGGCGTTTCACCACCAGCCGACCGACCATGCCCAGAGAGATGATCCCCACTGTGCTCCCGTAGGCCCCCGGCACATCGGCCGGTCGCATCCACGCGCGCCTCTGTTTGATGGTCAGGGCGTGATACCAGCCCCGTTTCAGGCCGAAGAGGATCTGTGACAACGTGTACTCCGACACAGGCACCGCGTTGGCTGCGTAGGCGCTGGTGACACGGACGCCACGATCCCAGGAGGCCTCAGTGACGAAGTAACGAATGGAGCCCGCCCCGTAGAACACGATCCGCAGCCTGGGCGCCGCAGCGAGGAATGGCTCGTCCATCTTGGCCATCCCCCAACCCGAGAAGATGACCTCCGCATCCCCCAACACCTCCGGCTGGGCCGCAATGCTCTCGGCCGTCTGCAAGGGGGCGTAGATATCGACGAGCTCTGCGATGGCCGCACGCTCGGCCTCCCCATAGATCCTGTCAAAGGCACTGGGGTCCAGCAGATAGAGACCCTTCAACATGTCAGACCTCCCAACATGGTCACGTCAACCACCAGGGTCCGATCGGTCCCCGTGGGAACACGCGCTCCGGTCAGGCGAGATGACGGGGAGTGTCCTCAGCCCCCGTCCATGCCGAAAGCCACCCGGTAAGGCGGGCCAGCAGACGCGCGTAGGCCACAAAATTGGGCCAGGAGATATCAGGCGGTACACCATGATCACACCCCGGGATGAACCCGCCCTCCTCCAACAGAGGCGGCACCACCCGCAACACCTCTCGTCGCATGACCTCGCCGCCCTTCGCCAGGGCCCGCTTGTCGATCCCCCCTCGGAAGGCCATCGCCCGGCCATAACGCCTGCGGTAGGCGACGATGTCGTTGCCGGCAGCTACCTCCACCGGTGAGCAGGCATCGAAGCCCGCCTCGACCCACAGGGGCAGAAGCTCAGCAATGTAGCCATCGCAGTCCATCTCCACCACGCACTCCGGGTTCGCCGTCTTGAGCGCCGTGATCCAGGTCTGCCATGCGGGCATCAGGAACCGCCGCACCATCTGCGGGGAGATCATGCTGTGGCACTTGTACGCCATGTCCTCGCTGATGATGACGTGATCAGGGGGCGCCAGGCGCAAAATGGGGTCCAACGTCTGAGAGACGAAAGCGGTCCAGAACTCAGCCATCTCCTCGACGAACTCCGGCTCCTCGATCATCAGCAGGCACAGGCCCTCGAAGCCACACCACTCACGCAGTTGCCAGAAGGGCCCATTGAAATTGAGGGTCAATACGTAATCGCGCGCCCGCAGCTCAGCGCACCGCGCCTCGAAATCCCGGGGAAAGCGTTGGGGATCGTGCGGATCGTAGCGCCACCTGATCTTCTTCTCCCAGTCCTCTCGGCTCACCACGGGAAAGCGATGCCACTTGCGGGTGACGAAATCCTTGGCAGCCCGGATATACGTGTAGTCGTAGGTGTCGGAGATCTCTGTGATGGCCCCCATCCAGTCCTGGACGATATAGTGTCCGTCACGATGGGCCAGGACCTTCTCCTGGAAGGTGGGGATCATGATGAACGAGACCCCCAGACGGACACGGGGCCGCGTGACCTCCGGCTCCATCCCCAGGTGCTCCAACAGGGCCTCGTACCATGAGACCCCCTCGGGCAGGCCCTGGCGGTGCCAGGCGGCCAATGTGGACTCGCGGGGCCCGCCGGGAGCAAAGGGAACCCTATCCACGGGCATGAAGTGCATGGCCCGCAGGAAACGCTCGCGGGGCGTCAGGCCCCTGTTCAACGGCGCACTCAAGACTGTAACCCTGCCTCACGAGCCATGGCGTCCTCACGTGCCCGGATGACCATGCGTGTGGGGTGCAGCTCATCCTCAAGCGTCATGGGCATGGGCGCCTCATCCAGAATAGAGGCGACCACCATGTCGAAGTAGGATCGACTGGGTCCCTGGATATCCAGCGCCCCACGGTCCTCGTCCCGCAGGACCAGCCTCGTGCGGGTCCCCCCGTCCACAGCCTCGATGAACCCCTCGGTACCGAAGATCCTGAGGGTCTCGTTGCCCCAGCGTCCGAACGCCGGCGGGTTGAGATAGTTGCACAGCACACTGGCCACGCCGCCGTTGGCCAGCCGCATCATCATCGACGTCGCCATGCGCAGGTTGCCAGACCCAGGGTTACCCAGTCGGGTCTGGACCGCGAAGATCTCTTGCACTTTGACCCCGGCGACATGCTCAATGAACCGCAGGGCGTGGACACCAACCTGCAGCACGAGGCCCCCGTCGATGTCCTCATCCTGAGGCCGCCGGTCGTGATAGGGGTAGGACTTCTGGGCCAGCACCTGCACCACCGTGCCCAGGGTGCCCGCCCGCACAATCTCGCGCATCGTCAGGTAGGGCTGCTCGAAGGCCGTCCCCGCCATCTCATGAAAGACCTGCCCGGTGCGCCGGGCGGTCTCCATGATCCCGTCCAACGCCTCCTCGGTCATCGCGCAGGGTTTCTCGGCATAGACATGCCGGCCCGCCTCCAGGCACCGGATGGCCTCTTGTGCCTGATCGCGACGGCGGGGTGAACACAGCGAGACCAGCGCGACGCGTGAGTCCTGGAGCAGTTCCTCCAGGGAGTCATAGTGCCTGATGTCCGGTGCTGAACGCAATGGCTCAGGCAACCTGTCGGGATCGAGCCCCGCGGTCGCCACACAGCGTGCCCTGGGATGGGCGACCAGGGCCCCGTGGATCTGATGCCCATTCATACCGTAAAGCCCAACACCCAACTTCGTCACCGCCATAGTCCATCCCTCTCGGCCACGTGACGGCCATGCTTCATGATTTTGTCATCGCTCCAATGGCGTCGAACGTCGGCTTCAGGGCCGGATAGAGCTGACGGTAGAGGGGATAAAGCCCCTCGTAGGCCGCCACCTGATCGGCCTGAGGCACCACCCGATCCACAATCTGGACGACCTGTCGACAGGCCTCAGGCACGCTGGGCCAAACGCCAGCGCCAACACCGGCCAGCAGCGCCGCGCCGAAGGCCGCTCCCTCCGTCGTGTTCACCGTCACCAGCTCCTGATTCAAAACATCGGCCAGGATCTGCCGCCAGAGCGGACTTCGAGCCCCCCCACCGGAGAGACGGATCTGCCTGATCTCCCCCAGGCCCGCCTGTTTGATGAGCTCCATGCTATCTCGCAGCCCAAAGGCCACGCCCTCCAGCACAGCCCGCGTCATGTGCGGCAGCCCATGTCTGAGTGTGAGGCCCACAAAGCACGCGCGCGCCAGGGGATCTGGGTAGGGTGTACGCTCGCCAGTCAGGTAGGGGAGGAAAAGCAGGCCCTCAGCCCCAGGGGGGATCTCAGCCGCGGGCGCCAGGAGGGCGTCGAAGGACTGCTCAGGGGCCAGGGTATCCCTATACCACTGCAGGCTCCCGGCCGCGGACAGCATCACCCCCATCAGGTGCCACGTCTCGGGCACGGCATGACAGAACGCGTGGAGCTTGCCCTCCGGCTCGATGAAGGGCTCGCCCGTGGTGGCAAAGACGACGCCCGAGGTACCCAGCACCAGGCTCACGATCCCCGGCTCCACAGCCCCAACGCCGACCGCCCCGGCCGCCTGATCGCCGCCGCCAGCCATAACCGGTGTCCCTGCCTTTAAGCCGGTCAACCCCGCCGCCTCGGCGCTGATGGTCCCCGTCACCTCAGGCCCCTCGAACGTGGGAGGAAGCCATGCGCGTGGGATCTCCAGAGCCTCCAACACCTCCGGTGACCAGTCCCGCGCCTGCAGATCGAAGAGCAGCGTACCCGCGGCCCCGGCCTTGTCGGTGGCATAGGTGCCGGTCAGGCGATAGCGAATGTAGTCCTTAGGCAGGAGGATCTGAGCGACCCGGGCGTAGACCTCCGGTTCATGCTCCCGCACCCAGAGGATCTTGGGCGCCGTAAAGCCCGTGATCGCGTCATTTCCCGTCACCTGGATCAGCCGGGCCTTGCCCATGCGGGCCCTGATCTCATCACACTGCGGGCCTGTGCGCTGGTCGTTCCACAGAATGGCCGGTCTCAGCACCTCACCCTGCGCGTCGAGCAGGGTGAGCCCGTGCATCTGACCGGTCAAGCCGACGGCCTCAACCGCCCCGCCGTCGACCCCGGCCTCTGCCAGCGCGCGGCGGATGCTCTGCGACACACCCGACCACCACTCATGAGGGTCCTGCTCGGACCACAGCGGGCGGGGGGTCGACAGAGGCAACGCCGTCGTCGCCGTGCTGACGACCTCGCCCTGGGGGTCGATCAGCAGTGCCTTGGCCCCGGTCGTCGAAACATCGATCCCCAGGAAAAGTGTTTGGGCCTTCATCTCCTCTTCCACCTCCCTGTCTCTCACCTCAGATCATGTCTCATGGCTCCACTGAAAAAAAC
>CAYLRT010000155.1:0-5689 GCA_964385885.1 uncultured Anaerolineales bacterium | reverse complement strand
CTGGGCCAGAGCCAGGAGGTCTTCAAGCGGCGCGGCTACCTTGACGTTGAGAGCTGGGCGTTGGTGACAGCACCAGCACGGCGACGCCGCATGTTCTACGACGGACAGGGTCGGCTGGCGGCCTACATCGCCAGCATCTCCGATATCGACGATCTGGTGCCGCTGTTGACGGCGTTCCAGATCGAGTGGAACAAGATGCACACGCTGCTGGGCCTGGAAGCGGATCTGGGCCAACGGCTGAGCCAGGCGGCGCAGGTGGGGCACTGGGAGGCGGGCCTGCGTGAGACGGTACGCAGGGTACTGCGTCTGTCGGAGGACGATTGGCGACGGCTGGAGGCGATCTGGGGGGACGCCCTGCTGCCCTTCCTGGCACGGGTGGCAGAGGCGCGGAAGCGCATGTCAGTGACCCTGCTGGCGGGCTCCTATGTGGAGTACCTGCGGGCCACCCAACGCTGGTGGGAACGTGTGAACCGGCGGGCGCCCTTCGACCTGACGGGGCGGCCCACTTACTTCGTCTCCAGCAACACCCACAGCCTGATCAACATGCTGACCGGCTTTGCCCAGCGACACCAGGACCGTCTGATGACCTATGTCGCCTCGGGGGCAGACCCGGACCTGCAGCGGGAGGCTGCACGCATCCGGCGTCGTGAGGTACCCAGCAATTGGGCTAACTTCCTCTACTATGTGCTCAAAAAATACCTGGAGACGGGCGAGGGGCAGGCCCTACTGCGGGAGCGGGAGGCCTATGAGGCCGAGCGGGGCGTGACCCGCATCCCCAGTCAGCACACCTTTGATCTCGAGGTCCAGCTTATCGAGCTATCCAAGGTACGACCCGAGGACCTGGATGCACGGCTGGTCGACACCTTACCGCTCGAGCGGCTGCGCAAGAGCCGGGCCGTGATCCTTAACATCGATTACCCATTGGGCTTTGCCGCCTACCATCTTCTGTCGCGCATTGCCGTGAACGTAGGGGAGCTGCGTGGGGCCTACATCATGGGCAAGGCAGCCACCCTGAACGGCCGCATTGGTGACGTGTTGATCCCCAACGTAGTGTACGACGAACACTCCAGGAACACCTACCTGTTCAACAATGTACTCACCGCGCGGGACGTGGCCCCTTACCTGGTCTACGGCGACGTGCTGGACAACCAGCGAGCGCTGACGGTGCATGGGACGTTCCTGCAGAATCGGCCTTACATGGAGGCTTTCCTGCGGCTGGGCTACACCGATGTGGAGATGGAGTCGGGGCCGTACCTCTCAGCGCTCTACGAGTTTATCCGACCGCGACGCTATCCGCGCGATGAGATCGTGAACCTCTACCCGGTGCCCTTTGAGATCGGGATCCTCCATTATGCATCGGACACCCCCATCAGTAAGGGCCGCAACCTGGGCACACACCGGCTTTCGTATTACGGCATGGACCCAACCTACGCCGCGACGGTGGCGGTACTGCGCCGCATCCTGCGGTTGGAGATCCAGGCCGGGCGGTAGGACGAGGAGTGAGGCATGAAGACCAACTACGTGGGACAACCGCTGCCGCGCTATGAGGCGCGGGAGAAGGTGACGGGCGAGGCGCTCTATCCGGGCGACTTCCAACTGGATGGCGGCCTGGTGATGAAGATCCTGTTCGCCGGACGGCCCCACGCCCGCGTGGTGGCCATTGACACCGGTCCAGCCGAGGCGCTGCCGGGCGTGGTGGCGGTCTTCACCGCCCGCGATGTGCCGGTCAACGAGTACGGCCTGCAGTACCCCGATCAGCCGGTGTTGTGTGGCCCGGGCAGCGGCAAGGAGGGCGCCGACGTGGTGCGCTTTGTGGGTGACCAGGTGGCGGTGGTGGTGGCGGAGGATGAGGAGACCGCCGAGCGGGCCCGCAATTTGATCGAGGTGACGTACCAGGACCTGCCGCTGGTCTTGGACCCGCGCCAGGCGTTGCAGCCCGATGCGCCGCGCCTGCACCCGCCCTATCCCGGCGTGCCCGCCCATCCCGAGCTGGTCTTCGAAGGCAATCTGGTCTCGCGTCACCGCATCCGTCGTGGCGACGTAGCGGCCGCCTTCGCCCAGGCCGACGTAGTGGTGGAGGCGGACTACGAGCTACCCGCTCAAGAGCATGTCTACCTGCAACCCGAGGCAGGCGTGGCCTATCTGGACGACGCCGGGCGGGTGACGGTGGTGGTAGCAGGGCAGTGGGCACATGAGGACCGGGCGCAGATCGCGCACGCCCTGGCGCTGCCTGAGGATCAGGTGCGGGTGATCTACCCCGCCATCGGCGGGGCCTTTGGCGGACGTGAGGATATGTCGGTGCAGATCGTGTTGGCATTGGCGGCGCTGCGATTGCGCCGTCCAGTCAAGGTGGTGTGGAGCCGCGAGGAGTCGATCCTGGGCCACCATAAGCGCCATCGTCTCTTTGCCCACGCCCGTTGGGCAGCCACGCGCGACGGTGACCTGCTGGCCGCGGAGACGGAGGTGATCGCCGACGCAGGGGCCTATATCTACACCACCAACAAGGTGATGGGCAACGTATTGCTCACGGTCAACGGCCCCTACCGCATTCCCAATGTCAAGACAGACGTGCTGGCGGCGTACACCAACAACATCCCCGGCGGGGCCTTCCGTGGCTTCGGTGCCCCGCAGGGCAACTTCATCGCCGAGTCGCAGATGAACAAACTGGCCGAGGCCCTGGGCATGGACCCGGTGGCGTTGCGGCTACGCAACCTGGTGGGCGAGGAGGACCCTATGCCCTGGGGTAAGCCGCTGCCCGATGACGCACGCGGCCTGCGCCAGACGTTATTGACCGTCGCCAAGGCCATGGGTTGGCGTCAAATGCCGACGGCGGAGGACGGCCCCACCGGCGGTGTATGGGCAGCCCCCCAGGTGACCGCGCGGCCCCAGGACCCGCCCTATATCCGCCGTGGGGCAGGTATCGCCCTGGGGTTCAAGAACGTGGGCTATTCCTTCGGCTATCAGGAGAACGCCTGGGCAGCGGTAGAGCTGCACGGTGACGCAGAGATCGAGCGTGTGATCGCCTATGCCGCCAGCGCCGACGTGGGGCAGGGGACACGCACGGTGGTGCGCCAGATGTTCGCCGAGGCGTTGGACGTACCCATCGAGCGAGTGGAGTTGCGGCCGGTGGACACCGCAATCACCCAGAGCGCTGGTTCGGTCTCGGCCTCACGCATGACGTTCATGATCGGCAACGCGATCCGTCAGGCGGCGAAGGCGGCACTCACCAAATGGCGTGAGGAGGAGCGCCCGGCCTACGCCGAGGCCACTTACCTGGCACCCAAGACCACCCCCCTTGACCCGGAGACCGGCCACGGCCATCCCAACTTCGCCTACGGTTACGTGGCGGTGGGGTTGGAGGTGGCCGTGGACGTGCAGACAGGCGTCTGCACCATCCCACGGTTGGTGTGCGCCAACGATGTGGGCCAGGCCGTCAACCCGCGCCTGGTGGAGGGCCAGATCGAGGGCGGCGTGGTCCAGGCGCTGGGCTGGGCCATGACGGAGCACTTCGTCGTGGAGCAGGGAATGCCGCTCACCCGCACGCTGAGCACCTATCTGATGCCCACCATCGCCGATATCCCCGAAGAGGTAGAGGCGATCATCCTGGAGAACCCCGACCCGCGCGGTCCCTGGGGCGCGCGGGGGATGGGCGAGATGCCTTTCCTGGCCGTGGCCTCGGCGTTCCATCACGCGCTGCGCCAGGCGACGGGCATCTGGTACAATCGTCTGCCGTTCACGCCGGAGCGCGTCGTGCGCGGACTCCATGGCCTCGGCGACGGGAATGAACCACAGGTGAACCGCGAAGAGCGATGAGAGCACAGAGGGTATATCTAGTCTTCCCGCGGGCTCTCCGTCCTCCGTGCTGGGGATAAACCGCCAAGGGCGCTAAAAGCGCGAAGGGTTTTTGGCTGTTTCTCTGCGAGCTTTGCGCCCTCCGCGGTAGAAAGAACCATCACCCTGGCTTTGTGGTATAGTTGAGGGACGAACCCCTGTCTGGAGGACGAAGGTTGAGATATCGTAATCTGAGCCTGCTGCTGTTGCTGGTGCTTCTGGTCGGATGCGACGAGATATCCGGGTTATTCCTGTCGACCGAGGAGGCGCCGATCCCCGGCGCGTTCGTGCAGCCGACCCCTGAACCGACCTTCCCGGCGGAGATGACCACCGCGGCCCGCATCGAGGCGCGGGGCGAGTTGGTGGTGGGGGTGCGCTATGACCTGGAGCCCTTCTCCTACGTCACGCCCGACAGCCAACTGGAGGGCCTGGAGATCGACCTGGCCCATCAACTGGCCGAGCGCTGGCTGGGCTCACCCGACGCGGTGCGCTTCCGGCAGGTGCGTTCGGATACGGCGCTGGCCCATCTGGCCGATGGCACGGTGGACGTGGTGTTGGCCGGGGTGGTGCACACACAGGAGGCTGAGGCCCAGGTGGACTTCGGCCCGCCCTATTTCGACGACGGGATGGCGCTGCTCACCTTCCCCGATACCGGCGTGCAGAGTCTGGCCGACCTGGAGGGCAAGCGGGTGGGGGTACTGGGCTGGACCGACAGCCGGCGGCAGCTCGAGAGCTCGGTCACGGTCTCGATCACCACCGTGACCTTCGATCACTTCTTCGATGTGGTGGCGGCGCTGCAGGGGCGCGAGATTGACGTCTATGCCGATCACCGTCACCGCCTGGAGCGGGCCCGTCGCACCGTGGATGGCACGCAGATCGTAGGTGGCTGGACCTACGAGCCCTTCGCCGCGGCCTTCCGCCAGAATGACCCCTTCTTCGCCGACCTGGTGCGCCTGACCTTTGAAGACATGGTACACGACGGCACGCGGGACGCGCTCTACGCCCGCTGGCTGCCCGATACCTCGCCGCCCGCCGTGGCGACGCTGCCCGGAGCGGCCACAGTGCCGCCGCTCGACGCCTCTCCGGCGCAGCTCAGCACGCTGGATGTATTCGCTCGCATCCGGGAGCGGGGCACAGTGGCGCTGGGGTATTTTCAGGACCGCTGGCCCTACAGCGCCGACCGCGCCGATGGTGTCCCCACAGGGTTTGAGGTGCGCCTGTTGCAGCGGCTGGCGGAGCTCTGGCTGGGCAGCCGCGAGGCCGTCACCTTTGTGCCGCTGGCCGATGAGGCCGATGGCCTGGCGCGTCTGGCGCGCGGCGAGGTGGACCTGTTGGCCGGCGATTGGGCGCAGTCGCGCGAGCGGGAGCTGCGGGTTGACCACTCGCTGCCCATCCTCGACGATGGGGTGAGTCTCTTCTCATTGGCGGAGGCACCAGCTACGGACCTGGCGGCGCTGGACGGTCAGCCGATTGGCGTGGTGGTGGGCAGCAGCGCCGAGGCGGCGGTGCCGGAGCTGGCCCGGCGGTATGGCCTGACGACACAGGGCTATCCCACGTTCCAGGCCGCGGTAGAGGCGCTGCATGCCGGGGAGATCGTGGCCATCCTCAGCGAACGGCGGCCGGCGCTCTTCGTTCACTTCCAGCAGACGGGCTATGCGGTGACCGACCAGCGCTACACCTACCGCCCGGTGGGCTATGTGCTGCCGCAGGGCGATTCGGCGTTCCGCGACCTGGTGAACCTGTCGCTGATGGCGTTGGAGCAGGCTGGTGCCTACCAGGAACTGTACAGCATCTGGTTCGATGACCCGGTACCCGAGCTGGAGCACTGGCCCGGTGGGCCGGCCGTGCCGCTGGTCAT
>CAYLRT010000154.1:0-5832 GCA_964385885.1 uncultured Anaerolineales bacterium | reverse complement strand
TGCTGCTCATCCGGGTCCGCCTCAACGTCGAAGAGTTGATCGGGGTCGAAGTAGGCGGGATAGCATTCAATGGCGACGTTCATCTGCCCCTGGAGGCGCTGATTGATATGGTTGGGGGCCTCTTTGAGCTCCCCCGCTGCCATGGCATCCAACAGGCGCTGTGGGTAACGTAAGGCGATATACTTCCACCGTCCCGCCAGAACAGCGCGGGCGTAGCCAAACTCAAAGAAGAGGTCCTCATGGAGCCGCACTTCCTCTCCCCTGAGCAGAGGAACCCAACTTTTGCCATCCAGGGGCATGGAGGCCGGCGGCTCGATCCCCGCGATCTCCAGCACCGTGGGCACAAAGTCGATGTTCTGCACCTGCGCCTCACAGGTGGTACCCGCTTGGATCACCCCCGGCCACCGCATGATCAACGGGATATGAATACCATGCTGATGACACGTCGCCTTCCCGGGTTCGGTATTGTGATCCACCTTAAAGATCACCACCGTGTTCTCAGCTACACCCATCTGCTCGAGTTTGCGGAGGATCACCCCTACCTGGTCATCGATCCATGTGATCCCCACTGTGTCGTGATTGAAAGGCAATCCGCGCTCCGCAAGGCGCGCCCGCATGGCCTCTCGTGGTGGATGTCCTCCCACGGGATGGTCCAGTTTGCCACCCTGAGTGTAACGTGGATCCTGCAGATACGAGCCGTCGTGTGGCGGGCCATGAAACGCCGTCGGGGTCACATAGAGGAAGAACGGCTCATCGGGGCTGCAAGAGTCCAGGAAATCCAGTGCCCCCTGGGTGATCCACTCCAGGTTGTGTTCCCTCAGTCTGGCCACTGGAAAGCTCTCGTTGTTGCCCCACACAATGCTTGCCGCGTAATCGAATCCACCCGACGTCCGGACTTCCTCCTGGAGCCGCGCCTGATACAGGTGTAACTTCGCGTCTACCTCGGGATCATCGGGGTCATCGTCCTCGTGTAGCTCCGGTAGATCTAGCTCGCGCCTGGGTCGACCGACATGCCATTTTCCCGCGATACCAGTCCGATAACCATGAGCACGCAGCGTTTGGGCCAGGCTTGGCATGGTCTCATTGAGCACCGTGTTCCAGGCCACACTGTAAGGCTCATCAGGGGGATTCTCGGCCAGGAAATGGGGATCGGGACACCGCCCCGCATAGTGACCGGTGAGGTAAGTATAGCGGCTGGGTGTGCATGCACTGGCCGAGCAGTACATCTGGTCGAAACGCGTCCCCTCCTCAGCGATGCGATCGATATTGGGTGTCGGTGTCCGACCTCCATAGCAGTGAAGCCATACGAAATCGGTGTCATCGGGCATGATGCAGACAATATTGGGCCGTCGATCCGTCACAACTCTCCTCCTCAGACTCTGTATGGATCCTCCCCCTCATACCTACCCGGAGGGGAGTCGATCCAGAAGACATCAGCGGATGGCACAGGTAAGCACTGTGACCGAGTGAGGGGGCAAGACAAGCTCACACAGCGGACCATCGGCCTCAGGGAGAGTTTCCACGGACACACCCACTGTGTCAGGTGCCTCGAACGAGTTCACGGCTTTAATGTCAGGCCCATTCACCACATGCATCTCCATCGGGCCGGCGAAGTGCCCCTGCGCCAGCTTGATGGTGACCTCAGACTCCGTGTCCACTGTACGATTCACCAGGAAGAGTGACAGATGCCGCCCCTCTCTATCCCGTGTACCGGAGACATCCAGGACCCGCACCGCTCCCCACGGCCCACCATCAAAGGTCTCTCCCTCCCAGTGAAGATCCAACGCGATCTCATCAGCAAAGCGGCTGTACAGCTCAAAGGGATAGAAAATCGTCTGCAGGAAGAGGCCTGTAGGACTGGTCATGATCGGGGCTATGACGTTGACCACCTGGGCAAGGTTCGCCATCTTGACCGTCGAGGCATGGCGCACGAACGCATTCAGTTGCAGTGCCACCACTAGGGCGTCCTCAAGGTTGTAGATCTCCTCCAGGTTCTCACTGACGCCAGTCCGATACCAGACATTCCACTCGTCCACAGCGATCGGGATTGGCCGGTCGATGTGCTGGGCAAGCCGCAGCGCGTCGATGAGCCCCTCATAAGCGTGCAACCGACGCTCAATCAGCTCTGAGGTAGCCATGTAGTGGTTGAAATTGTCCTCGCGATTGCCAACGTACCAGTGGATCGCCATATAGTCGACGAGGTCAGCCGCCTGCTCCAGCAGAAGCTGAGTGCGTTCGACAAAGCTCGGATCCCAGGCCGAGGTCGCACTCGCCAGGAGCTTGATCTCCGGGTCCACCCACTTCATCACCTTGCCAAACTCTTTGAAAGCCCTGGCATATTCCTGCGGCGTCTTGTGCCCGATCTGCCAGGGACCGTCCACCTCGTTCCCGATGCCCCAGAATTTAACCCGGTGGGGCTCTGGGAAGCCATGCTGTCTGCGCAACTTGACCAGACTCGTGGAGGCAGTGCCATTGCAGTACTCGACCCAGTCGCGAGCCTCCCGCATGTCCCCGTCACCACAATTGACTACCAGGTAAGGCTCAGCCCCCAATGCACGACACCAGGTGACGAACTCGTTGGTCCCGAAGTGGTTGGGCTCCACAGCGTGCCAGGCCAGCTCGAGCCGACTGGGACGCTCCTCCAGAGGCCCCACCCCATCGCGCCAGCGGTAGCCAGACACGAAATTGCCCCCAGGATAGCGGATGACTGACAACCGCAGCCTTCGCAGGGCTTTCAGCACATCCTTCCGAAAGCCCCGGGCGTCAGCTTGAGGAGAGTCAGGATCGTAGATACCGCCGTAGACGCAACGCCCCAGGTGCTCTGCAAAGCCGCCGAAGACATGGCGGTCCAACTCGCCTGCTACGCGGGCAGGATCAACATGCACCACATGATTCATCTCTCGGTCCTCCAGATTCGTGAATTTGCATGATCCTTCCGGAGACGTTCCACACCCCAGAATGGCAAACCCTCGCCCTCCCCCTCACCGTTCCCTGGAAAAAGCGAAAGCCTCCTTCACCAGAACGGTATCGCAGAAGCCATCATGACACCCTCGGTTCCATCTCTGCCCTGTCACGTAGAACAGGGAGAGGCAATCGAGCATTCATGTGCCGCCCTCCTCGCCAGGCAGCTCGGCTTCCACGGCCAGCCAGGCGCGAGCCTTGCGCTGCGCAGGGTGACGCCCGTAGAAAAGGTCGTCCATCCGCAGGACCACACGTCGCGCGAGACCTGAATGGCGTACTGCCCAGCGGACGAGATTGTGCATGAGACTGTCAGGATGGGAGTAAGGACAGACAGACATGCATCGGCCACAGTCGGTCCCGATCACGTTCCAGTAACGGAAGCACCGGTCGGCATCGATGCGCCACCGCAGGGCCCCGTCGATGAGCTGGCGCTCACCCAGGGGTATCGCCCGACTGGGACAGTTTTCCGCGCATTTTCGACAGATTGTGCAGAAATCCAGGACGGAGGGATCCGCCTCCCCCGAATCCACACAGAGAGGCAGATTGGTGGTGACAACTCCCAGCCGTACGCGAGGGCCAAGCTCAGGTGTGATGAGCAACCCCATCCTGCCGATCTCCCCAAGACCCGCGTCGCGGGCCACCAGGGGCGCGATCACCCGATAGTTGCCGTCAATATGGGCGCGGGCCTCATAGCCCAACTGCCGGATGAAGGCCGCCAATTGTATGGCGATCTGTGCGGCCTCAGAGTACTCTTTGGCGGTCTCCAGAACCTCCGGCGCCTCAGGGGCCGGCCCCATCATGGCGAAGTCCATCTCCACGGTGAAGGCAATCGCGTAACGATGGTCGAGCACAATGGGCGCTCCGTACTCACCATTGCCCCGGCCAATATGCGAGTAGACATGATAGGAGCGGAGTTCCGTGACACCTACCGTCCTGGCTCCCAGGTAACGGGCCAAGCCCTTCACGTAGCGCGTCATGGCCGCTGGCTCAACCCGGATCGGCTCCTCCGCAACCACCCCATCCACCCAATCCCGCAGAGCCACCGGAAGGGTGAAGCAGGCCTCCGCAGCGGCGAAGTGAAGCGGATGCGCCAACTTCGCCTGGGGAGAAAGGAGGCCGGGCAGCGACCGGGTCTGATCATCAATGGCCTTCCGCTCAGGATGGCTTGTATAGTAGGCCGTGTACTCAGGGCTGCCCGGTTTAAGTCGAGCCCGGGCAAATACGATGTCGCGTTCGTCCACCCGGGCGGTGGGTGTTCGGCTACCCACATCCACCCGGCCCACAGGCAGCAGGAAGGCAATCCCCCCGAGGACACAGAGGAGGCCAAGGGTCAGCGAGAGCCATGACCTGACAGGCCGGGGTAATACCCATACCAGAAGGAGCAGGGCAAGGCCGAGGGCTGCCATGCCCAGGGATATAACTGCAGCGCGACGCTCACCCTCCCGCAGGCTTTCCACGGCAAACGCCCCAAAGCCCAGCAGGAGAGTGAGCGAGCACAGCACCGGCACCAGGGTGCTAAGGCTTTCCATGCCTATGCCACACCCTCAAGCCCGCCCCATCCCGTCCCAGTCACAGCCTTCAATGCCCCAGGGCCTCCTAGTCGACTCAGCGTGACCACCGTTCATGGACGGGCGGCATCTGGGGGAACGGGGCATGAGGCTCTGCCTGATACCAATAAGCCACCGAAGCGATGTCATCGGTCAATGGCTCGAACTTGCCATTGGGCCACCACCCTAACGCCTGGATCGTCACCTTCAGGTCCCGCTTGAAGCGAATAGGGTCCATGATATGCCAGCGATACAGTCCATGACGAGGCACCTCACCCGGCTCCTTGCGGTACAGAGGATACCCCAGGAAGGGCGTGGAATATGTCTCGCCACCAAAGCCCCAGGCGCCGCAGAAATAGTCCTCAGTGCCAGTCCCGCAGATAGTAGGGAACTCTTCATCGCCGTCGATATAGAACTTGATCTCCCCCTCTCCCCACCAACCGTTGGAAAGCTGAGTCCAGGCCAGGAATGTGCCTACATAGTGTCCCTGTCCCTTGACGCCATCAAGGATCACATGCTCCGGGTACTCACGGGTCGTCATGCTACGTCGCCACTGTGCGTGCAGGTAGGCAGCCTGTTCCGGGACTTCGGTGAGGGCGTACGTGATCTGATAGAAGAAACCGGGGATCGCCTCCTTGTGCTGGCTCTCGATCGTGATCCGCGCATGCTGGCGGAAGGGCATAGGCCAGTAACTATTGAAACCACCGGAGGGATTCACGGCAATGGGCAGCGAATTGACGTTGTAGCGCAGGGCATGGCCGTTGCAGAAGAAATCGCCCAAAGGCACCTCGATTGACGGCGAGGACTCGTCGTCCCAGTAGAAGCGCAAGATCGTGTCACGATACGCCTTGGGAACTACGGTGATCCAGATGTGCTGAATCACGCCCGGGCCTTTGATGTCCGCCAACACCGTCGTGGATGCGGGCTCCAATGTAATGCAGGGCCGCACCTTCCACCCCTGCCCCAGCATCGAAGCGGGACTATCGGGACCCGGTATGGCCTTGGCACCGTTTCCCTTCTCCCCCGTCGGGTTCTCCGCGGAGATCGAGCGCGTCTCGGCGCCAGACAACAGTGGAATACTCCCCAGACCGAAGTTCAGTGCATGCAGACCGTCCATCAAGAAACCTCCCATCGATTAAGAGTCCCTTCCATTAGGAATCATCACAGTGAGCACGGCCAGCTATCAACTCCCTAGGCCTCACACACATCCAGGTGCCCCCGTGTGCAGCGCCATCATAGCTCCTCAACGCGAGGAGCGCAAACTGCCGGCAGCAATTCCCAATATGAAACCTGCTAAGGCCGGCCAGCCCTATTCTGCGGCCAT
>CAYLRT010000153.1:4318-5920 GCA_964385885.1 uncultured Anaerolineales bacterium | reverse complement strand
CAGATGGTCGTAGTATTGGGCCAATGCGGGATCAACGATCTCATTTCGTCCAGATCTCAGGGTGTCCAGGTAACCCGCAGGAGGCCTGCGGCCGAAGTGTCCAATCTGCCAATTGGGATCCGTGACGGGGAGCCGGGCCAGCAAGGGATCACCCAGGGCCAACAGATCCACGACATGCACCTCGGGGCCGGCATAGTAGCCGAAGAAGCCCACGGATCCCTGCACCGTCACATGGGGCCCCTTGGCACGGGCCTCCATACCTGCACGAGCCCAGTCGTGGTTCGGTTTGCCTCGTCCCTGGCGCAATGCCTCCAGCAACCCGGTGCTTCCGTAGTAGTTGGCACGCTCATCTGTGATACTGCGTCCGTGAACCCAGACACGCGACGCCTGGTCGGCCCGTTGCGCGCCCCAGGCCCTGACCGGGTTATAGGGTGAACTCAGGCCAAGCACAGCCGGCAATAGCGGGAGCAGTGCCAGACGCCACCTCGCCACCTGCAGACCCTCTTTAGGCCAGTTTGCGAGCAGCAAAGCTCCCAGCGAGAGGAACAGTGGGGCGGTCAGGAAGCGACCACTCATGAAGTCTCCACCTATCCATACTACGTAGAGGAGATAGAGTACACTCCCAATGATCAAGGGCACTTCTTCCCATGCCTTCACTACGACGACTGAGAGGATCCCTACCGCCGTAGCGACCAACGTGATCGGATCGACCCGAAGGGAGTTGTAGAGGTACAGCCCGCCTTCTCGCCAGATCTCGCTGGGTTGGATGAGCCCGGTGTTGAGCTTGGCGAGTGCGGTATTAGGCATCCAGCTCCCATAGTAAAAGAGAGCGAAGAGTTCCCACCCCAGCAGAGGGACCAGACTGAGGGCGGCCAGCCACCAGGACTTGGAGTGACCAGAGCGGATCACTGTCCAAAGGAGTGTCGGGCCGAAGAGCAACACCGTGTCCAGCCGGTTGAGCATCCCCAATGCCGTAAGCAATCCCACCACCAGCACACGCCGTGGATCACCAGGGGCTTTTGAATAGGCCATCAGGAGCAGCGCGAGTAGCAAATGGGTCAGCGGATTCTCCAAACCCGAGGTAGAGAAATCCACAAACGCCTTTGAAAGCGTCAAAGTGATCACACATGCCAGTCCCAGGAACGGATCTCGCTGCCCCGGTAATACCAGTAAGGCAACCGCTAACACTGACAGGAGGATCGAGAGGAGTTGACTGGTGAAGAAGATCTCATGGGTCACGGCGTACGCGCCGGCCATGATGAACATCCACAGGGGATGGGTGTAGGTCTGCACACGCTCTGCGACATTCCAGGTCAACCCGTAGCCATGAAGCCAATTATCGACCGTGCGAAAGGTGATGTAGGCGTCATCCGACAGCCAGGCATTCAGGGTCACCACTCCCATAAAGGCCAGGAGCAGAATGACGAGCGCGAACCTGGCAGGTCTGTTCAACGGGCTGTCATTGGTCATCTCAAAATCGCCGCAGATACGCTAGGGTGCGTCACGAGACATGAGCTGTGGGAGGGCGTCCGCGACTGTCCAGTGATAGCGATAGAGCTTCATTGGGGTCCAGTAACCTTCAGCCCCTAGCTGAAGCCGACC
>CAYLRT010000153.1:0-4218 GCA_964385885.1 uncultured Anaerolineales bacterium | reverse complement strand
CGAGAATGAGGCGTTCGCAAGCTGAAGATCCCCAATGAACGTGCCATCCCACCCGTCAGCATGCGCTGTAGCAAGCCACTCCCCGGCTTGTACCGCTGGCATTGTGCTGTAGACACAGGCCATGGCTGACTGTTCCGCGGTATTGGATGGCACGCGCTCTCGCAGAGCCTGGGCTACAGGCCCTTCACCTTCGACGAGACACGGCCCATCCACTGTACCCGACGTCGATATCATCGCCTCAGCCATGACATCGGGAGACGGCATAAGGTGCCAGACAGTCGGGCCTCCCTGGGTCCACGTCCCAAGGACCACAAAGGGAAGATGCGCCTGCGTGTAGATCGTGCGCGCAGTCGCCGTGGTCGGCGCCAGATAGTGGCCCAGGATTACAAGGATCTCAGGATCCATCGTAACGCTCTGCGCGGCCCGCCGTGCCAGCTCTGGCTCACCGCGGTCATCATAGGCCACCAACTCAAGCCGCCATCCGCGGATGCCGCCAGCGTTATTGATCTCGCGCACAGCTAACCTGGCGGCATAGATCGCATCGTAGCCGGTCGCGCGATAGTAGCCTTCGAACGGTGCCACCAGAGCGATCTTCACTGTACCTGGCATGACCCGTCGGGCACACGATGCGGATACCAGAACCGCAAGGATGCCAAGTAGAGTGAGAAAAAACGAGGACAAGAAATGAGACCAGGACCCTCTCGTAGCCCTCTCCCCGGTGGAGAGACGAAACGCATAGAGAAGGCGTAGTGGACCGGACCTCTTCATGATCCTACGTGATAGCTACCCAGGGGAGACGATGACACCCCGTTGAGGGCCTATGGAGCCAGATACGTGAGAGCCCAGCGGATTTTCTCATCCAACGACAAGTCGCTGTCCCTGGGGATCTGTTGGAGCGCGCGCTGTGCCTCGACCAAGCTGAACCCCAGCCCGGTCAAAGCCGCGATAACATCTGCGTCATCTTCAGAGACCGGGATCTCCGGCCCAACCTGACGTCGAATCCTGTCCTTGAGATGCAGAACAATGGATTGCGCGGTCTTCTTCCCGATCCCTGGGGCCCGCGCAAGCACCTCCGGTTGCCCATTCAGGATTGCCCTTCGCAGGGTATCAGAGGAAAGCGTTCCCATCAGGCTCAACGCAGCCTTTGGACCGACGCCAGAGACGCCCAGCAGCATTTCGAATAGCGCCTTATCATCATCATCGGCGAAACCGTAGAGGCTCAGCTCATTCTCACGGACGTGGAGGTAAGTATGGAGAACGACCTCCTCGCCAACTTGCACCCGCAGGCTGAGTGGAGTAAACACAGCCAGCCCAATGCCTCCCACCTCGACAATGAGCTGACCCTCTCTTGACTCTACGACCTGACCTACGAGACGAGCAATCATCTGCTATTTCAGACCATCACGACCTGGCCAGGGCATCCAGCTTTGCCCGATGAAGGTGGCAAATGGCGACGGCGGCGGCATCTGCGGCATCATCAGGTCGCGGGGTTTGCTCCAGATCCAGCAACATACGCACCATCTCTTGGACTTGATACTTATCGGCTCCGCCATAACCGGTCACGGCTTGCTTCACCTGCATGGGGGTATACTCAGCGATCGCGAGGCCAGCGTCGGCCAGCGCCAGCAGCACCACACCCCGGGCATGTCCAACAGCCATGGCGGTTCGCGCGTTCCGGCTGAAAAACAGCCTCTCCACGGCTGCTTCTGCAGGGCATTGGGCCTCGATTACTGTCACAAGCTCACGGTAGATCTGTTGCAAGCGATGAGCCAACGGGGTCTTCGACGGCGTGTGGATCGTACCGATCGTAACCAGTCGTAGACACCCCTCCTGCTCTTCCACTACAGCATAGCCCGTGATCGCAGTGCCAGGGTCGATCCCTAAGACACGCATCAGTCTCCCACTGCGGCAGCGTACGCGTTGATGGCTTCCTCTGTCATCTCCAGGTTGGAATAGACGCGCCGGACATCATCCAGATCCTCGAGACCCTCGATGACTTTCAGGATCTTGACAGCATCTGACTGATCGAGTGCAATTTCGTTCTGGGGCACCATCACCAATTCGACGCTTTCGATGGGAATTCCCATCTCTTGGAGCTTGGTGCTGACTGTATGGAGCTCCGAGGGATCGGTATAGACCTCGTGATTGTCCTCCCCTTCCCCCTCTACGACATCGTCGGCCCCCGCCTCGACCGCAGCCATGAAGAGTTCCTCGAAGTCCACGCTGGCCGGCACGCTGATCAAGCCACGACGCGTGAACTGCCAAGCCACTGAACCGGGGTCGGCCAGACTGCCTCCAGCACGAGTGAGTAAATGCCGGATCGCCGCGACTGTGCGGTTGCGGTTGTCCGTCACCACATCAATCATCAAGGCTACCCCATTGGGTCCATATCCCTCGTAAGTAGTCTCGACTAACTCTACAGCATCCTTGTCCTCGCCCGTGCCGCGACGGATGGCACGCTCAATGTTATCCTTGGGCATGCCCATTGAACGGGCTTTGTCCAATACCATCCGCAGGCGGATGTTGGTGTCTGGGTCTCCACCTCCTCCTTCACGGACCGCGATGATGATCTCACGCGCGAGCTTGGTGAAAACTTTGCCTTTCTTGGCGTCATTTGCCTCTTTCTTGCGACGAATGGTAGACCAATGGCTATGTCCGGACATGTAACCTCCTTAATCCTTTCTCTCTTCTTATATGCTATCAGTTGCGACACACGAACGCCCAACGTTGGCCCAGTATTCCACAGCTGTCTACAGACAAAGGCAACCGGGCGATATCATGACACTTACTCGCCCGGCTCCTGGGAGCTCAACCGCGCCCCCACAAAACTCTGTCGACCACGCACAAACGATGCGCCATCCATCGGACGCTTTCCAGCCATCTGAAGCTGTACCAGGGCCAGGCAGCCATCGCCTGTGACCACAGCCGGGAGATCACGCCACATGACAACTCTTCCCGGCTCTTCACCTGAACAAGGCCTGTCCACGATCTGGGACCGCAGGATCTTGAGCCGTTTCTTACCCCAGAAGGTATAAGCACCTGGTTCGGGTGAGAACGCTCTGACTTGGTTATGCAACTCCACTGCACTGCGATGCCAGTCCAATCGAGCGGCTGATTTCCTCAATCGTCGGGTCACAGTAACACCTTCCGTGGGCTGCGGCCTGGGCTGCAGCTGCCCCGACAGGTACGGAGGAAGAACCTCCATCAGGAGATCCGCTCCCAGACGGGCAAGCCGGCGTTCCAGCTCGCCCGCAGTCTCATCTGCCCCAATTGGGGTCTCACGCTGCGCCAGGATTGGGCCTGTATCGAGACCCTCGTCCAGCTTGATGATAGTTACGCCGGTGACTTTGTCCCCAGCCAGAAGTGCTCCCTGGATTGGAGAGGCTCCCCGCCACCGCGGCAATAGCGATGCGTGGACGTTGAGGATACCGTGAGGGGGCAGGTCCAGTATCGCTTTGGGTATGATCTGCCCATAGGCGGCGACGACGATCACATCCGGCGCCCAGGCGCGGATACGTTCCAGGGCCTCCACAGCCCGGACCTTCTCGGGCTGATACACAGGGATTCCTTCTGCCAACGCCAATTCCTTCACCGGTGGCATCACAAGTGCGCGACCACGTCCTGCTGGTCGGTCAGGTTGTGTGACCACACCGACAACAGGATAGTGCTCGATCAGACGTTCCAAAGTGGGAAGCGCGAACTCGGGCGTTCCCATGAATACAATCCGTGGATCCACGTTTTGCATTTTATCATAACCTGACGGGCATTCAAGCCTCACAAGGTGTGACTCCCTTCTTGAGGATGATGTTCCCGTACTTCGCGGTCTCCCCCGTCATTACCACCGCGAAGGCCTCTTTGGCCCGCGCATAGAACGCGAAGCGCTCGATGCGAGCGATAGGAGGGGTGTCAGGCCAGTAGCGATCGATTGCCTCACGGTAATGAGCCTCCACCGATGGATCTAGTTCGTCCCCTGGGACGGGTGCCATCATGATCACGGGGCTGTCGACATAGCTATCAAGGGCGAAGAGCGGCAAGATCGCATCCAGCAGGTCTGCGATCCGCAATCCGTCAGCTCGGATCACCCGCGCGTTGCAGCTTTCTCCAGGGAAGTGAGCATCAGCCAACACAATCTCATCCCCGTGTCCCATACGATAGAGCACGCTCAGCAGTTCCGGGCTCAGAAGTGGTGAGATTCCAATCAACATGTGTAACCTCCTC
>CAYLRT010000152.1:0-6009 GCA_964385885.1 uncultured Anaerolineales bacterium | reverse complement strand
GTCATCCACTCACCAAGGTCATGGTTGATCATGAACCGCCGCACAAAATCCCAGGTCAGTCTGAACGCCTCCCAATACCGCGTGTCCCCCGTCAGCTCGAAGGCATCAAGGAACCCCACCAGTACCTCGGCGTTCTGCCAGAACTCCTTATCCCTCACCAGTGCAGGCCCGGCATGGGGGCCGTCCCGATAGACCCCACCACGGTCCCAGTCCATCCCGTAGCGCAGAGCGTGGTCGACGAGTCTTGTTACCAGATCTCGGTGAGCATCCGGCGGGTTGCCCAGGACCTCGTCAGCACGCCTCAGCAGCCATGCCAGCTCGACGTTGTGGCCATAGGAGGTGGTATCCAGCGGGGCTTCCACAGCGGCTCCCTCACGGTCGGCGTTCCACGTACGACGGATCGCAATGGCAGGCAGGGGGTTGAAGGCGAGATCGTACTGATTGCCGCCACAGCCATTCTCCCAGTCGATCATATGATCCAGGATCACCTGGATCACCTCCTCCAACCGTCGACGATGGACTTCTTTCCCGGAGACTTGAGCCAGAACTGTGAAAGCCTCCAGCAGGTGCATGTGAATATCCAGCGATTTCCGATCACCGGCACAGTATCCGCCAGGCGAGAGCTGCCAGTCCGGCTCGAGATTCTCATAATAGCCACCCCGCGCAACATCAGCACAGTAGCGCTGCAGGAGGTCAAAGGTACGAGCAGCGTAGTCCAGGCCCCGGGGATCGCCAGTAGCCTGCGTATAGGTCGCCAGCGCGTAGATCGCGAAGCTCTGACCATACACGACCTTCCCCGCATCCACCAGACTGCCGTCACGTGCTACCTTCCAGTACCATCCACCCTGTTCAGGGTCCCAGAAAAATCTGAGGAAGAAGTCCACCCCCTGGCGCGCATACCCCAGGTAGGGTGTACCCTGAGGATCTATGGTGTGGAACAGCGAGAAGGCCCAAATTAGACGGGTCTGGGTCACAATGTACTTATCTGTGTCTTCCTCAATCAGATCACCGTCCGCGTCGAAGCACGTCAGGTACCCCCCGTAACGGGTGTCAACAGCGCGCGCCGTCCAAAAGGGCATAATGCCCTGAGTCAAGTGCTTCCACATTTGTCCGCGGACATCCCTCAGTTCATCACGACTCGGATGATCAGCCATACACCCCTCCATACGTTCAGATCGTCATCTCCAACGGCCCGTGCCATGCCCCGCTGTCCTGGGGCATATCCACGCCGCTACCAGATCCTACCCGATTATAGTCGTGTGGTGTAAGTATGTGAAACATCAGCGCGCGCGAGCATCTGGGGTAGGACAGGCCCGACACGGGCGCCTCCTTGATGCCGCCCTCAGTTCAGGACATCGCAACGAGCGGTAACCGCTGAGCGAGGCGTTGAATCTGTGTCGAACAGAGGATAATCGTGCCGAAGGGTAGAGTCGATCTCTTGTGCAGTTGATGTGGGAAGAGTCTCGTCACCCAGAGCGACCGTGTCTTACGGCAAGTGCTCGAGGATGCCCAGGACAGGGCGACATTCATTTCGCCCTACGACCAAATGCCGGCATACAACGAGTCGCGGACGGCAACGCCTGTCGCTACCTGCTCCGCTTGGCACAGCTCGACACGCTTTTCTTTTGGAAAGCCATATCGCCTTCGGTACGATGTACCGTGACTCAAGCCCGGCAAGTGGCAATCGTGCCAGATGGTCTACAATTTGGGCAGCAGGTTACCGAGCGGCCGGCGAGACGGCCCTGTATTGTCATGGACACGTAGCCCGAGGAGGTGAACAATGGGAGCGCAGCTAAAAGCAGGGGTTATCGGTCTGGGTATTCTGGGCAGTCAACACGCCCGATTCCTGCACCAGCAGCCAGAGGTCACAGTGACAGCCGTGTGCGATATCAACGATAAGCGAGCCCATCAGCTCGCAGGCGAAGTCGGGGCCAGCCCATACACGGACTTCAAACTCATGCTCAAAGAACAGAAGCTCGACCTAGTCGCCGTCGCCACGCCTGACCCCTTCCACAAAGAGCCCGTCCTGGCAGCCATCGACGCGGGGGTCCCCACCATTATCCAGGAGAAACCAATGGCCACCACGGTGGAAGATGCAGAGGTTATGCTCGAAGCTGCGGAGCGTGTCGGAGCACGCATCTTCGTGAATTTCTCCAACCGAGGCTCGCCATTGGACCGCGCAACGTACTACGTCATTCGACAGGGATTGCTGGGTGAGATCGTCTATGGGGACATCAACCTGGACGACAATATCGTGGTCCCCACACGTATGTGGGGACCCAGGAGCAAGATGTGGGCAGCAGGCTCCTCCCCGGCGCACTTTCTCCTCAGCCACGTGGTCGACTACCTGCGATGGGTCCTCGGCGCGGAGGTCACGGAGGTCTATGCGATCACCCAGCGCAGGGTCTTGGGATACACACCTGACCTTTACGATGCTCTCCTGAACTTCGACAACGGCGCCCGGTTCCGGATCAAGGCAGAGTGGATCAAGCACATCGACGGCCTGGTCGAATTCTCGCTGTCATTCTCCGGATCGGAGGGAACACTCACACATATCAAGCGGCCAGGGTTTGGCGAGGTGGCAGGGTGGCGCGCAAACGTAAGCGATCACATGACACCCAAGGATCTTCTGGCTCACCAGGAACATCTGTTGAAGGAGGGCATCAATGTCCGTGCCCTGCTCCACCGCCCCGATCCCACAGCCGGGGCGCTCAAGGCAGGAGGAGGTGAGCTGAAGTACGGGCTGGAGGCCCTGACACTGCCGGAGGACTGGTGGCGGGTAGCCCGCGGGTTCATCGACAGCGTCCTGGAGGATACCCTCACCCCTTCATCCTGGGCAAGCTACGGTCCTCTCCCCACGGGCATAGACGGCCTGAGGCAGACCCAGGTCGTCTGTGCGATCGTGGACTCAGCACAACACGGCCGGGCGGTGGATGTGAAAGCGTAAATCATCCAGTCTGAAGGGGCCGCAACGATCCATCCTTCCCGCTACAACGTTCACACCATGATGGGCGTTGCGGCCCTTCAACAAGGGGTGCCGACAGCCCGACACCTCTTTCAGGCTCTCTAGGCCACCAAGGGCTGTCTCACGCTCCACGCTGCGACAGGGCGTCCGCTATTGCAGTTCATCGCTCCTGCCTTGCGGAACCGAGTCGATCCACCATGCCCAGGCACAGCAGCCAATCGCCATCACCGGGCGGGGTAAAGGAGTTCTTCCCGCTGCTAAGCACACCTGACGCTTCCCATGCACCCCGGCGGGGATCGAACCAGCGATATGAACCATCAGGTATCGCCTCATGGCGCAGGACTATCGGCGAAGCCACGGGCACATAGATCACCCCCAATCGCCCATCCTCCGTCTTCGCCGCGGCGACGAAACGTCGCGGATCCTCCTGGCCAGGCTGAGCGGCCAACATCTCAGGCGCGGGTCGTAATTGCCACCAGGGCAACGCCTCGAAGAACTCATGCAGCAGGCGTATGCTCCGTACCCCGGGCGTCGCGAGCCCGACGTGCCAGGGAGCCACAGGCCCAATGGCCTGATGGCCTTCCGGCACCTCCTCCTGCGCGGCCCAGACCCAGATGGGGTTCACGCCGTAGGTCACACCTGCAGTTGGCGACACCAACAGGCTCCAATAGGCCGCCCGGCGCACCTCGTAATCCGTGAACACTCGTGCCTCGTGATAGGACGGGTGCATCTCGTAATTGGGCTCCAGGTTGATGACGGGCAACGTGGGCTCTCGACGCCATTGCCTCGCCGGAGGTCCCATCACCAACCAACGCAAGTGCTCATCGGAGCTCCCGTGACCACTCTGATATCCGATGATGTCATACCAGGGTTCACCGCGGAAGGCTTCACCCACCCAGCTCTGCCCACAGGGGTGCATCGTGACGAGACGTTCCTTCTCGCCGCCGAACACAGCGCGCCCGATGCGACACCACCGTTCGGTGTGCTCACCCAAATAATGTCCGTCTCCACCGAGGATCCAGACAACCTGATAGGCTCCCCACCGGGCAGCCAGATAGCGAGCAAGACGAATGGCATCCGCCTCCGGCAAGGCTTGACCCGGATCCTCTGGGGTCAAAGCCCAAAGCATCACGGGAGCGGCCACCAATCCGTGGGCATTGACCGCCGCCACCTTCGCATCTCGCCGCTGGAAGAACTCCGGATGCAGCTGGATGCGCTCGCCCAAGCTGAATGCCCGCTCACTGCCCAGAACTCGAGTGGCCCCCCGCCACTGAGTGCACACGAACTGAATCACGGTGAACCCTTGGGCCGCCCGCTGCGTGAGGTAGCGATCCCAATCCTCCGCTGTGGCGCGCAACACGCCGTTCCACGCTGTGTCACCCATCCAGAAGAACGGCGTTCCATCCTCCCACGCCAGATAACAGCGATTTTCGGCCAATTGCAGTCGACCATGACGGTAGAGAGGATTTGAGTCGTCGTAGGGATAGCACTCAAAGCTTCCCTCTCGGGCGTGCAGGCCGGTGTCGTTTGAGCGCGAGCACACCGTCACCCAATGCCACGTACCAGGCTCGTTGGGAGCAAACCTGACGCGCCATACGCTACCCCCATCCCAAAACGCATCGACGATTCTCCGCTGGCCTGAGGGCCCGGTGAATGCAACCTGGACATCCACGTCCCAGAACGGGTCCTGGTAGGTCAAAGCGCTCTCGAGCGTTATCTCCAGGACCTGCCCACGCTCGACACTTCCTGATCTCATAGCCCCGGTAGCTCCACGCACCCAACTTCCGCCATGACTTTGCGCAGCGCTGCAGCCGCAACGCGCATACCATCAGCCCCACTGAACCCGGTGCTATGGCCCGCGATCTTCAGGTGTGGTTCGAGAGCCAGAACCCCTTGGTACCCACGCTCCTTCAGGTGGGAGAGCAACAGCGGAATCTGCCCATCGCCCTCACCAGCCGGCACAACATGGCCATCGCTGAGAACGGCGTCCTTGATATGGACATAACCGATGAAGGCCCCCAGCATGGGCCAGCCGCGCTCTACCACCTGAGATTCCCCCACCTGGACAAAATTGGCAGAATCCCACAGGAAGCGCAAATGGGGACTGTCGATGGCCTCCACCACCGCCTTACAACGCGCCAGGGTATCGGTTACGATCCCTTTCTCGTTCTCCAGCAGCAGGATAAAGCCCTCCTGGCTCGCCAGATCCGTCAGTTTCTGAAGACGTTCAATGGCGCGCGGGACATACTGGTCGTAATGCGCATTCGAGCTTGTGTCTGGCGGGTAGAAGGAGAAGATCCGGACGCGCCGGCAGCCGACAATCTCGCCTGCCCGGAATATGCGACGCAGATGGCGCATCTCCTGTTCAATGGGATCCATGAGGGGTGACTTTCCAATGGGGCTACCGATACAGGCTACGCCGAACTTGTGGGAGGCACATAGACGCCGCACCTCCTCCAGATCGTCATCCTCCATGTACAGAACGTTCTTACCCCACGCTCCTCGCAGGTCAAGATGGTGAATATGCAGCGCCTCAAGCGTCTCAAGTTGCTTCGTGAGATCCGGATCAATCTCATCACCGAACGCACTGATGACAAACCCCGACTCTGACATCATCTTCCTCCTCACTCCACTCACTTCTTGGAACCGAACTCAACCTTGACACCTTGAGCAGGCATCCCCGTATCATAGTAACGGACCTCAGGGGCATAGCCATCCGCCGGACGTGGTCTGAACTGACCCCGCCACTGAAGACGGCGGCTCTTGCGCCATGGACGACGCTCCCATACCGGACCGCGGAAAGGATCACGCTTCTCATACATCCAGTCCAGAAGTCGATCGTGCAGCGCGTTGCGGACCTCGGCCAGGGCAGGGTCTTCAATGAGATTGTGGACCTCAGCCGGGTCGTGCTCCAGATCATATAGCTCATCCGTGTGCAGTAGATTGATCACCAGCTTATAGCCACCAGCAACAATAGACCGTACCGGCAGGAAACCTCCCCATGAGTCATGCTCAATCTCATAGCGATGGAACTCCATGATGGC
>CAYLRT010000151.1:4085-6024 GCA_964385885.1 uncultured Anaerolineales bacterium | reverse complement strand
AAGTGAACGCCGAAGAACTATGCGGGCAGGACAATACCGATGAGGTCCGCCTGCGAGGAGTCCAGGAACGGCTGCTCGATAGCGCGACCGCCATCCGGTTGGCCCAGACCTTCAAGGCGCTCAGCGACCCCACGCGGGTGCGCATCATCTCCGCCCTCTCCCAAAACGAACTGTGTGTGCACGAACTTGCCGCCTGCCTGGGGATGAGCCAGTCCGCCACCTCCCATCAGTTGCACACCCTGCGGGAGATGCGGCTGGTCCGCAGCCGCAAGGAGGGACGCCACGTCTACTATACCCTGGATGATGAGCACATTCACGACCTGTTCCGGCAGGGGTTGGAGCACGTAGAGCACGACTGATCCAGCGCGAGAGGGGAAGGACTACCCTCCCCTCTTTTTTGGTACATATATGAACAGTTGCTCATATATTACGCACAAGAGGCGAGAGAGGTCTGGCGGAAAGCCAAGGAGATATTGAGTATGGGACATGACAATGTAGAGGTGGGGCAATCTATCCTCCGTCTGGAGATCCCCTTCTTCGCCCCGGAGGGCGAGGAGGAGCGTGATCCGTGTATCGTCCGCCTGGAGCAGCAATTGCGACAGCAGGAGGGCATCGTGCGCGTTCATATCGAACGCGAGAATGGTGAAGGACGGCTGTGCGTCCACTACGATCCCAATATCATTTCCCCGAGCCAGGTGCAACGACGGGTCGAGCGGACCGGGGCCCGAATCGCCAGGCGCTATCGGCACGAGACCTTCCGCATTGCCGGCATGGACTGTCCTGACTGCGCTCTCAGCATCGAGCATATCCTGGGGCGCAGAGAGGGCGTCCTCAGCACGAATGTCAACTACAGTACCGACAGACTGTGGATCGAATACGACAGCACGAGGATCAATCGTCGAGCCATTGTCAAAAGCATTCGCAATCTAGGCTATACCGTCGCGGAGAAGGAGCCCCAGGGATGGCTGCGGGAGAATTGGGAGCTGATCCTGAGCCTGCTCGCCGGCCTCTTCCTGGCGCTGGGCTTCATCGGCGAGACCCTGCTGGGATTGCCCGATGCGGCGACCATCGCGCTCTACGTCCTGGCCTATATTGCGGGTGGCTACAATCCCGCGCGCCACGGCCTGCGGGCCGCGCTGTCGCTGCGGTTCGACATCGACTTCCTGATGGTGGTGGCGGCCATTGGGGCCGCGCTCCTCGGCGAGTGGGCCGAAGGGGCTTTGCTCCTCGCCCTCTTCAGCCTGGGACACGCGCTCGAGCATTACGCCATGGACCGTGCACGGCGGGCCATCCACGCCCTGGGCGACATCAGGCCCAAGATCGCTCGGGTGCGCAGGAACGGCCGTGAGACCGAGGTGGCAGTCGAGGAGCTGATGCGCGGGGACGTCGTCATTGTCCGACCGGGCGAGCGCATCCCCATCGATGGACGGGTCATCAGCGGTCGCTCAGCCGTGGACCAGAGCCCCATTACGGGCGAGAGCGTGCCTGTGGAAAAGGGGCCAAATGATGGGGTCTTCGCCGGCACCATCAACGGTGAGGGCTCACTGGAGATCGAGGTGACGAAGCTGGCCCAGGACACCACCCTGGCACGCGTCATCCAGATGGTCGAGGAGGCTCAGGCGCAGAAATCGCCCACGCAACAGTTCACCGACCGCTTTGAGCAGGTCTTCGTGCCATTGGTCCTCATGGGAGTGTTGCTGGTGATCATCGTGCCCCCCCTGCTCGGCTGGCTGCCCTGGCAGGAGAGCATCCTGCGCGGGCTGACGATCCTGGTCGCCGCATCGCCGTGCGCCCTGGCCATCGCCACGCCCGCGGCGGTCCTCTCTGGCATCGGCCAGGCGGCACGCAACGGTGTGCTGATCAAAGGCGGCGTCCACCTGGAGAACCTGGGTGCCCTGGACGCCATCGCATTGGACAAGACCGGCACCCTGACGCGCGG
>CAYLRT010000151.1:0-3985 GCA_964385885.1 uncultured Anaerolineales bacterium | reverse complement strand
AGGGGCAGACCACGATGCTCGTACACGATGGACAGCGTTTCCTGGGCATCATCGGCCTGGCCGACCGGCCCCGCGAGGAGGCCCCGGCAGCGCTCGAGCGGCTGCGGGCCCTGGGCATCCGGGCGCTGGTGATGCTCACCGGTGACAATGAACGGGTGGCAGCGGCCATCGCCAGGGCCGTCGGGCTGACCGACTTCAGGGCCAATCTGCTCCCAGAGGACAAGGTGGCGGCCGTGCAGGCGCTCTTGCGGGAATATGGTCGGGTGGCAATGGTCGGGGATGGCGTAAACGACGCCCCGGCACTGGCGACGGCCACCGTGGGCATTGCCATGGGCGGCGCTGGCAGCGACGTGGCCCTCGAGACAGCCGATGTCGCTCTGATGGCCGATGACCTCTCACGCCTGCCCTTCGCCGTGGGACTGAGTCGGCAGGCCCACCGCATCATCCGCCAGAACCTGGTCATCTCGCTGGGCGTCATCGCCCTGCTGATCCCCGGGGGATTGTTTGGCCTGGCGGGGATCGGACTGGCGATCCTGCTCCACGAGGGAAGCACCTTGCTGGTGGTCGCCAACGGGCTACGTCTGTTGGGATACAAGGAGGCAAGGTGAGCAGTATTGTCGTCCCCTTCCACAGGCTTCCTGGCGTGCGTGTCTGGCTCGCTTTGCCCCTCGGGCTTGTGCCTCCCCAACGAGAGGTAGCGGCGCACGGCGTTGATATGCTGGATAAGGTTGCACGGATCATCATCTACTGCCGGAACGGACGATCCGCGCGTCAGCGGCCAAAACATTGGTCTCCCTGGGCTATTCCAACGTCCTGGAGGTGGATGGTGGTATGCGGGCCTGGGAGTCGGCGGGCTACGAACTGATCCAGCGGTGATGCCGCTGAGATAGAGAGGTAAAGATGAGTGAACAGAAGATTGCATTACCAGTACGTGGGATGACCTGTGCTTCCTGTGTTGCCCATGTGGGGAGAGCCCTGGAGAAAGTAGAGGGTGTGGAGGAGGTCCATGTCAACCTGGCGACAGAGAAGGCGGTTGTGGCGTTTCGACTGGACCACACCTCGCTGGATAACCTGGTTGCAGCAGTCCAGGAGACCGGCTACGAGGTCCCCACAGAGACGATCACGCTCCCCATCGGCGGGATGACGTGCGCGTCCTGTGCTGCTCATGTGGAAAAGGCCCTGAGCAAGACCCCTGGCGTGCTCGAGGCCAACGTCAACCTGGCCACCGAGAGGGCTACCGTCACCTTCATCCCCGGCGTGAGCGGGCCTGCAGACCTTAAGAAGGCAGTGGCCGAGGCAGGGTATGAGGTGTTGGAGGCCCCTGAGACACGGGCTTTGTTGGAGGAAGAGGGCGAGGATGAGGCGGAACGGAAAATGCGCCAGGCCCGTTTTCGGATGCGGGTCGCCTGGCTCTTCACCGCTCCCACCATCCTCTGGATGTTAGCAGAGATGGTGTTTGGCGTCACCTGGCCCAATGAGACGATCTTCAACCTGGGAATGATCCTTCTGGCGCTGCCGGTTCTCTTCTGGGTGGGCCGCCGTACCTATCGCAGCGGCTCGACGGCAGTGCTGCATGGGTACGCTAACATGGACACCCTTATCACTTTGGGCACAGGGGCCTCATTGCTCACCGGGCCAGCCTCCTTCTTCTTCCCGGTCGCCAACTACGCCGGGGTGTCGGCTATGATCATGGCCTTCCATCTGACCGGTCGGTACATTGAGGAATCGGCAAAGGGCAGGGCTTCCCAGGCGATTCGTAAACTGCTGGAGCTGGGGGCAAAGACCGCGCGGGTCGTGCGAGATGGGCAGGAGATGGAGGTTCCCATCGAGGAGGTGCAAATCGGCGACCTGATGGTTGTCCGCCCCGGGGAGAAGATCCCCACCGATGGTGTCGTGATAGAGGGCGAGAGCGCAGTGGATGAGTCGATGGCCACCGGTGAGTCCATGCCAGTCAACAAACGGGCGGGCGACGAGGTGATAGGGGCTACCGTCAACCAGGAAGGGCTCCTCAAAGTGCAGGCCACCCGGGTGGGTCGCGATACCTTCCTGGCTCAAGTCATCAAGCTGGTGGAGGAGGCCCAGGGCTCCAAAGTGCCCATCCAGGAATTTGCCGATCGGGTAACCGGGGTCTTTGTACCGGTAGTGATCACCGTTGCCCTGTTGACCCTGTTGGCCTGGTTGCTTCTCCCAGATATGATGCGTCTCCTGGTCCAAGCCGGTTCTTTCCTGCCCTGGGTCAATCCTAACCTGAGTGTGGGTACCCTGGCCATCGTCTCCATGGTGGCGGTGTTGGTCATCGCCTGTCCCTGTGCCCTGGGCCTGGCAACCCCCACCGCGTTGATGGTGGGCAGTGGCATGGGAGCCGAGCACGGGATCCTGATCCGCTCTGGTGAGGCGATCCAAACCTTGAAGGATGTGCGCGTGGTTATCTTCGACAAGACAGGGACGATCACCAAGGGGAAACCTGAGGTGACGGACATTGTCGCGGCCACTGAGGCGGTCTCAGATGGAGACCTCTTGCGTTGGGCGGCGTCCACCGAACAGGGCTCCGAGCACCCGCTGGGTCAGGCCGTCGTCCAGCGAGCGCGAGCGGAGGGTCTGGCACTGGCGGAGCCACAGGCGTTCCGGGCCACTCGCGGCAAGGGTGTAACGGCGACCGTGGACGGACGGCACGTGCTGGTTGGCTCCCGACGACTGATGGCAGAACATGGCATTGACCCCACTCCGTTGGAGGGGACCTTGCGTCGACTGGAGGAAGAGGCCAAAACGGCGATGCTGGTGGCGGTGGACGGGGAGTTGATCGGCGCTGTCGCCGTAGCAGATACTCTCAAGGAGGACTCCGCTGAAGCCATCCAGGAACTGCACCGGATGGGGCTGGAGACAGCGATGATCACCGGCGACAACCGGCGCACCGCTGAGGCCATTGCTCACCGGGTGGGGATTGATCATGTGCTGGCCGAGGTGTTGCCCGATGGGAAGGTCGCTGAGGTGCAGCGCATGCAGGAGCGGTTTGGGTTAGTGGCTTTCGTGGGCGATGGTATCAACGATGCCCCTGCGCTGACGCAGGCTAATGTGGGAATCGCTATCGGCACGGGTACCGATATCGCTATCGAGGCCAGCGACGTCACTCTGGTGCGTGGGGAGCTGACCAGTGTGGTGGAGGCCATCAATCTGAGCCGGGCCACCTTCCGTAAGATCAAGCAGAATCTCTTCTGGGCCTTTTTCTACAACGTGGTGATGATTCCGCTGGCCATGGTCGGATGGATGCACCCGGCGTTAGCAGAGATTGCGATGGCGACGTCCTCGATCACTGTGGTCACCAACGCCAACACGCTGCGGCGGGTGGAGATTCGGCCAGAGTATGCCCGCAAGCCATCGACCGCCTCTGAGCCTGAGGCCGCAGGCCAGGTGGTACCAGCGGCAGGATGACGTTTGTCTCCGCCTTGATGGTGGAGGGCAGCGCAGGATAGGTCCTGCGGGCGATTGCTGAGCAGAGTGCGAAAGTCAATGAAAGGATCGAGCGCAATGGTGTTGTTTTGGAGGACTGCTGAAGGAATTGCGGGATCCTGCTTCGTGCAGCGATTCGACGGAGAGCGGTATCTGGTGAATCGTGGTTTATCTCAGGACGAACATCCGTTGTCCACGGTGAATCGCGGGCTGGCAGGTGGTGTGAGGAGGGTGCGCTGCTTGCGGCAGGGCTGATTACGCTACGAGAGGGGCTGGAGGCCGCGTTGATCGTGCGTCTCTTCTTTCGGGTTACTGGCGTCCTACTTCTCCTCTTCGCCGCTGGTCTGGTGGCCCGAGGGGTACACGAACTGCAGGAAGCGACATGGTTACCCACCTTGGTTGAACATGCATGGAATACGAATCCGATTTTGGATGAAAGGGGTGTAGTGGGAAGCCTGCTCAAAACGTTATTTGGCTACAACGGTGCCCCCTCACTGCTGGAAGTGCTGGCGTACAGTATGTACTTCGTCACCGTCGG
>CAYLRT010000150.1:0-6199 GCA_964385885.1 uncultured Anaerolineales bacterium | reverse complement strand
GTAGAATGTCTGCCCCTGGTGGGCACGGCCCCGTCGTTGAAGCAGGGCGCTAGTGTCGCACTGGGCGCAGCCCTGCCTTCGGACTGCGGTGCAGTGTCGCCGCATTCCACACCTCATAACTGGTCTGGTACGTGCAGGGCAGGTTGTGCCCTGAGACCCAGGGGACGAGATATGCGGTCCGCACGCATGAGACTGTCACAGAGGGGGGAGAGGGGGGGTGACTGTCACCTCTGTCATGGCCTCTGCCGCGGGCCACCACCGCAAGCGATGGCCCGCGTACTCCATCCACCCATCAAGGTGACAGTCACCCCCAGGGTTTGTATACCAGAGGTCCAGAGGGAAGAGAAGCGCGCACTTTTCCCCTGACGCTTCCTCGTGGTATACTGATTGAAAGAGAATGTGCCCATGTGGGGGCCTGGCTCAACGATATCCCTTCCATCCAGGAGGTAGGTATGATCAAGCATTTCCTCACGCTCGCCGACCTGACGCCTGACACGATGCGCTCCATTCTGGACCTCGCAGTCGAGATCAAGGAGGCCTGGCGCTCCGGCGAGACCCGACCGTTCCTCAAGGGGAAGGTCCTGGGCATGATCTTCCAGAAGCCCAGCCTGCGCACACGGGTGTCCTTCGACGTAGCCATGCTGCAGCTCGGGGGGCATGCCCTCTATCTCTCCCCCAATGAGATCCAACTGGGCAAGAGGGAAAGCGTGGCCGATGTCGCCCGGGTCGTCTCGCGGTATGTCAACGTCGTGATGGCACGGGTGTTCAGCCACTATGACGTTGTCGAGCTGGCGCGGTACGCCTCTGTGCCAGTCATCAACGGCCTTTCGGACTACTCTCACCCCTGCCAGGGCATCGCCGACTTCCTGACCATCTTGGAGCACAAAGGGGGATTCCGAGGCAGGAAACTTGCCTATCTGGGTGATGGCAACAACGTGGCGACCTCCTTGCTCTTCGGGGCGGCTCAACTGGGGATGGAGTTCGCCATCGCGACGCCACGAGGCTATGAGCTACACCCGGCCGTGTGGAGCCTGGGCCAGCACATCGCGGCTCAGACCAGCGCCAAATTGACCGCCACGTACGATCCTCTCGAAGCTGTCGCTGAGGCGGACATCATCTACACCGATACATGGACCTCCATGGGACAGGAGGAGGAAGCTCAGCAACGCCGTGCCATCTTCCCGCCCTACCGCGTCGACGAGGAAAAGCTCACCTATGCCAAGCCGGATGTCATCGTCATGCACTGTCTGCCGGCCCACCGGGGTGAGGAAATCACGGACGAGGTAGCAGATGGCCCTCACTCTGTGCTCTTCGATCAGGCCGAGAACCGCTTACACGGCCAGAAAGCCATCCTGGTCTGGCTGCTGAACGCTTACCAGGGATCTTGAGGGCACCCACGGCCCGTGGACCGGATCCATGGCCTGTGCCTTTGGTCAGCACCGGGGATTACAGAGTGATTAGAACATAACGAGGTGACCCTATGGCAGGGAACCGCCTGCGCTTTGAGGAAGCACTACAGAGAGCGAACGATGCGATCTGGGCCGAACAATGGCATGACGCCGTAGATGCCTACGAGCAAGCGTTGGCAGAGTTCCCCGATGACACCTCCGCTCTCATAGGCTACGCATGGTCCCTCCTCAATGCAGGCCGGCTAGCCCAAGCATTGAAAGCCTATCGCCGTCTCACCAAACTTATACCCTCAGATCCTGGTCCCTTCGAGCGCATCGCAGAGATCCTCGAAAAGCAGGGGAAGCAACGCGACGCCGCAGAATGGTACCTGCAGGCAGCAGAGCGCTACGGCAAGCAGGGCCTGCCATCCAAGCGGATCGCCGCCCTGGAAGCCGTGGTCCGACTGCGACCTCGCACGCCAGAGGTATGGCTGCAGCTTCTCCGGTTGTACCAGGAAGAGGGGCAACTTCGACAGGCTGTGCATGCTGCCCTCTGGCTGGCTTATCTTTACCAGGAGAGTGACCCGGCAAAGGCCATTGCACTCTGCCGTGAGGTCCAGCGACTCACCCCCCACGACCCTCGCCTTGGGCAGACGGTCATCCTCCTGCAGGGCCATTATCCCGTGCCCCAGCCCCCCCCTATTGGTGCCGACACCACACCCGTGTCGAGTGACCAGGTCGAAACCGAGGCTCCCGTCATTGAAATCCCTCCCCAGACGCCCATGGAGATCGCCCGGCAGCGCGCACTCACCCGTCTTGCGGAGAGCATTTTCTCAGAGGAGAAGCCGACTGCCCAGGGAATGTCCCAGGCCGAGGTCGATCTCCTCATCGGTAAAGCCGTAGATGCACAGACCCGGGGAGAAGTCGACACTGCGATCCAATACTACCGTTCCCTGCTGGATGCCGGCGTGTCCCTGCCATCCATACACTTCAACCTTGGGCTTCTCTACAAGGAGAAAATGTTACTCGAGAGAGCTATCACGGAATTCGAAGCCTCACTCGAGGACCCTGAGTATCTGGTGGCGAGTCATTTCGCCCTGGGAGAATGCTACCAGGCCCAGGGTGCATTTAGAGAGGCACTAAGCCACTTCCTGGAAGCCGTCAAGGCCATCGACATTGCAACCATCCAGCGTGAACATGTGGACGACCTGATCCGAGTCTATGAGGGTTTGGCCCAGAGTCTCGTGACCGCCGGCGACTCAAAACACATCGAACGGATCACCCAGACGCTGGTGGATTTTCTGAACAGACGGGGATGGGCTGATGCCGCGCGGGAGGCGCGGAGCCGCCTCGACGAGTTGGCCCGGACCGGAACCGTACTGAGTCTGGCGGAATTGCTCAGCCAGCCCAGGGCCGACGAGCTTCTGCGGTCGATCGGCCTGGTGCAAACATATCAACGCCGCCAGCGGCTCTATGCGGCATTGGAGGAACTCTTCCATGCTCTCAGCATCGCGCCAGATTATCTCCCCATCCACCATTTCATGGGGATGATACTCAAGAACCATGGGCGCCTCGAGGCAGCTTTAGAGAAATTCCGCTTTCTCGCCCGCACCTATGAGATCAGAGGCCAGGTCTCCCAGGCGCTGACGACATACAAGCTCATCCTGGACAACTCCCCCCTCGACATCCAGACGCATCGCCACGTGGCCGAGCTTCTGATAGAACATGGTCGCATCGATGAAGCACTTGCGCAGTACCTGCAGACAGCGGATGCTTACTATCAGCTAGCCCAACCAGAACAGGCGTTGGAGGTGTACCGCGAAGCACTCCGGCTGGCCCCTCGAGGCTCCGCGGAGAAGCATTGGGAGATCCGCATTCTGCACCACATTGCCGACCTCGACATCCAACGGCTGGACTGGCAGACCGCCATCGAGGACTATCGCGAGATCCTACGGCTCGAACCCGACGATGAGCGTGCTCATCTGAGCCTGTTTCGGCTTTACACCAGGACCGGACGTTCGAGCCTGGGCATCGAGATCCTCGATCGACTGATCAAACGGTATCTTGGACAACACAAGGTCACCAAGGTGATCATGATCCTTGAGGATCTGGTGGAGACCCAACCCGAGAACATCCCACTGCGCGCCAGGCTCGCCCAACTATATCTCAACCTGGGAGAACGCGACAAGGCTTTAACGCACCTTGACATACTGGGCGATCTGCAGCTCGAGGCTGGACACACCGAGGCCGCCATCAAGACACTGGAGGCCATCCTGGCCCTTAAGCCACCGAACCGCGAGGCATATGCAGAACTCTATCAGCAACTCACCCAGCAGTAAACCTGGAACAACGGAGCAGAAGATGGTACTCCAGTGCGAAGCTGGCGACCGAATTGAGTATTGATGATGTGGAATCTAGAGTGGTTGCTGCAACGGATATCCTGGACCGACGTCCTGGATATCCTAATGGTAGCTTTCCTCTTCTTCTGGATCTTCTACGCCCTCCGCGGTACCCGGGCGGTTCCACTCATCCGCGGTATCACTGCTCTGCTGGTCACCCTCACGCTGCTCACGCGGCTGGTGGAGCTACGGGCATTCTCCTGGCTGATCAGCCAACTGTTGCCCGCCCTCCTGTTGGGCATTCCCGTCCTCTTCCAGCCTGAACTGAGGCGGGCCCTAGAGCAGCTTGGGCGCGGGCGTCTGCTGGTGCTCACTCAGCGAGACCCAGAGAGACTCCTCGCGGCCATCGAGAACGTCGTGAAAGCTGTGGCCTACATGGCTGAGCATCGGGTCGGTGCGCTCATCGTCTTCGAGCGCCAGACCGGCCTACAGGAATACATCGAGACCGGTGTCTGGATCGATGGAGAGGTATCGCCAGAACTGCTCATGACCATCTTCGACCATCACACCATCCTGCATGATGGCGCCGTCATCATCCGGGAAGGGCGCGTGGCCGCCGCCGCCTGTGTACTTCCCCTGACGTCCGCATTCCTGGCCGACCGGGAACTGGGATTGCGACACCGGGCAGCCTTGGGCGTGACCGAGGACGCCGATGCCGTGGCCGTGGTGGTCTCGGAAGAGCGGGGGGCCATCTCGGTTACCCACAGCGGACGGATCATTCGGGACCTCGACACCAAGCGCCTGGAATCAGTCCTGAGAGCTTTTATCGTCCCCAAGCGCCGCACACAGCGCGGGCCGGCATCCCTGTGGAGAAGGTCCTCGTCATGACAGCGACCTCAAGCGTTCAACCTAAACCCATCCGAGGGACAAGATGACCCGCTGGATCCGTGAGAACCTTGGCATCTTCTTCCTCTCCCTGATCCTGGCCTTCTTTTTCTGGGCTGTGGCCACGGAGGCGGAGGATCCAACCCACGTGGCCGTCTACGACACGCCAATTCCAGTTGAGATCCGCGGACTGCCTGAGGACATGATCGCTTACAAGCTCAAGGATCCGCAGGTGCGTGTGGAAGTGAAGGCCCCTCAGAGTGTCTGGCAGATACTGCAACGCGATGACTTCGTCGCCTATATTGACCTTTCCACTGCCGCCACGGGGACCGTGACAGTGCCTGTCCAGGTCGAGTTGCGGGTCAAGCCCGCGATCGTCACCAAAGTGTCCCCCGAGGCACTTACCCTGGTGGTCGAACCACTGCAGGAGAAGGAGGTCCCAGTCAGGCTCCGCATCCAGGGCACGCCCGCCATGGGGTTCAAGATCGATGGCATGGAGGTGACCCCGGAAACCGTCCGTGTGCGGGGTCCAGCCTCGCTGGTGGATGAGGTCACCGAAGCTGTGGTGAACGTCTCGATCCAGAATCAACAGACCAGCCTTCAGAGCAACTACCAGCCTGTTGCCGTGGATGCCGAGGAGCGCCCTGTCCCGGAGATCGAGGTCGTGCCAGGGACTGTGACGGTCCACATCGCGATCTCGCAACTGGGCTACATCCGGGATATGCCGGTCACCGTGGGCCCCCTGGAAGGACAGCCTGCACCGGGCTATCGTATCGCCAACCTGGAGTTCGAACCGCCGGTGGTCAAAGTCTTTGGCCGGCCAGAGGTCGTTCAATCGGTGGCCTTCCTGCAAACTGAGCCCATCAACCTGGAGGGCATCACTCAAAGCCTAACGACACAGGTACGCCTGCAGATGCCTGAGGGGCTGTCCGTTGTTCAGCCGACGCGCCCTGTGGTCACGGTCACGCTGACCGTCGAGGTCATCCGAAGTGGACTGACGCTCGAGGTGACCCCTACGGTGCATGGGTTGAGCAACGGCCTTCGTGCCATCATTGGGCCGGAATCCGTCGTGGTCATTCTCAGTGGTCCTGTGGTTGTCATGGAGGACCTGAAGCCCTCCGACGTCTCGGTGACGCTCGACGTCACAGGATTGCCGCCCGGCGACTACGTCCTGACTCCCCAGGTGACCGTCCCCAATCAAGTCGATGTCGAGAACATCATCCCCGAGGCTGTGCCCATAAAGATCGAGGCCCACCCCGAGGGAAGCGGGCCTCAATTCCAATGATCTGTGAACCTGTCCACGATACCCTTGATGCGGCGGCCCTACAGCGGTGCGCGTCGTGCCCCAATCCTGGTAAAGCGACACAACAAAAGAGACGTGGAGTAGAGCGTGCAGGCTACGGCAGATAGTCGATCGCCCAGCCGACGTCAAGCTCCTGCAGTGTTTCGGGTGTCGGGATGCCGCTTTCCCGATCCCAACCCAACATGGCGTAATAGGTGTGAAGGGCCTGTCCCAGGGCGTCAGGATCGATGCCACCCTTGGCCAGCGGGCCGCTGGTGGTCGGCTCGTAGCTCCGTGGCGCCAGC
>CAYLRT010000149.1:4743-6260 GCA_964385885.1 uncultured Anaerolineales bacterium | reverse complement strand
GACCGGGGACACCCGGCGATCTCGACGATGAGGACACTGATGTTATCGTGTCCCCCGGCCTCGTTAGCCAGGGTTACCAGCCTGTCACAGGCCGCCTGGGGCGAGTCGGATGCACGCCAGGTCTCCCAAATGGTCTCGTCTTCGACCATGTCCGTGAGCCCGTCGGAACAGAGAAGCAAGGCATCCCCGATCCCCAGCGTCACATGGAAGAGATCGTACTTGAGATCGGATTTGTCGCCCATCACACGGTAGATGACGCTCCGCTGAGGGTGATGGCGAGCCTCCGTCGGCGTCAGTTGGCCGATGGCGACCAGCCGTTGCACCAGCGAGTGATCTGTGCTGATCTGCTCAATGCCTGATGGGTGTAGCCAGTAGGCGCGGCTGTCGCCCACATTGAGCACCGTGGCCACCTCTCCCTGGAGCAGGGCCATCACCAACGTGGACCCCATATCGTTGCCCAGGGCCAACCGCCTCTCGTAAAGCTTGTTGTTGGCGACCTGGGCGGCCGAAACCAGCCAGCTTCCCGCCTCGGGGAAATACTCTGAGCACACCATCTCTTGCAGGGCCTGGGCGGAGGCTGTCAGGCTCTCCACCGTGACCTGGCTGGCCACATCCCCCGCCATGTGCCCCCCCACACCATCAGCCACCACGAAGAATCCGACGGCAGCGCGTCCGCCATCACACTCCCGCGACAGATCCAGGGCCAGGATACTGTCCTCGTTCACCTTGCGGACTCGACCTGTATCGGTCTTGGCGCCTATACGGAACGTCACACATTGGTGCTGGAGGAGCGTCTCACGGGTCATCTGGAGCGCCACCGCGAAATCGGCGGCCTTGAGACGGCCGTTGGAACTCAGAACCTGGGAGAAGAGACGCGCGGCATCCTGTGGCAGAACGTCCGCAGGCTCGGCCTGGTTGTCTCCCGTGCTCAAGTGATACAGCAGTTCCGCCAGCGCCCGTACGTCATGGGTCTCAGGGTCTGGCGCAGAGGTACTGGCCTCGGTGCGCGCATCCACCAGGTTTTCCAGCGAACACCAACACGCGCCCGCCTCCGAGATGGCGACATCGTTGCCCGTCAGCTCATGGAAGGTCAGCCCATGCTCATGGAAGTAGGCCAGCCCCTGGGCCAGGGCCACGCCCCACTCCAGCACCTCTTCCAGCGGTCGAGGCAGCTCCAATGCCGTGACGGGCCGCGCACTGGTGCGCGGTTCGACGAGATAATACCGTGGTTCCTCTCCCGCCCCACGCTCGGTGACCAGCTCGACAGGGCGTGTCACAGCAGGATGTTCTGGCGCCCGGTTCAGTATAGCCAGAGCGTGGATGAGCCCCCTGGCGTTGGACACCTCCCGCGCTGTCAGGAGGGTTGGATGGTCGCCAGAGGGCAGACGAGATCCACACCGCTCGCAGGTCTCCTCCTCCGGTGCAAGGCTGGGCGCCGCACAGTTGGGGCACACGCGAAACGGCGGGACGGTCTCCACCTCATACCGTGCTGTCGTGCCCGTGCCCTCCAAAATGCG
>CAYLRT010000149.1:1989-4643 GCA_964385885.1 uncultured Anaerolineales bacterium | reverse complement strand
GCATCCGGATCGTCGCAGATGAGCGCGAAGCTCCGTGTGCCCTCCGGCGGGTCGGACCACCTGAGTGGGGGCGAGATATCCTGTCCATCACATGTGTAGACCGCAGGGATCGTCCCGCCATCTTCGAAGGCCGGGCTCTCCAACCGAAAGCTCATAACATCACCTCCACTCCCTTCTTCCAATGCCTCAGGAGAACCCCAGGGCCGCACGAGCTGACATCCACCCAGGGAGAAGGCCATGATCATCAGACACAGACTCAGGCTGAGGGTCTGCCACAAATGCCTCCGTCCCTGATGGGCCAGGGTTGCTGTCCTCATGATCCTACCCCAAAGTCCCGGCTTTGGAAAATGTTACGAGTCTCTTTCCTCTATGCGGATCGTGATGATCTTGTCTCCAGGCTTCGTGGCCGTCTGTGGGTCTCTGGGCGAGATGGAGAACAGCACGTCCATGCCCTCGATCACATGACCAAAGACGGTGTGCTGTCCATCCAGCCACGGCGTGGCGTCGAAGGTGATGAAGAATTGACTTCCGTTGGTGTTGGGACCGGCGTTGGCCATCGAGAGGACCCCCGGACCGTCATGCTTGAGGTCAGGGTGGAACTCGTCCTCGAAGGTGTAGCCAGGCCCACCAGCCCCTCTGCCAGTGGGGTCACCGCCCTGGGCCATGAAACCCGGGATGACCCGATGGAACGTGGTGCCGTCATAGAACCCCTCACGGGCCAGGAAGACGAAGTTGTTGACGGTCTTGGGGGCCTTGTCGGCGTAAAGCTCAATGACGATATCCCCCTTCTCGGTGACAATCGTCGCGATATAGCGCTTCTGGGGGTCGATGGTCATGGGGGGTGGAGCTGTGTACATACCGTTGCGTGCGGCGGGATCCTCTGGCATATGCGTTCCTGTCTCCTCATTGGTCTCGGGTGTTGCTGCTGAGCGCTGCCGGTTCACAACCAGCAGCACGGCGGCCACAATCACGGCCACCAGCACCACCGCAGCCGCCACCTTGGCCATCGGCGACCAGCGCGACGTCTGCTTGGCCTTTGACCGCCTGATATCCTTGGATCTTCGACTTTTACGCTGCTTCGCCCGCCTGTACGAGGCTTTGCCCTTGGAAGATGCCATGTCTGTTAGTTCCTACATGAAGTGGGGTCATTGTAGACCAAGCGTCCCCCCTGGCAACAAAGGGAAACGTCACCTATTCCTCGGTGTCGACCCATTCGAACTCGTAGTTGGCGATACGCACCGTGTCGCCCTCGCGCACCCCGGCCTCACGCAGGGCCGCAAGCACCCCCTCACGCTCCAGGTAGCCGTGCAGCCTCAGGAGAGCATCATAGTACTCGGTGCGCGTGCGTTCCACAGCGCGCTCGATGGTTGCGCCGTGCACCCGCCAGATTCCATCGGCCTGCCGCTCGACCCGGAACGGCTCTAAGGTGCCGGGCTTTGGGCGGACGACGATCGGTGGCGGCGAGACCAACGTCGGCTCCGGCGCCTCCTGAAGCATCTGATAGGCACGTCCCAAGAGTTCGCGCACGTTCTCCCGCGTCAATGCCGAGATGCCGATGACATGGGGATAGCCGCGGGCGATCAGCGCCTCGCGGTACTCGGGATACATCTCCCGCACGCCCGGGATGTCCAGTTTGTTGATTGCCACGAGCTGTGGCTTCTCCAGCAGACCATGGTCGAACGCCGCCAGTTCCGCGTTGATGGCCTCGAGGTCCCCCAGGGGATCCAGGGCTGCGCCATCGAGCAGGTGGACGACCACGCGCGTGCGCTCGATGTGTCGCAGGAATTCATGCCCCAACCCCTTACCCTCGCTGGCCCCCTCGATCAGCCCCGGCAGATCCGCCATCACGAAGGTCTCGGTGGGGCTCAGGGCCACCACGCCCAGGTTGGGCTGGAGGGTCGTAAAGGGATAGGGGGCGATCTCCGGTCGCGCGGCGGTGGTGACGGACAGCAATGTGGATTTTCCCGCATTGGGTTTGCCAACCAGCCCCACATCGGCCAACAGCTTGAGCTCGAGCCGCAGCCACAGCTCTTCGCCGGGGTCCCCTCTCTCCGCGATACGCGGCGCCTGTCGAGTGGGAGTGGCGAAACGCGCATTGCCCCGTCCGCCACGGCCGCCCCGCGCGATCACGACGCGCTGGCCAGGCTCAGTGAGGTCCGCCAGCATCACCCCCGTCTCATCATCGAAGACCGCCGTCCCAGGCGGAACCGGGATGAGGAGATCCTCACCGCCGGCCCCGTGCTGATCCTTGTTGCGGCCTGGCGCGCCGTCCGGAGCTTTGAACTCACGACGGTGGGCGAAGTGATACAGGGTATTGAGATGCGGGTCCACCACCAACACCACATCCCCACCCCGCCCGCCATCGCCGCCGGATGGACCGCCAAACGGGACGTATTTCTCACGGCGGAACGCCACCGCGCCATCTCCGCCGCGACCCGCTACCACATGGATTTTCACATGATCGTAAAACATACGATAATCATACGGGATAAGAGCATAAAGTCAACGGATATGACGAAAAAAGAAAGAAGCGGAGTGGCGACTGTCACCTGGCGACAGCGGGTCCTATGATGTCATGGTCACATCACCAGCGGCAGGAACACCGCCTGCCCCAGATCAACACACGCTCACTGTTGTCGCCCAACAGCGAGCGC
>CAYLRT010000149.1:0-1889 GCA_964385885.1 uncultured Anaerolineales bacterium | reverse complement strand
ATATCGCCCACCAACGAAGACCGGACACCCGACGTTTGTAGGACGATATTCATATCGCCCCTCGCGTGACGCAAGGCGCCATGTTGCCTGAAATCCAGACGGGAATATCCTGGACAGGGGCCGGGCGCCCAGACGAGGATGTCACGGCCATCTGTGGCACGTGATACGACCCCGTCAACAGGCCGCAGGACAGCCTGCGTGGCGCCAGGCATAGAGGGGACATCAAGCAGAGTGAGGAGATAGGAGACATGCCAGACAGTAGACCCAATATTCTTTTCATCATGACCGACGACCACGCTTCTCATGCCATGAGTTGCTATGGGAGTCGCATCAACCGGACGCCGAACCTGGATCGCATCGCCGAGGGCGGTATGCGGTTCGACAACTGCTTCTGCACCAACTCCATCTGCACGCCAAGCCGGGCCGCGATCCTCACCGGAACCTACAATCACGTCAACCAGGTCACCACCCTGGCCACCCCGATGGATAACCGGCTGCAGACGTTTCCCAAACTGCTTCGGGCGAGCGGCTATCAGACCGCCATCTTCGGCAAGTGGCACCTGGGCACTGGGGAGGACCACTGCCCCACGGGGTTCGATGACTGGGCGGTGCTGCCAGGACAGGGCCGCTATCACAATCCCGAGTTCATCTTCAAAGGCCCCCACGGCGGCACGCGGCGGACGGTGCAGGGCTATGTGACGGACCTGATCACCGATATGAGCCTGGACTGGCTGAGGAAGCGGGACCCGGATCGGCCCTTCTGCCTGCTATGCCATCACAAGGCCCCCCACCGGCCATGGTATCCAGACGAGAAACACGCCGCCATGTTCCTCAACGAGGAGATCCCCGAGCCGGAGACCCTCCAGGATGACTACGCCAACCGCGCGTCCGCCGCGGCCGCGGCAGCCATGCGCGTCGGGGTCCACATGAACAGCACCGACCTCAAGTGCGAGGTCCCCAGTGAGCTCCCGGAGGATGTCCTGCGCCGCTGGGCCTATCAGCGCTTCATCAAGGACTATCTGCGGGTCGTGGCGAGTGTCGATGACAACGTGGGCCGGCTGCTGGACTACCTGGATAAGGAAGGTCTCACAGAGAACACCGTCGTCATCTACACCTCCGACCAGGGGTTCTTCCTGGGGGACCACGGATGGTATGACAAGCGTTTCATGTACGAGGAGTCGCTGCGCATGCCGTTCATCCTCCGCTATCCCGCCGAGGTCCAATCCGGCTCCATCAACGACGACATCGTGCTCAATGTCGACTTCGCGCCGCTCTTCCTGGACCTGGCAGGCCTGCCGATCCCCGAGGACATGCAGGGGCGCAGCTTCCGTCCGCTGCTGCACGGAGACACACCCCAGGACTGGCGGGAGGGTCTGTACTACCGCTACTGGATGCACAAGGCCCATCACAACGTGTATGCCCATTACGGCATCCGCACCAAGCGCTACAAACTGATCTACTACTACTCGGACGCCCTGGGACAGGCGGGAGCGATCGACGAGACCTATGAGCCTGAGTGGGAGCTGTTCGACCTCCAGCGGGACCCGCACGAGCTCAACAATGTGGTCGACGACCCTGCCTATGCCGACGTCGTCCAGACGCTGAAACGTGAGCTCCATCGACTGCAGGATGAGGTAGGCGACGAGCGCTACTACAAGGACACAGACTGAACGCCAAAGACCGGCGGCCCCGTTTGGGAGCGGATCCGTAAATGTAGGGCGAAATTAATTTCGCCCTACAATGAGACCATGACTGCCGGCGGCTGCGGACATCGGAGCCACGCCAAGGGTGCCCAACAACAGAACGACTAAGCTCAGAGTACACAACGTAGCTAATCGGTACTTCATGATGCCCTCCTTCCAGAACTGAAATGCTCAACACGAGCCGTA
>CAYLRT010000148.1:0-6328 GCA_964385885.1 uncultured Anaerolineales bacterium | reverse complement strand
AGCCGCTCACCTCCAACGGCCAAAGCGGGCCTCCCAGCCCCCTGGGCCTTCGCTATTCGATGCCCACCTGCCCTGGGTCCCGTCTCACAGCGATCTCGGCCAGATCATTCGCTCCGCAACACGCCATCGATCCCTTGACACCACCGACGAGAGGTCCGTCTTCATCACCTATTCCCACGGTCAACACGAAATCAAAAGCGACCGACTCGGGTCCCATCCTGAGCTTGTCCGACGGATGCCTGGCATCGTGAGTTGCGGTGAAGCTTACTGACACTTCCACCGGCGGGCTTTCTGTGCGGGAGTCCGACACAAACGCGTCGGCGGTGATGACAAGTGAGCCATCGCTGAACTCCGCTGCAGCCTGGGCTCCGCTGAACTCCAGGCCAAGAACCTCGACACCACGTATTGCTTCGGGTAAGGGAAGATCCACGCGAACGCCGGATGCGACCAGCCTAATCCATAAGTGCTCAGCGAACTCCTGGCTCAGTTCATAGGTCTCAGCTACGTTCTTGAGAAAGTTACGCGGAATTCCACTCACGTCGATCCTGAGAACTGCGGTGTACGCCATGGCCCCCTCAGGACTGATCGGGTTCGTGCCCGTAACCCCAACTGACATGGGAATCGCGAAAGGTTTACTGATTTGGGCAAGTGCAGGCGCGCTGAGTACCGGCGAGCCGAATCGTTCCAGACGTCCGGAGGGCAGGCACGTACCTGGAGGGGCCTCTGTGTCGATCGTCGATCTGGCTATCCCCTTGATGTCGGGCAGACAGGCCAGAGCCTGCGCTGGGGTAAGGAATCGGACGCCCTGGTCAACCAGAGGCCTCAGCGCCACATACAGGTCCTTTGCCGAAGTGTTCCAGTTTGTAGCCATGAGGAAGTTCACCGGAGAGCGTTCGGATGGGTCCAGCGCCATAATCCGTTCGATACGCTCCTTAATGCGTGAGGCATCCTCCGAATAGCCGTTCTGGCTGATCAGGACAGGTGTCCCGGTATCTCTGCGGAATGCCCTGTCAACACTGGGCATGTAGCCGACCAACACACCGTGAAGGGCTTCCCTGCCGGGCGCGTTCTCGAGAACTTGCCACAACGGCTCGTCGGTGATAGTCAAAGCGCTGTCGAGGGACCATAGCGTGTGGACACCAGCGTCACGCATCGCGGAGAACGTATCCTGGTAGTATTTCTCCGGCTGAGGAAGCGAGGATGCATGCACGTAAGCAATCCCCATCAGGGAAACGATCTCATCGTTGGGGCTGATCGTACTGCGGTAAAACTCCCAGATTCCAGGTGCCAGGACCGTTAAGCTCAACCCCATACTCCAGCCAAGAGGAAGTGTGCCGCGCTCTTCAGTGTTCCAGAACCTCGCTCCCGGATATTGCAGAATCGGAACCTGCAAGTTATCTCCATCGGATATCGCGATCACGACGTTAACCTGTGATGCGTCGCATTGCTGAAACGCATTCCCAGTTTCCTCGGATAGCGGTACGAGGGGTGACTTTCCCCGCACCGCAACGTGGAACGACAGATTGCTGACCTCGTGAGTCGGCACAAGGTACTTGCCCGAAGAGGAAGCTCTCTCTACCGCGATCTCTTCTTCAACACCGTCGTCGGACACGTAGCCATAGAGGACATGCCCACTGGGGTAGGAGTCCATGATCGCCGCCACACCTTCCCAGGTGTCGTGCTTTGGCCTCGAAAAGACAGGCAGAATCTCCTGCTGCACGACGAAATCCCAGAGATTCTCGGTGTGTCTCAGAATCGCAAGTCCAGGATACGCAAGTGCGTCCCTGTACTTCTGCACAGTTTCCCGATAGGCAGAGACCGCGTCAGACCACTGGCCGCGCACGTCGTCCAGCTCCCGCCAGCCAGCGCTTCTGAGTTGCCCGGCCACACCATCCGGTGCCACCACACCGTGCTGCAGCGTGGCGATGACGGTTGCGGCATGGATCGTCCACGGTTCAGCTTCGGTGGCCACCACAAAACCAGCGACCTCAGGACCGAACTTCTCCACAGCCTCGGCGATGCTCAGCCGTCCCCCGACATTGACCCATCCCCGTCTCTCATATTCCTCAATCCAGAATCGCTCCGCTTCTGCAAACTGCGTGTTGTCTGAATTGACAAGATACAACCGCGCTTTACTGCGGTTTACCGTCCCCTGTAGCGTCCGCATGAACAGCCTTTCGGCCGTCGTTGTTCCCGCGAGGTCGACGACCCAGGCCGTGCCCAGATCCGGGCGTCTGGTCAGAAAAGTCTTCTCGGCTTCCCAGGAAACGTTGCGTTCGCCAGACTCGTCAGGCCACGGGGAACGGAAATGACTTCGCTTCATATACTCCTCCAGAACACACCAAGACAGTACCTAACTGGCTCTCGCCAGGCAGCACCTGGCAACACAGAATCCGGACATTTCAGGACAATTGTAGCCGCACCGAAGGCAAACACAAGATGTACCAGGAACAAAACGAGCCCTCTGTTACTAGAGGGCTCGTGGGATCCCATAGAGACCTACTATGGGCGGGAGCGACGGGCCTCGACGCCGCACGCGCATAAGGGTGGCGACATTAGTCTGCCTTTTAGTGTTCTGAAAGCCTGGTTCAGATGCTTGAGACGCTATGCTGTCGGCGCGAGTTCCCCAATCAGACGACGCTTGACGGATGGTAGCAGCAGCGTCACTGTCAGAATGGTACCGGTTGCAATACCAATCAGATAAAACGCACTCAGACTGATGAAATATGTGGGTACACTCCCGACGACGGCTGAGACTGCGCCGATCAAAGCCAGCCACCATCCCAGTGCTTTGCGTCGTGCGAGAAGTGGAATAGCAGCAAACACAAAGAGTGCACACACCCAGTTCAGCGGACCACCGATGGTCAGAGAGACCATTTTCACATTGATGAACATAGGCTTGCCCGGCCGTGCCAGGAGTTGCCGCATCGCACCGAATCCCAGCACAAAACCTCCCCCCGCAGTGATACCCAACAGGGTGAAGACGACGAAGTCAACTACTCTTTGCGCCCGTTCTGACGCTTTGAGCAGGAGGATAGCCCAGAAACCAATCAGACCTACAAGTATTAAGGGTAGCACAGGCGGGAACGTATTCTTGACGAAGGATACAAAGGGGAGCATCATATACACCCCAGTCACGGCCGGCACAGCCAGACAGGTAAGCGCCACAGACCAGGTCCAGTTTTCGCCCCGCCACAGTGGATAGGCGATCAGGATAGATGTCACACCAGCCACCATGATGAGCGCTCGGCAGAGGGGGTAGAAGGTTGCCATCAACATGGGTCCGCTGGCGTAGTTTGGATCCTGAGCGGCTTTTTCCATCAGGCGTTGTAGCATGGGGTCGAGTGCTGATTGGACCAGGAAAGGCGTAGCTGCGATCATAAAGAGGCCCGCTACGACGAGTATGGCTGCCATAACCGCACGGTTCTTCTTCGCTGTGGTTTCCACTTCACATCCTCCAATCATGTGCTTGAATAGTCACGCTGAAAGCAAAGCCATCACATCCGAGTATTGCTCCTCCAGGGGTGATAATGCCTCTCGTATCGATCTCCATATGAGGGTTCTTATTGGCACCTCCTGTGATACCGAGTGTTGTTACTCCACACTCCAGCGAACCCTAGACCCCCGCCCTCGCCAGCGAACCCATCGGATCCCACGGCGGAAGCACGATCGGCTCTGTGTCCAATACGTGAACCAACTCGGGAGCGAGATATTGCTTACTCACGACCACCTCGTACAGGTATTCGTCGAACCAGGCATCGCTCATGATCATGTAGCCTTTGTCGCCGACCTCGGTACCCCAACTGTTTTCGACGCGCCATTTGAGCGGCTGACCAGCATCATCCAGGTCCACACCGGTCAACACCATAGCGTGGGTCATGCGACTGTGCCCATAGTCCAGCCGCCCCGCTTTGTCCAGCCTAAACTGGGTCCCATAGACCAGATCATAGTCATAGACCTCCGGATCCATGACGCCCAGATCTCGCTCGAACATCTTGCCCACGTCGCAGCCAAACCACACGGCTTGGCCATCCACAATCATGTCCACCGCAGCCTTTTTGAGCACATCGATCTGCACGTTCAAATAACGAACGGTGTACCCACCTACCACGTTACCAAGGTACTGTACCGTGTACATCTTGTTGAAGGGCTTGTCCTTGGTGGGCGCATGGATCAGGCACACCTTGTCATCCAGGTCGACATCCACGTACTGCTCGAAAAACGCCGTCGGCGTAATGTCGCCGTGCCGGTGAAAGACCTTGTCCTTGTCCCTCCACTCCCAGTAAAACTGTCGCGGCGGCTTGCCCAAGTGAATCGTAAGCATCCTGTAGAACTCGGCCATCTGCTGTTCTTTGGTCTGCCGCATGTCCTGGACCGAAGCGCCCTCTGCGTGCATCTCGCGTAGAACCCAGGCGTATTCGCGCAGCTTGGCCACCAACAATGTGTTCATCGCCCGAGAGTTACTGCTGCTGAAGGTTTCGGGCATGACCGTTTTGGGCACAACACCGTACTTTTGGACCAGGTTCACGAACATGTCCCACTGTCCCCCATCGGCCAGGGGGTCGGCGAGCAGCCACATGACCAGCCGCCCCTCTAGAGGCTCATCACGCGTCTCGATCATGGTCTCAAGGAAAAAGTTGGCCTTTTCCAGTTTGTCCCAGAACATCAAATAGGACTGGCTAAGCTCAAACTTCTCCAGGTTCATCTTGGACATGGCTGCCAGGCGAAGAAAATTGAGTCCTGCAAAGAGCCAACAGCGTCCACTGTGCTTCTGGTTGGTGGCCTCTGGTGTCGTGATCCAGTTCGAATAGGTGTGGTCTAGGCGACTGACCGTTTCCCGGCTCAATGCGACGGCACCTACACCGTTCTTGGTCACCGCGTTCAGCGCCAACCGGTTCTTGGGATCCGCATCAAATCCAGCCTCAAACCTCGCGACATCCTCGTGCGTAATCTGCTTCTCCACTGCCATCCCTCCTGATCTCAGGGAATTCAAAAATGGTTTCTACAGCTCAAACCCTACCACTCGACACGTGTGTGCACAGTCCTCTTGGTCACTATTATAGCCCTGCCCAACGCCTTCCGCCTGCGGCGTGCAGACCCACTTACGCTTTACCTGCAGGATAGAGAGCGCCATACCGCAGTTGATCACAGATCGCTTGCTCATTCAAGCGAAGCACCATGGGCCCACCATTCACAGACGAGAAACTTCCCCAAAACACGAAGAGCCCTCTATTGCTAGAGGGCTCTTGCTGTTCCATAAGGGCTTACTATAGGCGGGAGCGACGGGATTTGAACCCGCGATCTCCGGCTTGACAGGCCGGCATGTTAACCACTACACTACGCCCCCTGACATCGCACATCTTACCATAGCACCCCGAATTGTCAACTTTCTCGTAACCCGCAACCGTCACCGAGGCCTTCTCTGGACACGTGCCGTCACAGGGTAAAGGCCTCCGGGACGGCCCCAGCTCCTCAGCAACCCACAAACCGTCGCTGGCAGGCTGTCGTTTTCCCCTCAGAAGACGGACAGCCGTCACTTGAACAGGACAGCGCAGTGTGTTACTGTGGAATAAGCTCGCGCGCAGGAGTATCGGGCCCATGCACTCCGAAGAGTTTATCCGACTGGAAGATCAATATAACGCACACAATTATGCCCCGCTGGACGTGGTTCTCACCCGCGGCGAAGGTGTCTGGGTCTGGGATGTCGAGGGCAGGCGATACCTGGATTGCCTCAGCGCCTACTCGGCGCTGAACCAGGGCCATCGCCATCCGCGCATCGTGGCGGCCCTGATCGCCCAGGCGCAACGCTTGACCCTGACTTCCCGCGCTTTCCGCAACGACCAGTTGCCCCTGCTGGCCCAAGAGCTGTGCGAACTCAGCGGGTACGACATGATGCTGCCCATGAACTCAGGGGCAGAGGCCGTGGAGACCGCGCTGAAAGCCGCCCGGCTGTGGGGATACCGCGTCAAACACATCCCAGACGACAGGGCCGAGATCATCGCCTGTGAGCATAACTTCCACGGCCGCACCATCGCCATCCTCACCTTCTCGACCGAGCCGCTGTACCGCAACGGTTTCGGTCCCTATCCACCGGGTTTCAAAGCCATCCCCTATGGTGACGCGCAAGCGCTGGAGCGGGCCATCACGCCCAACACGGCCGCCTTCCTGGTGGAGCCCATCCAGGGTGAAGCGGGGGTCATCGTCCCCCCAGAGGGCTACCTGCGGGCTGTGCGTGAGATCTGCGACCGCCACAATGTGTTGCTCATCGCCGATGAGATTCAGAGCGGACTGGGCCGGGCCGGGAAGCTCTTCGCCTACGAGTGGGAGG
>CAYLRT010000147.1:0-6340 GCA_964385885.1 uncultured Anaerolineales bacterium | reverse complement strand
TGCCGGATACCTTAGAGGAGTTGATCGAGCCATAATGTCGGATCGGGAACGCCCTGTCTGCAACTATGAGGGGTCACGTTACAGCACCGAGTTCTGGACCACGTCGCGGAGCTACGAGGACGGCGCAGAGCGGATAGCCCTGCGGCACCTGCTTCCTCCGCGCGGTCGGAGGCTGCTGGAGATCGGCGCTGGCTTCGGCAGGCTGGTGGATCTCTATCAGGGGTACGACACGGTCGTGCTGCTGGACTATGCCCGCACGCAGCTTGAGCAGGCGGTGGAGCGGCTGGAAAACGGGCGCTCCGATGGCGGCCCTCGCTATGTCTTTGTCCAGGCCAACTTCTACCACCTGCCTTTTGTGCCTGCATGCTTCGACGCGGTCACCATGATCCGGACGTTGCACCATGCGGTGGATGCGCCAGCGGTGTTGGACCAGGTCGCGCAGGTATTGGGGCCCGGGGGGGCCTTTGTGTTGGAGTTCGCCAACAAACACAATTTAAAGGCCATCGTGCGCTATCTCCTGCGCCGTCAGACGTGGTCGCCCTTTGACCTGGAGCCGGTGGAGTTCGTGGAGCTCAACTTCGACTTCCACCCACGTTGGGTGTGGCAGCAGCTCGCGGCGGTGGGCCTGCAGCGGGATGGAGTGCGTACGGTCTCCCACTTCCGGATGGGGCTACTTAAACGCTGGGTGCCAACGCAGCTATTGGTAACCCTGGATGGCCTGATACAGTGGACCGGAGAGCTTTGGCAACTCAGCCCCAGTGTCTTTGTGCGTGCCATGGCCCCGTCGACAGTCGAACCAGCACCTGTGGGGGTGCTCTTCCGCTGTCCGGCCTGTGGGGCTCCCCTCACCGAGGAGCATGACGAGGGGTTCCAGTGTACCTGTGGTGAATCCTGGAAGCGCGTGGGTCAGATCTATGACTTCCGATACCCTCGACCTTGAGGTGTCATCCTTGGCTATGCAAATTATCCGAGAAAGCCAGCCCGATGAGCATCGCCGCCGACTCCTGGCGTGGGCGCTGGCGATGACGTTGGCAGGGAACGTCCTCCTTGTCCTGGGCAAGGGGGGGGTCGCGCGGCTCACCGGAAGCTCCGCTCTGTATGCCGATGCAGCGAACTCGGCCTCTGACGTAGTGTATTCCTGCCTGATGGCTCTAGGGCTTTGGCTCTCCCTCCGTCCCCCTGATGCAACCCATCCGCAGGGCCATGGTCGTTTCGAAGCCCTGGCGGGTCTGGTGGTAGCGGCCGCGATGACGTTGGCGGCTGTAGAGGCTGGTCGGGCGGCGCTCATAGGTTTCTTGCACGGTGGACAGGTCGTGCCCGCCGGTTGGCCCACGCTGGTGTTGGTCCTCAGTGCGGGTGTCAAGGCCGGGATGTATGGGGGAGTCCATGCCATTGCCAGGAAGAGCCGCAGCCCGACGCTGGATGCCGCGGCGAAAGACAATCTGTCCGATGTGTTGACCTCGTTGGCGGCTTTTGTCGGCACCCTGTTTTCACGGGTGCTTCACCCCCTGGCGGATCCGATCGCCGGTGCGCTGGTAGCCCTCTGGATCCTGCGGGCCGCTGGTGGCGTCTGGTTGGACAACATCCGGTATCTCACTGGCGGGGCCGCGCCGGCTGAGCTGAGGGATAAGATCGTCGCCGAGGCACAGGCCGTGCGTGGTGTGCTGAATGTGCATCAGGTGCTGACGGAGTATGTTGGGCCACAGTTAGTGGCCGATCTGCACATCAACGTGGACGGCACACTGCCATTGGCCGAGGCGCACGCGATCTCCGATGCCGTGCGCCACCGCGTCGAGAGCCTGCCAGAGGTTGATCGCGCTTATGTCCATGTGGAACCCTGCGAACAGAGTGCCAGGTCCATGGCGCAGGGCTCACAATCCCAGCCCCCATCGGCGTCGGGGTCAGAAGGGATGCTATGACCGAGATCCGTGAGCGTCGCGGGCCAGACTCTCTGCCCTCCGGTTTCGGGGGTGGCTGGCTGCTTTTGCCAACCGCGGCAGCGCTCGCTGGCGTCTGGGCAGCGGCTCCACAGGCGTTTGGCGAGATGCCGGAGCGTCTGGCCTTCATGGTGGCTCTCATTCTCGGTGGGTGGCAACCCCTATGGAGTCGGGTCGGGCGGACGGACTTCGCCAGCCCTCTGCATCAATGGACTGGATGGACTCGAGAGATCCCTTTGGGGCGATGGCCCTATCTGCAACCTGGCACGCCCGGGGCGCGACTTCATCAAAGGTTAGCCCGCGCCCGTGCGTGGTGGCATGAGGTCGGTCGCCCCGCTTTGCAGGCGCCACTGTGGCAGGCGCTGAAAGCCGCGCTTATCAGCCTGGCATTGGGGTGGGGCCTGGGGCGGGAGCCTTTGCTCTTGACGCTGTGTTTTCTGGCCTGGACCGAGCTGGCGACATTGTGGCGTGAGGGCAAGGACGAACCCGGCCCTTTGTGGCAGGCTGCGGCGATGGTAGGGTTCCCGTGGTTGCTTGGGGCAGCGGTGGCGACGGGGGATCTTGCGCAATCCGTGGTGCCAGCTCTGGTAGCCACGGCGATGGTCGGTTGCTTCTCCTGCGAGAATCTGTTCTCTTTGATCGCGCCGCTGATCGGCGCCGGGTATCTGGCGTGGCACCAACGGGCGGTGTTAGCGGGCTGGTTGGTGCTGCTGGCAGTGCCAGGCTGGGTCGTGTGGGCCCACCGCCCTCCCAGATCTTTCTATCGGCGCATGGTTGGCCCGTGGGTGGTGATGATGGTACTGCTGTTGGCCTGGGGGTTATAGATGGTGTGGCTCGTGGCCGGAGCGGGTCTACTCCTGCTGATTGCCGTTCTCTACTGGCAGTTGATCATCGCCGAAGGTGCCTACCTCGGCCGCAGAGTAGTGGCGCTGCTTTATGACTGGTCCGCCCATCTCTATGATGGCATCAAGCGGTTTGACACGCGCTACGAGCGGTACTTTCTCGCTCGACCACTGGTCAACGCGGTCTTCTCATTCCCCAACCCGGTGGTGCTGGACGTGGCGACGGGGACCGCGCGCCTGCCGCGGGCGCTTTTCCCGGAGGTCGGCTTTCGTGGCAAGGTGATTGGGCTGGATCTCTCGCGCAAGATGCTCGCTCAGGCTGTGGCGAAGACCACGCGTTGGGAGGATCGGTGTCTCTTCGTCTGGGATGACGCGACGACGCTGCCATTTCCCGACGGGAGCTTCGAGGTCGTGACCTGCCTGGAGGCGTTGGAGTTCATGCCTGATCCTCAGCGTGTGTTGGCGGAGATGGTACGGGTCCTCAGACCTGGAGGGATCCTGCTCACCACCAACCGCATCGGGAGGGATGCGCGCTGGCTGCCAGGCCGGACCTACTCCGCCGAAGCGCTGGAGGCCTATCTGCGGGAGTTGTCGCTGGAGATGATCCAGATCCGTCCCTGGCAGGAGGATTATGACCTGGTCTGGGCCTCAAAGCCAGGGGCCTGTGAGCCGCTGCCCCCCCGGCCTCTCGTTTCCTTCCTGTGCTGCCCGCAATGTGGTCAACCCTTGGACTGGGGCGACCTCCATACCCTGCGGTGTGAGGCGGGGCACAAGGTCCCGGTGGGTCATGACGGCATCGTCGAGATGGTGAGGGCGCGCGATCGTCACCCCCAGCGACGCTGACCCGAGGGCATTCTACTCACCATTTCCCAACGATCCGTGGGGCTTCTCACCCCAACGGTGAACCGCTACGTCCCGGTTTAGCCTTTTTCTTCTTGCTGCGGGCCTGATTGGAGGCGCTTTTGCAGGCGATAGAGTGTGTTCAGCGCGTCCAGGGGGGTCATGCTATTGAGATCGAGCTGCCGCAGCTCCTCGATCACCGGGTGCTCCTGGGCGATGAGCACCGGTTGGAAAGCCTCCAGCGCCGTCTCCTCTGTCCCGGGGCGAAACTCCCCGCTCTCCAGTTGTTCCAGCAGTCCCTCGGCGCGGTGCACCACGGGCGCGGGAATGCCCGCCAGCCGGGCCACGTGGATTCCATAGGAGCGGTCCGCGCCCCCGGGCACCACTTTGTGCAGGAAGATGACCTCATGCCCCTCCTCTGCCACGGCCAGATTGAAGTTTCGCACATGGGGTAGCTGTTGGGCTAACTCAATCAGCTCGTGGTAATGGGTGGCGAAGAGGGTGCGGGCCCGCCGCTCGGGGTGGTTGTGCAGGTACTCCACCACCGCCCAGGCGATCGCCAATCCGTCGTAAGTGCTGGTTCCACGTCCGATCTCGTCCAGGATCAGGAGGCTGCGTGGGGTTGCGTGGTTGAGGATGTTGGCCGTCTCGACCATCTCCACCATGAAGGTGGACTGGCCGGCGGCCAGCTCGTCCGCAGCGCCAATGCGGGTGAAGATCCGGTCCACGATCCCGATATGGGCCTCATCGGCGGGGACGAAGCTTCCGACCTGTGCCATGAGGACGATCAGGGCCGTCTGACGCAGGTAGACGGACTTACCGGCCATGTTGGGGCCGGTGATGATATGGATGCGGTTCTGCTCGTCCATCTCCAAATCGTTGGGGACGAAGGGCTCGCGTTGGGCCAGCTCGACCACGGGATGCCGTCCCTCGCGGATGCACAACACGGGCGCCTCGTCGAACGTCGGACGGGTGTAACGGTTCCGCACGGCGACCTCCGCCAATGCTGCGGCCACATCGATGCGCGCCAGGGCGCGGGCGGTGCCCAACAGCTTAGGGACGAAGGGAGCAATGCGCTGGCAGATCTCGCGGAACAGACGGCTCTCCAACTCGGCGATGCGCTCCTCGGCGTTCAATACCAGGCTCTCGTACTCCTTAAGTTCTGGGGTGATGTAGCGCTCTGCGTTTACCAGCGTCTGTTTGCGGATGTAGTCCTCGGGCACCAGATTAAGGTTGGCCTTGGTCACTTCGATGTAATAGCCGAAGACCTTGTTGTATCCAACCTTCAGGTTCTTGATCCCCGTGCGTTCCCGTTCCTTGCGCTCCAGTCCTGCGATCCAGTCCCGGGCGTTCTTGCTGGCGGAGATGATGCTGTCTAGCTCACTAGAGTATCCGGGCCTGATGGTCCCACCGCTGCTGAGCTGGGCGGGTGGATCATCCACGATAGCTGAGGCGATCAACGTGGCGACCTCGGGAAGAGGCTCCAGCTCGTCCAGCAGGGAGGCTGGGCCTCCCGTCTGGATCTGCTCAATCAGTCCTGGCACGCTTTCAAGCGTGGTGCGGATGCCCACCAGGTCCCTGGGGCTGGCACGCTGCGTGAGCACGCGCGTTGCCATACGCTCCAGGTCGGCGATGCGTTTCAGCGTCTGACGTGTCTCCGCCCGCAGCAATCCGTCCCTGTAGAACCACTCGACCTGGTCGAGCCGTTCTTCGATCTCGGCGATGTCCAGCAGGGGATGGGCCAGACGGGTCAGTAGGAGGCGACTTCCCATCGGTGTGACCGTCTCATCCAGCACGTCCAGCAGCGAACCCTTGCGCTCACGGCGCAGGGTCTCCGTGATCTCCAGGTTGCGCCAGGTGGAGGCGTCGATAGCCATGAATCGGTCGGTGGCATAGGTGCGCAGCCCGATGATCTGGGGCAGGAGGCCTTGTTGGGTCTCCTGCAGATAACTCAACACGGCGCCGGCGGCCCGGATCGCCAGGGGTTTACCCTCGCATCCAAAGCCTTGCAGGGTTCTCACCCCGAAGTGCTCCAACAGCGTCTGGCGGGTGCTGGAGAGTTCGAATCGGTAGACCGGCCAGGGGGTGAACTGAGCGGGCAGGTGATCCCGGAGCGCGTGTTCGGGGCGACGGGGTGTTTCAGCGGTGCGTTGCTCCTTCCAAGAGCCGGGGCTGGGGGTCAGCACCTCTCGGGGTTGTAGCCGTGTCAGCTCCTGGTGTGCAGCGGCCAGAGCCCCTTCAGGCGTGCGGGCGCTGAGTTGTGTAGTCGCGAACTCCCCAGTGGAGATCTCCGCGTAGGCTATGCCCACGCGATTCCCCTCGATGACGACCGCCGCCAGGTAGTTAGGACGCCGCTCTTCGAGCATTGTTGGCTCTGTCAAGGTGCCCGCCGTGATCACCCGTTCCACCCGGCGCTCCATAGGCCCACGGCCGGTTGGCTCGCCAACCTGTTCGGCGATGGCGACCCGATACCCCTTTTCCACCAGTCGGGCGATGTACCCCTCGACGGCGTGGTGGGGGACACCGGCCATGGGGACACGAGTCCCCTTGGCTACAGGCCGCGACGTGAGGATCAGATCCAACTCGCGAGAGACGATCTCTGCATCTTCGTCGAAGGCCTCATAGAAGTCACCCAACCGGAAGAAGAGGATGGTGTCTGGGTAACGCGCCTTGAGCGTCAGATACTGCTGGCGCAGTGGTGTCACGCGGTTCTCTTTCATG
>CAYLRT010000146.1:0-6356 GCA_964385885.1 uncultured Anaerolineales bacterium | reverse complement strand
TGGAAGAGAGCAACAGCCCCCTGGGCCTTGAGCGCATTCCAGCGGCGGCTGGCCTCCGGTGTGGGCAGGATCTCCACGTTCACGCCCCGAGCATCGAAGAAGGCCCGCGCTTCCTCGGAGAGTTGCACACGCCCGAAGTGCCCGCCGCCGACAAGCAGGTACGCCATCCCGGGCTCGTAGACATCCTCGGCTTCCGCTTCCGAGATGCGATGCGACGTGCCGTAGAGCTGCTTCGAGAGCTTCTTGTGCCGTTTGCGCACCGTGCCATCCAACGTAATCACCACATCGTGGCGATAACGACGCCCCGCAATTTCGATCCAGCCAAAACCAGCCCCATCAGCTGAGGGCTTCATCGCTCCTCCAGTGCTTCTGTCAAGCCTCTGGCACGTCCTCCAGATGCGAAGTGCAATAAGGGCACCGCGTGGCCTTGATTGGAATCTTGCTGTAGCAGTAGGGGCAGGTCTTAGTTGTAGGCTCCGCCGGCGCTTTGGGCGGCTTCTTCTTCAGGCGCTCCATTTGGCGCACGATCAGAAAAACTGCCAGAGAGACAACGAAGAACTGCATCACCGCGTTGATGAAAAGGCCGTAATTGATCGTCGGCGCCCCCGCAGCTTGCGCCTCCGCGAGCGATGCGTAGGGCGTGCTCGAGAGGTTAATGTAGAGATCTGCGAAGTTGACCCGCCCAAGCAGCAGCCCCAGGGGCGGCATAATGATGTCGTTCACCAGGGACTTCACGATCTGATTGAACGCACCGCCCACAATCACCGCCACGGCCAAGTCGATCACGTTTCCGCGCGCGATGAACTTCTTGAACTCCTGCCACATGATCGCCCCCTCCATGTGCTCTCAACGCGAACTTAGACGCCGAGAGGTTAGCACACCACGCGCCCTGTCGCAACCGAACGGAGTGTCAATGCTGGGCAAAGGGATGACGATGTCGCAGAGGGAGCGGGGTGTTCTGTCGCGCCTTCAAATCCAACATCAACGCTCGCATCCGCCCCACCCTTGAGGATGCGCTTTCCGCGATGTTCTTGCGCTCACCAGGATCGGCCGCAAGGTCAAAGAGCAACTCCGTGCCATCCCCGAAACGGGTATAGGCAACATCACGCGTGACCACTGACTTCGCCGTCAGGTCGAAGTCCATGTTGCCGTAAGAACCGTAGGTCTCCACCAGCACCGCCGGAGGGCGATTCAACTCACCGGTCTGCGCCAGCAGTGGACGCAGACTGCGCCCCTCCACTGGCACGCTGGATATCACGCCGGCGTAGTCAAGGATGGTAGGGAAGAGATCCAACAGCGAGACAGGGAAATCCCGCATACCGGACCGCACCCCCGGCCCGGCAATGATGAGCGGGACGCGCATGCAGGCGTCGAAGTGCCAGGCCCCCTTGGCTGCATAACCATGATCGCCCAGCATATCGCCGTGGTCTGACGTGAAGATCACCAAGGTCTCATCCACAAGCCCGGATCGCTCCAGGAACGCCATCAAACGTCCAATCTCCGCATCAACGAACGCCACTGAGGCCAGATAGTAGTGCCGCAGCCGCAGCCAACACTTCTCATCACAATCGGCAAAGCGCCTCAAGAACGGCACGCGCTGGAACTTCTCCCGTAGCTGCTTCAGCGAGGGATCTTCTGGCCGCACCGGGTGCGGGATCGCATTGCGGTCGATCAACTCCAGGAAGCCCTGTGGTGGATCATACGGATCGTGGGGATCCACGTAGGATACATTCAAGAAGAACGGGCGCGCCGGGTCACGCTCGCGCAGGAAATCAATCGCCCTCTCGGTAATCCACGTAGTCTGCATCGCCTCTTGTGGCACAATCGACGGTCTGGGGTGAATGAGGGAGCCACGATCTGGGTACTTCTCCCGCGCTGCCCGAATCGCCGGGCGCAGATCAACGCCCTCCGGGCCATAGCGTGCCAGATGTGGCTCATCCCAGACCGTCGCCAGAGCCCGCTCATAATACTCTGGATAGGTATCCCGCACCCAGTCAAGCCACTGACCACAGCGAATATCCTCGGTGGTCTCAGCCCGCTCAAAGCCGTACTTCGTGACATCATTGTAGGCGCCACGCCCATGGCACTCCAGATGGAACTTGCCGATGCCAAGGGTCTGATAGCCACTCTCGTGCAGGATGTGGGGATAGGTGGGCATATCGGTCCCCAGCTCATACCCGTTGTAGAAGACACCGTGATGCTGGGGACTGCGCCCAGTAATCAGGGTGGCACGCGCGGGCATACAAACGGGCGTATTGGAGTAGCAACGCTCGAAACGAACGCCTCGCGCCGCCAGCGCATCGAGGTTCGGGGTATGGGCCGCGGGATTGCCATAGGCGCCCAACCAGCGCGCGCTCAGCTGATCCGCCAGAATCAGAACGACATTCATCCCATGCTCAGTGACGAACAACCCCGCTCAAACGCGGATCCAGCGCATCACGCAGTCCATCGCCCAGCAAGTTGAACGCCAGAACGGTAATCATGATCGCCAGCCCGGGGTAGAAGACCAGATGCGGGGCGCTGAAGACCTGATTCCGTTCCGAGCCAAGCATTGCCCCCCATTCAGGGGTTGGTGGCTGCGCCCCCAGCCCCAAGAAGGAAAGTGCTGCAGCCTCGAGGACCGCGCCAGCAATACCCAGCGTGCCCTGGACAATCAATGGCGAGAGCGAGTTAGGAAGGATACGCCGGAAGAGGATCCACACAGGACCACCACCAAGCGCACGCGACGCCTCAACAAACTCATTCTGCTTGATGGAAAGCACGCTCGCACGCATCACACGTGCATAGGTTGGCACGTTCACAATCGCGATGGCCAATAGCGCGTTCTGCAGACCACGGCCCAGCACATTGACGATCGCAATCGCCAGCAGCAGCGAGGGGAAGGCCATCAACACATCCATCAGCCGCATGATGATGTTATCGGCCCAACCACCCGCATAGCCCGCGATAGCTCCCAGCGTCGTGCCTATGATGATGGCGAAACTGATCGTCGTCAAGCCAATAAACAGTGAGACCCGTGTGCCATAGATAATGCGGCTGAACTGATCGCGCACGTTGCCATCAATGCCCATCAAGTGCTGCGGTTGATCCGCCGGGCACCCAAGTAAGTGAATGCAGGGAGCTTGACGTTTCGTAACCGGCTCGACGCCAATCAAGACCTCCTCTGGATCATAGGGTGCGAGCAGAGGCGCAAAGATGGCCACCAACACCAGCGCCCCCAGGATCACAAGGCCCACGATAGCAGAACGTTGCCGCAGAATCCGACGCAGCATCAGGCGCCACAGACTGTTTGCGCGGTAATCCTCAAGGCTACTCCGCGACTTCGTGACTCCCTCAGGGGACATATTGGTTTTCGGAGATGACGTATGTGATTCGGACATCTGATAGGTCTTTCTCACTTGAGCTTGATGCGTGGATCCAGGAAGACGTAGGAGACATCCACGACCAAATTGATCGCCACATAGCCCACCGCAATGGCCAATGTGAATCCTTGCACCACGGGATAATCCCGGGCTGTGATGGCCTCGTAGAGCATCCGCCCGACGCCCGCTAATCCAAAGATCGTCTCCGTCAGGACAGCGCCAGCGAAGATAGCGCCCATCTGAAGGCCAATGACCGTGAATACCGGCAGGAGCGCGTTACGCAGCGCATGCTTGAGAACCACCGCGCTCTTAGGTAAGCCTTTAGCACGCGCGGCACGAACATAATCAAGCCGCAGTACTTCCAACAGGCTGGAGCGCGTCATTCTAGCAATGATGGACATCGGGATCGTGCTCAGGGCAACCGCTGGCAGGATCAGATGGTGAACAGCATCCCCCAACACCTTCCAGTTAGCTGTGATAATTGAATTCAGGATGTAGAGATTGGCTATGAACTCATAGACATAGAATTGCGGCGCCCCCTGCTCAACGGCCATGCCGTAGACCTCATAGAATGGCACGGCGACGACACCTGCCGACAGCCTCCCCGATGGAGGTAGCCAGAAGGGCGTACCCTTCAACAAGAGTGCGAACACGTAAGCCAACATCAATCCTAGCCAGAACACCGGCATGGATACACCGATGTTGGCGCCAATCATGGTAAGCACATCCACCGGCGAATTATGATAAACCGCCGAAATAATCCCCAGCGGGATGCCGACAAGCGTTGCCAGGGTGATCGCAACGATGCCGAGTTCCAGCGTCAACGGCAGGCGCTCGATTAGAATGCGTGTCACCGGCCGATGGAACCGGATCGAGTCGCCCAAGTCGCCACGGAGCACATCGCGCATATAGAGGCCGAACTGGACGTGGATCGGCTGGTCAAGGCCGTGCTCATGGATGAAGCGATCACAGACGTCCTGTGTCGCCTTCTCACCCAGAATCGCCTTGCACGGATCTCCCGGAATGAGACGCGCCAACACAAACGTCACCAAAAGAATGCCAAACAGGACCGGAAGCGCCATCAGGATACGACGGACTATGTATTGGACCATACCACCCGTCTCTTGGAATCACAGTTTACGTGTCTAAGGGCACGTACTGCGTGCCCCACAAGTGGGGCACGCAGTACGCGGGGTCACCAGATCACCTGGGGACCACAAGATGCGACGATTACTCGCCAGCGTTCATCAGACCGTCCCACAGGTAAGAGTAATACTCGAAGGCACCTGTGTTACCAGTGTGGTAAGGGCTGGAGGCGTCAATACCCGCGGCCCAGGAAGCCACCACGTCATTGGCATCCAGCGTAGAACCATCATGGAACTTCACGCCTTCGCGCAGCGTGCATGTCCACTCGGTGAGCTCGTCATTGGACGTGCAGGAGGTCGCCAATGCCGGCTCCACCTCACCGGAATTCGGCTTGTAACGATAGAGCGGCTCGACGACCTGCCAACAGGGCGCCAACGACTCACCATCGGTCTCGTCGGCGGGGTACAGACTGATGGGCTCTGCGTTCTGCATCCGCACGATCGTGTCCTTGCCGGAATCCAGCAAAGCGTAGTAGGTTGCACCAAAGGGCGGCGCATACGCACCCTCCAGGGTTGCCAATGCTGCATCAGCGGCAGCTCCGTGGGCGATCGGGATCGTCGGCACGAGTTCCTTGATCTTGTTGTTGGCTTCAGTGTAGAGTTCCTCAGCCTCCTTCGGATCAGCAATCTGGGCTGCCTTCTCCAGCGGCTCGTAGATCTCGGGATACGGCTCCCCAAACTGCGGGTTGCTGGCGCTGAAGTGGAAGTCGAGGAAGTTTGTGAGGTGGGGATAGTCCGCACCCCATCCTAGCAGATATAGACCGTCCAAGCGACCGCCCGTCGACTCGTCAATGAACTCACCCGACTCCATGACGACGACTTCAGCGTCAATGCCCAGGTTCTGCTTAAGCTGCGTCTGGAGCTCAACGGCGACCAAGGAAGGCTCAGGGAGATAGCTGCGGTAGACGTCCCGGTAGTAAATCTTGGTCTCAAAACCGTCGGGATACCCCGCCTCGGCCAGAAGCGCCTTTGCGGCCTCAGGATCGAAGTCATACCAGCTCTCACCGGTGCAGCCGTTGGGGATAGAGCAAGGTGCGAAGTGGGATGCAACCTCGGAGCCGGGAGGATAGAAGTTATCCACGATCCGCTGGCGATCAATGCCCATCGCAATGGCGCGCCGCACGCGGACATCATCGAATGGCTCGAAGGTATTGGTCATCCCAACGTATAGGGTGTTGGGGTTCTTGATGGTCAGCAACTGGAGGTTGGGATCCTCCTCGACCGTCTTCATGTCATCCGGGCTGACGTTGGTGATGTAGTCCACGGTACCAGACTGCAGCTCCAGCAAGCGAGCCGCACCCTCGGTCGCCCAGCGGTAAACCAACGTCTCGACCTTGGCCTTCTCGCCCCAGTAGTCATCGAAGCGCTTGAAGACGATGCTGTCGCCACGGTTCCAACTGTCGAACATATAGGGGCCAGTGCCAATGGGATGTTCGAGAATCTCACCGGTGCCACCAGTCTCCTCGATCCACTCCCTCGGCTGAATCGCGAAGGGGATGAAGGCGATCTTTGCCATGAAGGCCGGATCGGGCTTGCAGAGGCTGAAGCGCACTGTAAGCGGATCAACGGCCGCAATCTCCTTGATCTTACCGCCGTAGTCGCAGTCCGGCGCCGAGACGGACATCGGCTCGAACGACTCAGCAGCAGGCTCAGATGGCTCCTCCGTTGGCTCTTCAGTGGCAGGCGCCTCTGTCGGTGCTGGCGTGGCCGTCGGCTTGCTACAGGCCGACAGTGCCATGCTCAGCAGAACCACAAGGGACAATACAGCATACAGGAACGGCTTGCGAGTCATGAATCTACCTCCTTCAATGGTCTTGAAGCACACTCGAGGGGATAGACTTCGAGACCT
>CAYLRT010000145.1:0-6464 GCA_964385885.1 uncultured Anaerolineales bacterium | reverse complement strand
ACACCAGGGCGCGCGCGACCTCCACAGCGGCAGCGATGTCCCGAGCCAGACGCCCATCCAGGACCTGCTGACGGCATGCCTCAGCCCAGCGCGGGATATCGGGTAGACGCGAGGCAGCGACCAGGCCAAACAGCGTGGCAAGAGGCCGATCGAGCACCACCTCCCTTGGGTCAGGAGGGCCGTAGACTTCCCAGAAGGCCGCAGCCGCCCGCTTCCCAAGGGAACCTGTGACATTGCGGCAATCACAGTAGCGCATCCCAATGCCCAGCAGATGGTAGTCGAAGACCACCGCCTCCAGACTCCCCTGGCGCTGGCTCGAGAGCGCGAGGTTCGTCCAGTAGAAGTCATTGTAGTTCAATGTAACACTCAGGCGCTCCGTGGCGGCTCGAAGCAGTGCAACGTGGGCCATGACCAGATCCCACACAGGATGATCGGACAGGGCAAGCACCTGGGCCGCTCTGAGGATGCTCGCACCATCCAGCGCATCGGTCTCCCGTGTCAGAAACGTGGGTACGGAGCTGACACGCGCCAGGAACGCCTCCCCTGCCTCGTGGAAGGTCCTGTACCATCGGGCCACAGCTCTACCCACCCGTGGTTCGTCCATGTCCTGCTCGGTAGCCAGCCGCCAGACGTCACTGTGGGTCAGGTCCTCCAGCAACAGGGCCTGGCCTGTGTGCCCATAGAGTGGCAGTGTGGACACCCCAAGCTGCCGCAGCAGCAGGTAGCCACCCACTTCACTCCGCGCGGGCTCCTCAGGCAGCCACTTGAGCACGTAGGACCGTCTGGGTGTAGTGATTCGCCAGACAAGATGCCCATGGCGCGTGGACAGCGTATCAACTGCCACGATCTCCGCAGGGCCGATCCCCATCATGCGGAGGATCTCATATGGCTCAGGGCTCACAGTTGCCCCCTTTTGCTGAGTAAGAGTGCCGGACACATAGGCCGGGAAAGCTCATATTGGACATGCTATATATACATATCAGATCGGGTCCGCTGTCACGATCTGCAGGTACCAGGTCCCCCGCTTGCCGGCGATGTAGGCCGCCCGTGCTGCGGCGAAGTGAGGGTCGAGGGTAGACAGTGGGACTACCCGGCCCTTGACCCATACGGGCGGGTCGATGGCCCGCACCTTGGGCAAGGCCTCCAGGTCGGCGGCGTCCTGCGTGGTGCGGCGGAAGCTCACATCCGGGCGCAGCAGGGCCAGCCAGCGGTCGATCTCCGGGTTGCGCGCCTGATGGAGCCTCTCCCAAAGGTCCCTGTCCCGACCGGCGAAATCGCTCTCCTGCAGGACGCCCTGCTCTAAGGCGGCGCGCAGCGCGCGGGCCATCACGGCGTACCAACCAACCTCCTGGACCGAGCACCAACATACGTCGTCGAGATCCATGAACGCGTACCCCAGCCAGCGCGCGGCCTCCAGGTCGTCCACGACGATCTTGCCGTCGATAACACGCAGGTGCCGCAGCAGGGTGTGGGCCTCGGCCACAGAGAATCGGCCGACATCGGCCACGCCATCCCGCAGGAAATAGTCCAGCCGGTCCGCACAGAGGAGCGGGAGGGGCTGTTCCAGCAGGGGATAGTGATCGGGGTTGAGCACGCGCCGCTCGTCCAGGCCGTGGCGGGACAGGATGGCGGCGATCTCTCCGGTCTCGACCATGGATTCGCGGTGGTCCTCGTGGTAGGTGTGTTCCTGGTTGGGGAAGACGAAGTCGATCACGTGCGAGAAGGCGGTGTGCCCGATGTCGTGGAGCAACCCCGCAGCCAGTTCCTCCAGCCCGGCCCCCAGGCGTTGGAGCAATGCCATGACGCCCAGCGAGTGGTCCAATCGCGTGGTGCGGCGTTGCGGTCTGATGAACGCCGTCACCCCACCCTGATAGATGTGGGCCAGGCGTTGGACGGCCTGGGTGTGGTACAGCTCGTCCAGCAGCGGTGCCTCGACGCAGGTCTCCCCGTAGACCGGGTCCGAGAAACACAAGGGGCTCATGCGTCGGTGTTCTGATCCTCGTACAGGCCGTCCATCATGGCCAGTTCGGTGTACTCGGCTTTAACCAGCGCCTCGGAGGAAACCTCCAGCAGGGTTAGAAGTTCGTTGATGAGGGCGGCCTTACGCTCGGCATCCTGCTGGGACCAGGTGCGGCTCTTGATCTCAAGGAAATTACCGCCGTCCGCCGGCTTCAGGATGCGGTCGAAGTTGAGCGCGAAATCGGTGCCGCCGTAGCGTATGTGAAAGCGGCGGCGTAGCTTGTGGATCTCGGTGATGCGGTCGGGCTTGAAGTATTCGCGGTAGAAGCGCAGGCTGCGGGTAGCCCGGGCGTCGAAGCGGGAGCGCGAGAGCAGGACCGAGTTCTCGAACTCGCGCTCCTTGGCCTTGCCGGTGAGCGTGAGACGGTAGATCACATCCAGGATCTCCTCAGAGGCAGGGTCGATGATCTCATCCTCCCGGTAGCGCAACCGGCTTTCCCACTCGTCGTCGAAGATGAAGTACGTGTCATATTGGCGGCGAGTGGACCCTCGCAGGAAGCGCACCTCGGGGGTGGCCCTGAGACGGGCCTCCAGCGCCGCCAGGTTGGCCTCCTTGATCTTCACCTGTACCTCGAAGCTCCGCTCCTGGGCCACGCCGTGGATGGCGACCAGCTTGCTCAGCACGCTCTCCTCCCGTTGGATCAGGAAGCTGTCGATCTTGCTGGCCAGCTCTTCCACCTCTACCCGCAGGGACTCAGGCTCCACGGTGAGGAGCTGCCGATCACGCATCAGCCAGACGCCGTTGACCATGACGTCACGGACGTCCTCCTGGTGGGCGGCGTAGACCAGGCGCGAGTAGATGTTTCCCTGATCCCGGTTGAACACCGGTTGGTGGCGGATGTCCTCGGTCGAGATGGAGATGAGATCGGCTCGCTTGCCTGGCTCCAGGGAGCCGATGAGGTGGTCGAGGTGGAGCGCCCGGGCTCCGATGATGGTCGCCATGGCGAGGGCCGTACGTGCCGGAAGCGCCGTGGGGTCCATCGTGGCGACTTTGCCCAGGAGGCTGGCCAGGCGCATCTCCTCGATCATGTCCAGATCGTTGTTGCTGCCGGCACCGTCGGTGCCGATGCCCACGTTGAGGCCGGCGCCCAGCATGCCGGTGACGGGGGCGATGCCGCTGGCGAGTTTGGTGTTGCTGCTGGGGTTGTGAGCCACGCCTACCCCATGCTGCAGAAGGATCTGGATGTCCTGGTCGTCCACGTGGACGCAATGGGCGGCCGTGGCCTTGGTCTCGAAGACGCCCAGTCTCTCCAGCCAGGTCACAGGCGTCACGCCGTACTGCTTGCGGTGCTCCTCCACCTCCTGAGCCATCTCGGCGACGTGGATGTGGAGGGGGACATCGAACTCCAGTGCGATCTCGACGGCTGCCTGCAAAAGCTCCGGCGTGACCGTGTAGGGGGCATGGGGGGCAATGGCGGGGACGATCAGCGGGTGGTCGTGCCAGCGGGCGATGTAGTCGCGCGCCCGCTCCAGCCCCTCCTCGTAGCTGGCTGCATCTGGGGTGGGGTATTTGAGCACGCTCTGCGCACATACGGCGCGTAGTCCCACCTGCACCGCAGCGTCGGCGATGGCCTCCTCGAAGTAGTACATATCCATGAATGTCGTTGTGCCGGAGCGGATCATCTCGGCGGCTGCCAGTTGCGTGCCCAGCCAGCAGAAACGCGGTGTCACGAACTCGCTCTCCACCGGCATCATGTAACCCATCAGCCATACGTCGAGACGCAGGTCGTCGGCCAGGGAGCGGAGCAGAACCATAGGGGCATGGCCGTGCGTGTTGACCAGGCCGGGCATGACCACGGCATTGCCGCAATCCACCCTGCAGCGCGGCTCACAGGTCGCCAGGACCTCCTCCAGTGGGCCGACGGCGGTGATCGTCTCACCGGTCACGGCCACCGCGCCCGGCGTGTGAATGTCATAGTCCGCGTTCATCGTGATCACAGTGTCGGCCGTGATCACGAGATCCACTGCGGTCCGCTCCTGTTGATCGTTCATTGTCTGTGTCCCTCCGGCACCCATGTGCAAAGCCCGACCGCCACGCCTTAGCCTCCGTATTGCCCGTATTGTACCGATAAGGTTCCGGGGACGCAAAGGATGACGGGGCAGCGTCGCGGACGCCACGGGGAGCGCAGGGCCATAGCCGGCGGCTCCACCTGACCACAGAACAAGGGGGAACGATGCCTGCGTCGGTCACATAGGAGAGCGTTTCCAGGTGGACGGGCGTGCTTTTTGAGGCCTGACTTCTGGGCCGCCGAGTCATTTCCCATATACGAAATACCTCTCCAGATTAACCATCCGCCGCTGGGACAAGGAGACGTAGGACAGGCTTTCTAGCCTGTCCGGACAGCCTGGAAAGGCTATCCTACATTAGCATGTAAGGCGGGCTTTTGCACCCTAGAAGCTGCGCCTGTCAGGACAGGACTTGGTCCTGGGGAGGGGAGGCTGTCCCACAACGGTGTAGGGTGGGGCCTCGGACGGGGATGTTCTCCAACAGCTTGCGCCTGATAGGTACGTGCGCAGCTACCCGAGGTTGACTAAGCCTGCGGAGGGGTATGGCCCCTTGGATCACGTCGGTTCATCGAACGCGATCTGTAGCCCCAAGTCCGTCACGATGTAGCGCCCGTACTGGAGGGGGGCGTGGGGGTCCAGGATACGGGGCAGGAGCACGGGCAGGTCCTCAACCAGCGGCAGGTTCGGCAGATCTGCCAGCTCGACCCAGACCACGGTCCCTTCCTCAGAGGCCCTGGGCTCCTGATCCGCCTGACAGGTCCCTGTGAAGACGAAGAGCAGCACACCGGGGGACGTGGGCAGGGTCACGTGGATGATGCCACGCAGGGTAAGAGGCACATCCTCCAGCCCTGTCTCCTCAGCCAGCTCGCGTCGGGCGCACTGCAGGGGAGACTCTCCAGGTTCCATGTGGCCACCGATCCCGTTGTATTGGTTGGCCCACAGGCGCTTGTCGGGCGCGCCACGCAGCAGGAGGACCTGGGTACCGCGCGTAAGAAAGATCAGCGTGCGCGGGATGACGGCGTAGTGAGGCCGGGGCGTTCGCTGGTCCTCAGGGCGCATAACGGTCATCTCCGTAGGTGAGCATCAGGGTGTGGACAGCCTCGTAGGTCAGCCAGCGGCTGGGGTGCATAGGAGGCTCCCAATCCAATGCCAGGGTAGGCTTCCTCTTGACCCAATAGCCCTCGGCGTTTTGCTGCTGGCCCAGGCGTTGGACCAGGCCCTCGAATTCGGGTGTCTCGCGGAACGGGGTCTGAGCCAGGGTGTGGCACAGCTCACTCAGATCGCTGTCATAGAAGCGTGGGAAGCGCAAGATCAGCCATCGTGCGTCGCGCCCCGCCCAATCGTACGGATAGGCCAGCAGATAGCGACCGAGGATCTCCATGGCTGTCGTGCGATCTTCCACTGTGTCGGCCATACGTAGCAGACTCTCTAGCGCTTTGATCGCGGCAGCACAGGTCGCATGATCCGCTATCGCCTGGCCTAAGGTGTCCGGCGCCTGCTGCACCGTCGCCACAAGCCGCCGGCAGGCAGCCTGCGTGATGGGATGGTCGCCGAAACCAAAGTGATGCAGGATCCGCAAGGCCATGCCGGTGAGTCCTATGGGGGGGATGGCGGTTCCTCCCCTGGGAGCCAGGTATCCATCGTTGCGGCGGCCATAGGCGAGAAGCTGCTCACATGACGCCTGGGCCTCAGAGAACGGTGGTGCACCCAGTTGGGCCAGGAGATAGAGAGTCCCGAGGGTACCCAATGGCCCGCCGTAGTAGGGATCCCCAGCCCGCCCCCAATGGTGCAGGGGGTCCCAGTGGGTGCGCAGTTTGACGACGGGGGCCCAGTCCAGCACCCGCTGCTGCTCCTCGATGAGTTCGCTATCTGGTTTCCTGAAGATGTCACGCAGGGTGAGGTAACGCACCGAGGGGTTGACGGGATCCAGCAGCCAGGGCACTGGATCCCGTCTGACGTAATCGAGCCAGCGCATCAGCCCTTCCCCACGACGAGAGACGGGTGCATGATGGGGCGATTCAGGCCTTGTAGCCGATCATGCGCAGGAAATCCTTGCGCCAGGCGATGTCCTCCTCGCCCTCGATGCCCTTGGGGCTGACACCGTCGACCACCCCCAGGATGGCACGTCCCTGCCCGGTCTCCGTGACAACGTCGGCGATGATGACCTGGGTTGGATTGGCGGTGGCGCAGTAGACGTGAACCACCTCGGGCACGGCCTTCACGGCGTTGAGCACGTTGATGGGGTAGAATCCCTCCCCCAGGAAGATGATGAAGCTGTGCCCCGCTCCGATAGCCTGGGCATTGGCTCTGGCGAGGGCGATCATCGCCTCATCTGTGCCACTCCAGCGTATCAGTGCCTTGCCAGAGGCTTCACAGAAGGCCAGGCCAAACTTGATGCCTGGGACCGCCGTCACCAGGGCTTCATGCAGATCCTCCAC
>CAYLRT010000144.1:1565-6475 GCA_964385885.1 uncultured Anaerolineales bacterium | reverse complement strand
GATCTCTACATCGAGAAGGATGCCGACGTCAACGAGGAGATCGACCGATTGCGGCTGGCTGCCACAGCAGCGGTCCTGACACGACGGGACACCATCGTCGTGGCCTCCGTCTCTGCCATCTACGCCCTGGGCAACCCCCAGGAATGGGGACGGGTGATCCTGCCTTTGCAGGTGGGCCAGGCGATTCGCCGTGAGACGGTGATGCGGCATCTGGTGGACATCTTCTACGAGCGCAACGATGTCGCGTTTGGCCGGGGCACCTTTCGAGCGCGTGGTGACGTGTTGGAGATCCGTCCCGCCTATACCGAGACCGCGTACCGTATCTCGTTCTGGGGTAATGAGATCGAGGACATCGTGGAGGTGGATCCTCTCACCGGCGAGGTGTTGAGCAGACCACGGGAGATTCAGATCTTCCCGGCGAAGCACTATGTAACCTCCGAGGAGAGGATCGAGAAGGCGTTGGAGGCGATTGAGGCCGAGCTGGAGGAACGGATCGCGTATTTCCATGCCGAGGGCAAGCTGCTGGAGGCGCAGCGCCTGGAGCAGCGTGCCCGTTATGATATGGAGATGATCCGTGAGATTGGTTACTGTGCCGGTATCGAGAACTACTCGCGCCATCTGGACGGCCGTCAGCCGGGGGAGCCGCCGTGGACGCTGATGGACTACTTCCCTGCTGATTACCTGTTGATTGTCGATGAATCCCATATGACAATCCCCCAGATCCGCGGGATGTACAACGGCGACCGCAGCCGTAAAGAGGTCCTGGTGGACTTCGGCTTTCGGCTTCCCTCGGCCCTGGACAACCGGCCGCTGACCTTCCATGAGTTCGAGGAGCGCGTCAATCAGGTAATCTACACCTCGGCAACGCCCTCGGAGTATGAGCTAAGCCGCGCCGATCAGATTGTGGAGCAGGTCATCCGCCCCACGGGCGTTGTCGACCCCGAGATCATCGTGCGGCCCGTCAAGGGACAGATTGACGATCTGGTAGCCCGGCTGAGAGAGCGGATCGAGCGCGGACAGCGAGTGCTGGTGACGACGCTGACCAAGCGCATGGCTGAAGATCTCGCTGACTATCTGAAGGAGCTCAATTTCAAGGTCCAGTACCTTCACAGCGAGGTGCAGACCATCGAGCGCGTTGAGATCCTCCGGGACCTGCGTCTGGGGCAGTACGACGTGGTGGTAGGGATCAATTTGCTGCGTGAGGGGTTGGACCTACCCGAGGTCAGTATGGTCGCCATCCTGGATGCCGACAAGCAGGGCTTCCTGCGCAGCGCCACCGCTCTGATTCAGACTATCGGGCGTGCGGCGCGCCATACCGACGGCACGGTAGTGATGTATGCGGACAACGTGACCGAGGCGATGCGGGAGGCTATTGATGAAACCAATCGCCGTCGGAAGATCCAGCAGGCTTACAACGAGGCCCACGGCATTGAGCCGCGCAGCATTGTCAAAGAGATCCGTGATCTCACCGATCGCGTCAAGGCTGAGGCCGAGCCGGAGCAGGAAGGAAAGGCCGCCCTCGAGGAGTTGTCGCCGGCCGCGCTGGATCGCCTGATCAAGAACCTTGAGAAAGAGATGCGCGCCGCGGCTGCAGACTGGGAATTCGAGAAAGCAGCGGCGCTGCGAGACCAGATCTATGAATTGCGTGGCCTTCTGGAGAGCAAAGCCCCGCTTTGGCAGCGCGAGCGGCGCCGGTGATGCCCCATCAACAGTAGTTGCCCGGGGGGCAATCTCCGGTATAGTGAATTAGATGACGCAAATTTGTCCGTCAGAGGACGGACTGAGTGAGGGTAGATGTTGATGTCGCAGAATGTGGGTCATGTACAACCGGAGAAGACGGTTGAAGATCAATCACTTCCACAGAAGGAGCTTGGAACTCTCGCGGGGGTCCGATTTCAACCCGCTGGCAAGGCGTATCATTTCCTTGTACCACAGGATCTTCGCTTAGAGGTTGGGGACTGGGTGGTCGTGGAGACGGTCTATGGAGAGCAGGTCGGGCAGGTTGTCCAGCTCACTACAGATCCCGACCATCGTGATCCCTCATCCAGTGAGCTGCGGGATGTGCTTCGTCGTGCCACTGGCCTGGATATGGCGCGCCATCGCGCGATGCAGGAACGCGCGGAGCGTCTGATCGCGATTGCTAAGGAGGAAGCGCGCTCCAGCGGGCTCAGCCTCAAGATCGTGAGCGCTGAGTTCACACTGGACGGTCGCAGCGCGATCGTGCAATGTGCGGGAAAGGTGAGAAAAAAGGCGCTTGACGACTTCCGTCGCCAGCTTGCCAAGCGAATGAGATGCCGGGTGACGCTGCAGACCGTGGGTCCGCGCGACCATGCTAAGGTGCTGGGGGGGTATGGCGTCTGCGGCGAGCCTCGTTGCTGTGGTCGATTCCTCACCGAGTTTCAGGCTGTCTCTATCCGCATGGCTAAGGGGCAATCGATCTCTATGGCGCCGTCAAATATCACAGGGATGTGCGGGCGTCTTCGTTGCTGTCTGAGCTACGAGCATGAGACCTACAAAGAAGAGGCCAAATTACTGCCCAAGCTCAAATCGTGGGTCAAGACAGACCGCGGCGTGGGTCGTATCGTCGACTTTGATATCCTCAAAGGTGAGGTCGTGGTTGAGATCCCCCCCGACGGCCCTCGGCGCGATCGACAACGGTTCCGCTATGCGGCGGAGGATGTGGAGATCGTGCCGCGCGAGAAGTAGCCAGCGGCTATGCGGGTCTTTGCCTAATTCTCCACTGTGATGTCTGGCAGGGGAGCCTCAGGCTCCCCTGCGACCAGCAGGTGCTCCCCGGTCCAGGGGATGTAGAGTCCAACACGGAGCGGGTACATGTGGCCCTGCGCTGAACTGGCATCCAGCTCCTGTGGCCACGGCAGGCGATGACGATCGGTGATCACTTCCCCTTCCATCCATAGCGATGTGGGGTATGTGCCCTGCCTGGGCTCTTCGTCGACCTGGGCGATCACCCGCTCCTCCTGGGGGTCCAGCAGGTGCAGGAACACGACGTAGTCATCCTCCACCTCAGCAATGACCTGCCAGAACAGCGTGATCTCCCAGGCGCGGGAGTCAGGGAGGGTCTCGAGCTTATACCCCAGCAGCCTGAGTTTGGGCTCCCCCTCCGTGTCGGTAAAGGTGATGTCAAGGGGAGTGGGGATGGCAGGGGGAGAGAAACTGCGGGCCAGTCCAGTGATCGCGAGGTCGCGCAGCGCGAGCGGTGGCCCATCCCTGACCTGCAGAGTTACCGTGTACTCCCCTGCGGGCAGAGTCTTCGAGATGCGAAGCCGATAGCGATCCTCAAGGATCTCCGATGGGCGCCAGACTGGGTCGGCGGTCTTCCCGGCCGGCGGGCCCTGGTAGAGGATCTGTCGGGAGGGACCTTCCAGTCGGAGTGTGAGCCTCTGATCGGCTGGTCCTGTGGTTTCGACCTGCCAGCACAGACGGATCCACAGCGCACTGCCTGGCAGAGGAGGCTCCGAGGTCTCGATAGCCCACCCCAGAAGCGTAAGTGTGCCAATCTCCTGGGGCATGGATCGATCGATGCCCCGACAGGCCGCTGCAACCTGTGATGGTGTCGGTGGGCTATCCATGGGGGCCAGGGTGAGGCCTTCCGGATCGTCTGGCAGGACGAGTTCCAGGCCAGCGAAGCGTTCGTCGCGCAGGCGTGGGAGGCCGCGCTGGGCCGCGGTATCGTAGACGCCGATGCCCAATCGGTAGCCTCCACCGGCTGGCGTGCCCACAGGCGGTGTCAGGACGTACTGGTCGAGCACCAGATCGCCCGGCATCCACTGCTCTGCGGGGTAGTGAAAGGGAAGTACCCTATCCCACTCTCCCGTGGCCGGATGCCACAGCCTCATGACAGGCACGGCGCCCGAATAGATGGCCTGAGGTTCCCAGGTTAGCAGGATTGGGCAGGGCGCGCCGACCCGACATGTGCCAGCAGGACGGGCATCATATATCTGGAGCACATGAGCGAAATCGGCTGCCGGTGGTTGGGTGCCAACGTATTGGGCACGCAGTGCGCCGATCTGCGTCGCAGAGAGGCGATGGATGGTCAGGGTGACGTCGCTCACGGGTCCGCGGTGGACCTCCGTCTGCCACGCCTGTGTCAGTGTCTCAGGCCATGGCGATGGGGGCTGGAGGCTATCGGGGATCAAATAGACGGCGTTCCCTTCCGGGGGCAGCACCAGGGTCGCTCCATCGGTCAGCCACTTAGCCTGTGGATAGTGCTCTGCCAGTGCAGCGACGGTGGGGTGTCGGTAGTGCAGCGAGGCGAGGTAGACAGTCGTATCAGGGGCGGCCTCTGCGTCGAGCGCCTGCGCGGCCAGCACCATGGCGCCGTCCGCTGCGCGAAAGAGAGCTGGGGAGGAAGCCCACTCTCGATAGCATGTGGCGGTGTGGGCGCTGCCGATCCCCAGCAGGACAAGGACGGTGAGGGATTGCCATCTGCGGGGCAATCCGCGCAGGAGCGATGTGCCGCCCATGGCCGGCAGGATCGCCAGGAATGGATAGAGGCCCACCAGCCGCAGGTTGCTGGGGGTGATCTCGCCCGTGGCCAGGGCGCTCGGCAGGAGCATGGCTCCAAGGCCCGTGAGAGTCATCAGCCCGGCCGCCCGGGTCAGGGTATCCGTCGACCGGGAGCGCATCCAGTGCACCAGGCCGACCAGCGCCAGCAGGGCCGAGAGCACGTCCAGAACAGGACGCCCCGGTTGGTTGAATCGGATATAGGGATCACCGCCCTTGGGCCACACCAGGGCGCGCAGGCACAGCCCAATCCCGCGCAGGGCCTGCCGCCAGGAGGTGGCCGCCACCTGGGAGATGCGCGTGGTGAAGGTTGATGGCTGTCGCAGGAAGAGAAAGCCCAGGGGGGCGAAGACAGCGAGCGCCACGGCGAAGGTCAGGCCCAACTG
>CAYLRT010000144.1:0-1465 GCA_964385885.1 uncultured Anaerolineales bacterium | reverse complement strand
GTGGCTGCCACAGTCAGTATTCCGATCATCGCGGCAGCCAGCCTGAGGCCCCACGTAGTCCCCCCTGTCATGTGGACCCAGGGGGCGGCGGCGTAGAAGAAAAGGATCTCTTTACCGGTGTAGGCCTGGATGAAGAGCGGGCGGTACCCGGCGTCGGCGATCTGGCGCGTGATAATGAGGTTGGCCGCTTCGTCGTAGTGAAGTCCCAGGGGCAACTCGGGTAATTGGGCCAGCCGTAGAAGGGCAGCCAGAAGCAGGATCGGCACCATCCAGGTTCGGCGCAGCTTAGTCACGGGCCTCATTATAGCCTGACCCCACAGTCGATCCAGCAGGAGTGGTTCAGAGCCGTCACTGGGTGTGGAGACCTCCCGAACTGACTGTGATCCGCTGCCAGCGCCGCGGTGTGGTGAAATTGATGGAGTGGGAAGTATGTGCTATCAGGAGGCTGACAGGGTTTCCCCTTGTGTGGCTTGTCATAGGGAGAGCCATTGCCGTCTGGGGCATTCATTGCAGAGCAACTTGGGGATGGTATAATTTCAGGCGTCAGGTGGACGCCGCCGCGAGAGCTTCCTTATAAGGAGAGTCAGATACCTCATACAATGTTGGAATCACTGCGGGAGCTGTGGGCCTACCGGGAATTGATCCTGAACCTCGTGTCTCGGGATCTGAAAGTGCGTTATAAGAACTCCATTCTGGGGGTGGTCTGGTCCTGGCTCAATCCGCTCATGATGATGTTGATCTTCACCTTCGTGTTTGGGGTGCTCTATGAGCGGGTGGATATCCCCAACTACCATGTGTTGTTTCTCAGCGCTTTGCTGCCCTGGAACTTCTTCGTGGGGGCGGTGATGGGAGGAATTCCCAGCATCGTGAGAGGGGCGAATCTCATCAAGAAGGTATACTTCCCTCGTGAGGTTTTGCCGATCTCCGTGGTCCTGTCGAGTTTGATCAATTTCTTGATCGCATTGCCCGTCTTCTTCGTGTTAGCGCTCGCCTCAGGCGTGCGCCCCACGGTGTGGGTGTTACTGCTGCCTATCCCCATCCTGATCGAGGTCATCTTTTCGATTGGGATTGTCCTCTTCCTCTCGACGGTCGAGGTCTTCTACCGCGACACTCACATGCTGATGGACGTGGGGATTCAGGCCTGGTTCTTTCTCACCCCGATCATCTATCCGATCAAGTCGCTGCCCGAGCAGGTCACCCTATTGGGCCTGACTTTCAATCCTCAGCTGTGGCTGTTCAGGCTCAACCCTATGGCTTCGATTATCAATACGTACCAGGACATTCTGTACTACGGGACGCTGACGGCAGGGGATTTCCTCCTGCGCACGGCGGTCACGGCGATGGTGGTATTGCTCTTTGGATACTGGTTTTTCCGTCGTTTCAGTGGTAAATTTGGTGAGATCGTCTGATTTTGAGCGGTTTGAGTGCGAGTTGGTAGATCGTTCACCCACATTGAACTATGGAG
>CAYLRT010000143.1:0-6540 GCA_964385885.1 uncultured Anaerolineales bacterium | reverse complement strand
CACCGCTCTTGTGAGAATCTCACCCATCGCTCCAAAATGCTGCCCAAGGGGCCCCATGACGCCCGCCGTCCGGCAAAATCACGAGTCCAGAAGCGGAGGCCAGACTACCCATTCGCCCGGCTGATTCTCCACCGCCACCCCGCTGATCACTTTCCCCTGATCCACCAGGCGGGCCAATGTGCGGGTCACCTCGTCAGCGGGCCATTGGAACACCTTGATGATGTCCGGGACGCGCACAGCCCCCACCGAGCGCAGGTATGTGGTCACCAGCGTCTCTTGAGCCTGGCCGATCCCAATGGGCCGGGCCAACTCCGGCAACTCCGGGTACCGTCGATGGACACAGTCGTAGATGAAGGCGTAGCGCCAGGCACCGGCCTCAGCCACGCCGACCGGCAACACGTTGAAATTAGCCTCCAACTCCTCCAGCCCACGCGTGAAACGATACTTGGCCCCCTTTTGGCTCATCGAGACCGCCCGGCGAAGCGCGATCGTGTGCATAGGCCCCTCTCGCAGCAAAGCCTCATAGATCAGCTTCGCCTCCAGCGTCATCCGCCCATCACGGTAGCTGTCCAGATAGTCAAGCTCAGGCTCGCCGTAGTTCTCACTCAGCGCGTAGAAGTAAGGCAGCAGCTCAAACGAGATCATCGTAGCCTTCCGGCGTAGTACTTTGGCGTAGTACCAGGCACGCTGGCCCAACAGGCTATCCTTCCATCCCCAGATCACATGACCAGCATCCGTGTGCTCCTTGGGCACCGGTCGATCGCCAGCCACCGCAGCCCACAGACTCGGCATCACGATCGCTTTGATGGGCCAGAAGGTCACGAACCCCCTCGCGTTGACGTAGGCTACTGCCTCCTCACGGGTGCGGACGCGCAACTCCGGCCGGGTGCGGAAGGTCACAGCACGATAGGTCTTGATAGCCTCCAGCGTCAACATCAGGACTCCCCCACTTTCCAGTCTTGAGCCCAACCAACATTAGGCCCTGCCTCGCCTCCCAACTCCAGATACGCCTGCTCTATGTTCCAACGGTGAGCATTGGGATAGGTATCCGGTTGCGCAAAGCGGATCCCGGCACACCGTTGCCTCGTCTCGGGCAGATCGGCGCCCGCGGCGAGAGCCTCACCAACACAGTCCCACACTTGCGTCAGATAGGCCAGGTCCTGGGCAAACCGACGCGCGATCTCCGCCGGATCCCCAGTTGGGCTGCCGTGGCCTGGGACCAGGACCCGCACATCCATCTGACGCAACGTGCGCAGCGTATCCATGTAGGCCGGGAAAGAGTCCATGACCATCGGGACCTCAATGTCGCTCAGCATGTCACCGGCCAGCAGCACCCCTGCGGCGGGCTCATAGAGCACGCAGTGGTCCGGAGCATGGCCGGGGGCAGCCAACACCTGCACCGTCATGTGCGCTGTATGAAGCGCCATGGCCTGATCAAACAGGAAAGTGGGGCGCGGCACCTCGAACGCCAGGGAAAGGCCCTCAGCCTGCGCCCAGTGTGCCACCTGGTGCCGCAGATCTTCGCCATGTTGGGCCACCACCTCAAGGTAACGTCGATGGGCGATAACTGGCGTATCAGGGAAGACCAGAGGCCCCAGTAGATGATCCCAGTGAGCGTGGGTTACTACCAGCCCACGCAGCCGGGCGTCGTGCTCGTCGAGAAAAGCCTCGATCGCAGCCAATTCATCTGGCGCCACACCTGGGTCGACGAGGAAGGCATCAAGTCCATCAAATAGCACACTGCTGTGGGTCGCATAGACCCTGCTCTGCTGGATCCAGCATAACGACGTCAATTGATATAGGCCACTCATGGATCGCTGGCCTGCCCCTGTCACACTATGGGATAGGGCCACCCAACCGGCTCACCGCGACGCGCACCGCCTCCGGGTCCGGATCGCGCAACACCCCTGCTGGCACAGGAGAGCCATGGTCACCCACCACAATACCCACCACGCCACCACGACAGGGAATCGCCAGGTCGACCGTGTAGGACGCCTCCGCCTCACGAATCAGGTACTCCCGCTCGGGGAAGAATCCGCTCTCCTTAAGGGTCACGTACAGGCCGTCGGCGCCAGAGACATAGAGGTCGTTGATCTCCTCGGCCGCCGCGAACCGATCCCACGTCGTCGCGATGAAGGCAATCCGCCGCCACCGCAGACTGGGAATGGGCGGCTCGCGCCGCAGTAATGGACCGAGCTGCATCTTGTAGTATCGCTCGTCGGCGCGCGGATGTCTGGGCTCATCGGGGAACAGATGGCGACGCAGGACCAGCTCATGGCCTCTTACCTCAGCGTACCAGTGGATCGCCCAACGCTCCTCGCCGAACGCGGCCGTGAAATAGAAGGCTAACACGGCGGCATCCAACGTGCACGCGGGAGCATGGCGCACAGGGATACGATACCAACCCTCATCCCGTGCGAGACGGAAATCCCGGGGATCTGTCATCACCCCAACCAGGACACAATCAGCCGCGTGGAACATGACGCCCCCTGCTACATGCTGAACTGCGCCGTTCCCTCACTTCCGCGCAGGGAAGACACAACACTCACCCACCGCCTCAGTATAGGGAAACCCTTGGCTTGGGTCAAGCAGCAGTCTTCTGCGAGAGGCGGCCCCCCTCCCAGAGGAGCGGTTTGACATTCCAGCCATCCCACTACGATGGGGAGAACCAAGCGAGGATACGGAGGTGCTGTCATGCGCATCCATCATGTCGCCGTCGTGGTGGAGGACCTGGACACGGCGCTGGCATTCTTCAGCCAGTCCCTTGGCCTTCCACTCCAGGAGAGACGCGAGGTCCCGGAGGAAGGGGTGGAGATCGCCTTCCTGCTCCTGGACAACTCAGAACTGGAATTGATCCGACCGCTGGACCCCGACAACAGCGTAGGGCGTTATCTCGCCAGGCGAGGAGAGGGCGTCCACCACATCTGCCTGCTCGTGCCCGATCTTGACGCTGCAGTAGCAGAGTTGGAAGGACGCGGCGCACGCCTGGCAAGCGCCATCTGCCGCCGGGCGGACGGGACACGTTACACCTTCGTCCACCCCAAGAGCGCCCACGGGGTGCTCATCGAGCTGTACGAAGAGAGCCCAGCATAGGAAGCCCCACGACCAAAGGCTTTTGGTCGTGGGGCTCTAAGCTTCTAGATCACGGGATCGAAACAGCGCACAACACGGGGAAACGCTAGACTCCCATCAGGGTCCGCGCCAGTGCCGCTGCCCGACTGGCGTCAGGAGCGTAGCCGTCTGCACCGATCTCATCCGCATATGCCTGGGTGACAGGAGCACCGCCGATCATCACCTTGACCTTATCACGGAGTCCTGCTTCCTTAAGGGCATCAATGGTGTTCTTCATGTTGGGCATCGTGGTCGTGAGCAATGCCGACATTGCGATGATATCAACACCCTGATTCTTCACCGCATCGATGAAGCGCTCAGGCGCCACGTCCGTGCCCAGGTCGACGATCTCAAAACCAGCCCCTTCCAGCATCATGCAGACCAGGTTCTTGCCGATGTCATGCAGGTCGCCTTTGACTGTGCCAGCAGCCACCTTGCCTACTGGCTTCACGTCAGCATCAATGAGTTTGGGCTTGAGGATCGCCAACCCTGCCTTCATAGCCCGCGCCGCAATGAGCATTTCCGGCACAAAATACTCTCCCTCCTCAAACAAGCGTCCCACTTCCGTCATCGCCTTGATCAATCCCTCATTCAGGATCTCCGGCGCGGGCACGCCTTGCGCCAGGGCTTCCTGCACCTTCTCTTCCACAAGGTGCATATCCCCGTCCAGGATACCGCTGCGAATCTCCTCCAGTGTGCTTGCCATACCGATCGTCCTCCTTGAATGCCGATATGCTGCGATCTGCTATCCGCTGCAGATTATAACGTACTTACACATGGATACCAGAGAAACGGAAAAAGGGCAAACGACACGCCCTGTGTGTGGTTGAGTTGGGTGAATACGCCCTCTCTGTCATGGGATCATCCTCCCGTCCGATCATCACCCGTTACCTCTCAGGGCGCTCAGGGCAGGCGATACATGGGATGCGGCAGGGACGGGTGAAAGGCCACCACCTCCGACACCTCAGGGTGGAGGCCGTATCTGGCGCTGACTGCCGCGAGTGCGTCTGCCACAAGAGCACGCAGCACCTCGCTTTCGATCTGCACCCGGGCATTGATGAGCAATGACACCTCCGACCCCGGAAGCGGCGGGACCTGCGAGATCCAGTTGGAATCCCTCAGCGTGGGCACACTCAGTTTGACGGCTCTCCCCTTACTCTCGAGGAGGAATTTCAGATGCCCGATGGCGGCGCCCCGCTCTTCGAGGCGCCGCAACAGTTCCAGGATGAAATCGCGGACGACCTCGGAGCCCAGCCCCCCAGGCACCCCGAACGTAACCTGCTCATCCAGCCAGGCCAACTCAGACTCACCCGCGCCATACCGCGCATAGTCGATCTCCAAGACATCCTCTGGCGGGGTCCCTGCCCCACGCTGAAGTGCCCGCAGCCAACCCAGGACTTCCCCCCTCTCCAGGGAGTTTTGAAGCCGTATGGCCTTGGCCGGGTAGCGATCCCGAGCCAGTGCCGCCACCCCTTCCGCCTCGTCGCCCTGCAACAGGTCACGCTTGTTGATCACCAACAGGCCGGCCTCCTCGATCTGCTTGTCGAACAGATACACCACATCCTCGCTAAAAGGCATCGGCAGGTCAAACAAACGGCGTCGCAGCAATCGAGCATCCACGAAAACGGAGAAAGTCGTGGAGGTCACGCTATCCAGCCGACGCAGCCGTGACAGAGGCTTTACCACCGTCGCCACCACATCGGCACACGAGCCCACCGACTCTGCGAAGATGACATCAGGCTGCGCCCTCTCCTGCAACTGCTGGAGCTGGGACTCGAGGTCCTGATAATTGCAGCAGAAGCAGCCGCCTGTAACCTCCACAGTAGGGAACGCCGCCCGCTGGAAGAAGGCTGTGTCGACCAGATAGCGGCCCTGGTCATTGGTCACAATGCCAACCTTCAGCCCCTCACCAACCAGAATCTTGGCGGCGCCTATGATCGCGGTCGTCTTGCCACTCCCTAAAAATCCGCTGACGATGTGAAGTTTCACCGCTCCTCACCCTCTGGGTAACGTGGAGGCCCTAAGACTCCAGGTATCGCTCGATCTCTTCGATGAGCTCACGGTGGCTGGGGATCAAGCTGGAATACTTCAGCTCGCCGTTGATGTAGATGCTGGGGAGATTCTTCACCCCCATCTTAACGACCCGTGCCACATTCTCCTTGCTGGTGAACTTGTACTCGACCATCCTCACCCGCGGACCCAACGCCTCTACAGCACGGCGAGCGGCATCCTTCATATATCCACATGCCGCGCAGGTGTCAGAGTCAAGCGTGAAGACCTCGACCAGCGGTGCCTCAAGGTGCTCATAGTCCGGCAGCTCCACCGCGTCCAGGTCTAGCGCCTCCGGTTGATAGTTCGCCAACATCGCGCGCGTCCCCACTGGGTCCCGCACCGCCTGCAGGATCCCCACCACGTTCTCCACCGGAACATCATAGGGCATGTCACAGCCCGGTGCCAGGATGAAGTTGTGGGGATCCACAGCCTCCAGGAGGTCCACGATAAACTGCATGTTATCCTGCTGCGTCCCCAGGAGCATGTGGGTGGTCAGAGGAATATTGCCGCCAATAGTCACGTTGTGCGCATCGGTAATGCGCTTCACCGCCACCAGATCGATGTTTTCATCCACAGAGATCGAGTCAGGGCCGGTTTCACACATGGCCTCGATGTTCTTCGTCGCATCGCCACAAACGAAGAAGGAAGAGAAGGCCCCACGCGCTCGCACGAAGTCGAAAAGCTGCTGATAGCCCTCCGACAACAGAGCCTTGAAGTGACGTGGTGAGATCTGGGACACCACGGGATCCACGAATGCGATGACATCCATGCCTGCATCCAGATAGAGAGCTGCCATGCGCTGTGCTACCTCCACGGTGTAGGCCAGCAGGCGACGCAGGAAATCCGGATGATCGAACATATCCATGAATACCTCAGTGCCCCGCAGGTGCGAGGCCAGGGTGAACGGTCCCGTCACCAAGCCATAGAGCGCAGTATGCTCCCCCACGCTCTCCTTCATCCGCCGCATCACATCCAGGATCATCGGCAACCGGCCATCGTCAGGGCCTGGCAGGTGCCCAGGAATGTCCATGGTCTCTGCCAGAGGATGCCACGCCACGCTGGGAGGTGCTTTCTCCGCCCACACCAGCGTGCACCCCAGGATCTCGGCCTCCACCTGCAGGTCGAACATCACTGGCTGCCCATCCGGATCGTAGGTGCGGTTCACCGCCAACAGGGCTTCAAAGAGCTTATCCCCATCGGTCAAGACCTCCTGCGCCGAATACCCCACAAGCTTCCCGGCATGCACCCCTGCAAAGGGCACCCACGGCACCCGTCCGGTGGCCTCGTGGCGCAGCGTTGCCAAAAGCAGTTCCTTCCCAGTCTGTCCGTCATGTATCGACATATCCGCCTCCCATCCCATTATTGTGAGAAAGGGCC
>CAYLRT010000142.1:2862-6559 GCA_964385885.1 uncultured Anaerolineales bacterium | reverse complement strand
CACGCTTGCTACGCCAGAGTGAGCGTCTGCAAGAACGCCTCTAGGAGCAAGGACCGCTGTGTCTTGTCTGGCGAGATTCTGCTGACGCGGACCATGCTCTCGGCCAGCTACCTCGATCTGGCAGCGCTCCGCCAGGAAGCGGCCACACACTTACCGGCGCCCATCGCTGGGGTCATCAGTGATGAATAGCGATCGATTCACAAGGCCGTGGCCAAGCTGCTACCAGAAGTTGCGCGCAGGTTGCGTCACGTCCGGCGCCGCCGAGAATCCGCGTCTCGCTATAGCTTCGAGAGAGCTCGAGAAATGCGTGCGCGGCATCCCTATCCTGGAACGTCAAGTCGAGAGGCAAAAAGGTCCGGCTGGCAATGCCGCCCAGGGGTACTGGCAGGCCGTCCGGCATGCTCTGACCGACGATGCGCTGCCGCTTCCGCACGCAGGTCAGCGAGAGCTCGGATAGCGGTGGAAAAGAGAAAGGACGCTCCCCCCAGAACTGCAAAAGCTGAAAGCATGCGTGGATCCCGGCTTGCGGGAAAAGCGCCGCTGTGGACCCACATCCACACGGTGTACCGCTGGATAGACGAAGCCCGGGACATCCCCAGCAATGAAGCACGCGTATCCGGTCCCAGAGGTTTGGCAACGCATCAGCGGATACTGGAAGCGATGCAGCGGTGGCCGGCGCGAAGTGGAAGCCTAGCCCGGGCTTTCAGCGCTCTTAGATTCAGATCGCAAGGGCAGCTCTTACGACTTGAATCTAGGCAGGATTGATTTCTTGACCGACAAGAGGGTGGGAAAGGGTCTTTGACGACGTATAAGCCGCCTGCGACGTTGCCGCCTCGAGCTCCTTCAGTCAATTTCTGGCCAGCGTCGCCCGCGTCTCCCCCCAAGGCAGGTCGGGAACAGGAGTCCCTCCCGAAAATTCCGCCGCGCTTCCTTCGGGAGGAGATCGCAGGACTGTTGCAGCGATTGCGGGAAAGAAGCTCTTGACACACGAGCGGCACAGTACTATCTTGTAAGTGTTCTCTGAGTCTTTCTCAAAGCCTCTAAACCTCTTCGAGAGGGGCAGAGGAACGGCTACCCAAAGGGATGAATAAACTGCCCCAGGGAAGACAACAGCCAAGGGCGGAAGACACTAGTAAGCCGTTCGACAAGCGAAAACGACCCTCCACCAATAATTTAATTAAGGAAAGTGAGCATCATGGCACGTAAAGGGATGAAAGCCTTTAACTACGCCATCGGCATGTTCGGCACATCCATCCCCATCAACCTCCTGAAGACGTTTGCAGCAGCCTACTACGTCAAGGACCTGGGACTTCGCGCTGAGCAATGGGCTTCTGTGCTCTTCGTCTACACCTTCATCGACGCCATTGACAACCCGGTCTACGGGTATCTCTCCGATCGCACCCGCACCCGGTGGGGACGTCGCAAGCCCTGGCTCGTGATTGGGACGCCGCTGCTCGTGCTAGGCCTTATCGCCTTCTACAGCACACCGAACCTTCCTGTCGGCACCCCGCTCCTCGCCTACGCGATGTTCTTCTATATCTTCACCGGCACGCTGGACTCGGTCATCAACGCCAACTACGCCGCGCTTTTCCCTGAACTCTTTCCCGATGACGTCAGCCGGGCGAAGACGAACGCGATGCGCCAGGCCTTCCAGCTAGTAGCGATGATCATCAGCATCGCCCTCACACCTGTCGTGACCAACGCCATCGGCTTCAGCATGACCGCCTTCATCTACGGCCTTCTGGGCGGCGGCGTTATCCTCTACATGGCACTCACCGCCGAAGAACGGAGGCTTCCACCAGACGAGGAACGGCCTAAGCTCTGGGAGAGCGTGAAGGCCCTTGTGACTAACTGGAAGTTCTGGATCGCCGGTCTGGCCAACGCTTTCTACAGCGCCTCAATGTCCCTGGTGCTAGCAGCCCTGCCCTTCTATGCCGAGTACGCTCTGGGGATCAGCGCACTGCAGCAGACCCTTCTCTTCGCCACAGTGCTGCTGATTGCCATCGGCAGTGTGGTGGTGTGGGCCCGTCTCACACGGGAGTACACCCTGATGCCGACCTGGCGCGCAGCCCTGGCGACCCTCACGGTGGCCTTCATTCCGCTCTATTTTGCCCGAAGCTTCACCGCTGCCATCCTGTGCAGCGCCTTCATCGGCTTCGGGCTTGCTGGTGTCATCACCACCATGGACCTGGTCCATGCCAGGATCATGGACGAGGACCAGCGGAAGCACAACGTCAGGCGCGAGGGCATTATTGCCAATGCCCTTGGCTTTATGAACCGGCTCAACGGGCTCTTCACCAGCGCCGCCTTTGTCCTGGTCGCCAGGATCTTTCTTTTCGAGAGCGGCGACAACCCCGGCCCCCATCCCGACAGGGCGTCGCTCTTCCTATTAACCGTCTTCCCCTTTGTCCTCTCGAGCTTCAGCCTCCTCTTTTCCTTCTTCCTGCACTTCAGAGATATGCCCACACCTGAGGCAGCGCCCGAAGTGGCGCTGTCCGAGGCAACCCACCCAACACCAGAGGAATAACAAATAACAAGGAGCTAGCTATGGCGCTCATCCGCCTTGATCACACCCCGGAAACCGTCAAAGTCTGCCTCCCGCTATACGTCATCCTGCCTGACCCGGGCAGGATCGAAGGGGTTCCCGTTCGTGACCGCAAGCTGCTCTATCTGCTGCATGGCCTCAGCGACGACGGCAGCGCCTGGCCGCGCTACAGCAGCATCGAGACCGTCGCCAACGAGTACGGCTTGGTGGTCGCCATGCCCTCCGTTGGGCGCAGCTTCTACACCGACCAACCCAACGGCCAGCGCTACTTCACCTATCTCATCGAGGAGCTACCGGCCTACCTGCAGGACGTGTTCGGGCTCGCACCGCAACGCGAGGATACGCTTATTGCCGGCCTGTCAATGGGGGGCTACGGCGCCCTGAAGGCCGCCCTCAACTACCCCGAGCGGTTCCACGCAGCCGCCAGTTTCTCCGGTGCCGTCTCGCTGGAGATCCTGCGCGCCATCCCCGACGACCCACGCCAGGCCGAGTTCACCTACATCTTCGGCGATCTCAACAAGCTCGAGGGCAGCCGACACGATCCGCTTGTCTGGCTGCAGGAGGCCGCCAAAGATCCCGCCAGCCTGCCTTATCTCTACATCGCCTGCGGACGACAGGATGACCTCTACCCAGTCAACCAGATGTTCCACGCTGCCTGCCAACAGCTCGGCGTCCCCCACGACTACATCGAGGAAGACGGCAAGCACGACTGGCACTTTTGGGACCGGCATATCAAGCGCTTCCTGAAGCGCGTCCTAGGCGAACCTGCACAGAACTAAGGGAGCATATATGAGGACAAAGACTCATCTCGAGGTTTTCATCTCCCACGAGCGTGAAGGCGAATACTTCACGCTACCCTTTGAGATGCCGCCCCATACGGCCTCTGTGACGCTCACCTACGATTATGAGCGCAGCCCTGCTCAGGCCATTCCGCTCGAGCACGGTACCTTCACGCCGCGTGTCGCCGCCAATATCATTGACCTGGGATTGGTGGCGCCCGATGGTACCCAGGTCGGCGCTTCTGGCTCAAACAAGAACCGCGTCACCCTCAGCGCGACATCCGCCACTGCGGGCTACACACCCCGCCCCCTCACGCCCGGACGGTGGCAGATCCTCGTGGGCGCCTACAAGGTGGCGCAAGAAGGCGTCACC
>CAYLRT010000142.1:0-2762 GCA_964385885.1 uncultured Anaerolineales bacterium | reverse complement strand
CGGCCTTACGATGAGCCCTTCTTCACCAACAGCGAGGAAGAAACTCGGGCGCGCTTCGTCAGTGCGCGGGAACGCGGCGCTCTCATCGTGATTGCGCATCCCTTTGACGAGCATTGCGGCTTTGCATTCGACCTGGATGACTTGCCCTTCGACTGCCTCGAGGTCTGGAACGGCCCTATGCGTGAGAGCAACCTGCGTGCGGTCAACTTCTGGCTCGAGATGCTGGCGGCGGGTAAGAAGGTTCCCATGACCGGCGGTAGCGACTACCACCGCGATACCCTCTTCCAGATCGTGGGTGGTCCCTGCATGGGGGTATATGCCATGTCCGCGAGCCCCCAAGCCCTCTTGTCGGCGGTTCGGGAAGGACACAGCTTCGTCACGTTTTCGCCCCAAGGGCCCAGCCTGGAGATGACCTGCGACGGTGCCATCCTGGGCGATTCTGTGCCGTGGCGTCCAGGGATGACCGTGCACATCCATGTCGACGGACTCAAGGCTGGCGACGTTGTCAAACTGGTCAGTGCACAGGGCAGCCAGGACGTCTTCCACGCACCGGCCGACGGCATCCTTGACGTGGAGAGACCGATAGAGGCCCCCGGCTTCGCTCTGGTGCAGGTCTGGCGCACATTCCTACCGGGCGTCCCCCCTCTGCTGGCCCTGCTCTCCAACCCGATCTACTTCGAGGATCGATCCGACGAGTAGCGTTGCCAGGAACGTAGGATCATAGCCGTCAAACTGCCTTGAGGTACACTCCCAGCTCTTCGATGTGCTCTTGGTAGACGCCATGGCCGTGTAGGTCTTGAACACGAGGCAGTGCTCCTGTTTCACCATGCGCACCTCCTCCGTCTGTGCCGGTGGAAGGTGCGTTGCGGACCCAAAAGCCATCTGGGTGATCGTTGCCCGTCGTCAGGAATTCCTCGCCTCGGCCTCCATGAATGCGATCAGACCTAGCAGCCCACCCCAGTGGTAGAAGGCGTCGCTGTTGGGCACGTCGCAGCCCTCACCCGTCTCCGCCGAGTAGTTCTCGTGGACGTGACCGCGCTCGAGCCACTCCTTGAGTAGAAGCTCCCGCGACTTCTCCGCCAGGTCGGCCCGGGCCTGCGGTAGATCGTAGTTGCGCAGCCCCAGGTAGACCAGGAAGTTCATTGGCCCCCAGATACGACCCCGCCAGTAGTCCTGATCGGGGTACGCGGGGTCGTCCCGTGCAATGGAGGGCAGCACCCAGCGGCCCCAGAACTCCTTGGGGTTGTAGAAATGCTCAGCGATCATCCGCTCCGCCTGCGCCTGGGTGGCCACCTTACCCAGCAGGGGGTAGAAGTTGGTGGGGGAAAGCCGATAGGAGGCCTCACCCGTGTCGGTGCGGCGATTGAGGAAGATGCCCTTCTCCTCGTCCCACAGCTCCCTCAGCGCCGTGCGGAAGGTCTCCGCTCGCGCTCTAAGTTCCTTCGCCTCATCCTCCCGACCCAATATGTCTGCGATCTCCGCCAACGCTTCACAGTCCATAACGTACATCCCGTTCAGCCCGACGTCCGCCAGCTGCATCAGGTGGGTCTCGGTGTCGAAAGGAATATCATCGTACATCGGCGAGTTATCGAGCCCAGACTCTAGCGCTGCGCCGAGCCGCTCGTTCACGCCCCTCGTCTCCCAAGGTGCGTCGGCCAGCGGCTCGTAGGGATCCGACCCCCAGCATAGCAGCCCCTCGTGGTTGCGGTGCGCCTCCCACCACCGGTTCCACGTCAGCAGATCATCGAACACCTCCTCCAGCACCCACACGTCGCCGAACCGCCGATAAAGCTCACGAAATGCCATAGCCCCCACCGGTGGCTGCGAGCGATCCCGGCTCTTGAAATTGGCGGCCGCTCCGAAGTTCGGCACAAAGCCCCGCTCCGTCTTCTCCCGTGTGATCTCCACCGCGTTGGCGTAGGCCAAGTCGCGATTGTCGATGGCCGCCAGCAGCGCAGCGAAGTACGTGTCCCAATCGAACAGCACGTACCCGCCCCACCCCACGTTCCAGATACGGCTGACGGGTGAGACCACGCGGTCGTGCTCCGGCTCGTAGACCGTGTCCCATGCCATACACGTCTGAATCGCCGCATAGACGTCGGACAGATCACCGAAAGACGCAACGTAAGCCTCGTGCTTGGCCCTCTCACGGGCCAGAATCGCCTCAATCTCCGCGACACCGCGCCGCTTACCCGTCGACACACCCACAGGGCCATCCAGCGTCATCGCCAGGCACGGCGTTTGCGTCGCTACGTATGGGTCATCGAAGGTGTTCGGCTGCGTGCCGAATGCCCGCACCGTCCGGCCCGGCAGGCGAGCCACCAGCTCGCCATCCTCAAGACTCACACTACCCGGTCGGTGCCACAATATACCCGACTCCACCACCAGCAACGCGGGCCGCTTCTGGTTCTTCTGCGGTGTCACCAGCAGCACCACATCATCGCCCTCCGTGGCGCTCTGTACCACCACCTCGATGCCCTGCCAGGTCATCACCAGCTCCGTATAGGTGCCGTCGTAGGTGCGGAGCCCGGGACGTATCTGCTCGACCCCCTCCCCGCGCCGCCCGATCAGCGCCTCCTTGAGATACCGGCGGCCCGCATACTCCTTCAGGCACAGGTTCAACGCAAATCCTTCAGGCAGCAGCACGTGCGACAGCACGCTCCGCGTGTTCCATGTGTTCCAGCCCTGTGCCAGTCGCTTCTGAAGTGCTTCATATGGCGTCATCGTCTGTTCTCCTCGTGCGAACTCATCTCTAACAATTG
>CAYLRT010000141.1:0-6646 GCA_964385885.1 uncultured Anaerolineales bacterium | reverse complement strand
GAGCTGAAAGCACGCGGTATCTCGTTGCCCTTCGTCGTGCTGACAGGTCACCCCATGGACCAATTGACAGAGGTGACGGCTCTGGATGGTGTGGTCGACAAGCTCCAGAAGCCGCCAGATCTCCTAACCCTGGCTGAGACAGTGGGGCGTATCCTACGGACCGGGGAACAATCCCCGATCACCTTGTGACGCCGTTTCGCCGTCGCTGGTCTGGTGCTTGTCATCTCCTCAATCGCAATTCGATCCTTGGTCGGTGGCTGTATATTCCTGGCGATGTACACTAGTAGACGTCAGGAAAGGCTTATGATGCACATGAAACATGGATTTGGGTCCCAAGTGAAGGGGCAACGAGAGAAGCGATCGCGGATTCCTGTTGCAAAGTGGCATCGGTCTCAGGGCAACAGCAACGACTGTGGTCCTTACTGTGCTATGTTTGCCGCTAACGCCCTGCGGGACACCATGATTGTGGATGGGGATAAGCTAGCCCGTGTGTTGGAAGCCCCGCCAGAGGTCCGCGGGACCTGGGTGCCACTGCGTATCAAAGGCTGGGCAACCTTTCCCTGGGGGCTGGTGCGGGCGCTGCGACGGCTTGGGTTCGGAGCGCGCTGGCGCGTGGGAGTGTCGCTGCGGCGGCTATTGGATAACCTGGACCGCGATCGCGTGACTATTGTGCTGGTGGGCGAGCCTTTCCGTTTTCGCGACGGCGGCTATGCAGGTTGGTCGCATTACAAAGTGCTGTACGCATGGGACCCCGGCGGTAGCCTGATCTTTGTGGACCCGGCAGCGACAGATGAAGAGGTTACTAGCCGCCAGGATCTGAGGGCTTTCCTGCGGCAGTGGACGGCGATGGGACGTCAAATCATCGAGGTATGGGATGCATGCCGGTGGGCGCCTGATCGCTGAGGTGATGGCCATTGACCAGTAGGTGACAGCGTCTCGGCTGCTGCTGTCATTGCGTTCGGGAGGGCCTCCCGACGTGAGCGGTGCTTACCGATGTCTTGACAAGGGCGGAGCTGGCAAGAGGTCAACGAGCGACTGCCCAGAAGTTGATCCTGAAGACCCTCGCTACGGCTTTATCGGTGCGCCAGGGATGTGCTATAACCGACGAATGTTCTCGGCGGACTAGGTGGTATCCCTCTGATGTTCGCTCCTCATGATGCATATTTCATGTTAGACTACACACACGCACGTCAGGTCCCCTATGCGTGGAGGCCATGAGGGTGGCACTGAGTGATGATGCACATGCCGATCCTGATCGCATGTCCCTCTCAGCGGTTGAGAAGGCGCGACGGGCGCGTGTCGAAGCGTTGTTACGCATCCACGCTCAGGCCAGGGCAGATGCTTACGCCGATGCCTTGGCTCGGGCGCGGCGTCGCCTGCGGGGATATGTGGCAGCTCTGGTGCTGTTGAGCTTTGGAGTCGGCATTGTGATTGGGGCTTACGGCTTGCCAGCAGACCCTCTCCCGCAGGTGGCGTGCACTGCGCCGACACCGGCTTACGAGCCACCGGCCTTTGCCAGGCTGCCCATGGATGACGTGCAGGCATCGTGGCCGCTCCGGGTCTATGTGAGTGGTGCTGTGGCGCGAACTCAGGTGGTTACCGTGCCGGTTGGAAGCCGGGTCGCCGATGTGTTGGAGGCAGCAGGTGGACCTCGCCCAGAGGCTGACCTCGAGGCGCTCAATCTAGCGGCGGCCGTGGCCGATGGGCAGCATGTCATCGTGCCCACTCGAATGGTAGCGTCGCCTGTCCCGCAGGCGACCGCCCCGTTGCCTGCTGTGCTGATCGATCTCAATACGGCATCGGCGGCGGAGTTGGAGGGGTTGCCCTACATTGGGGCCAGTCGTGCGGCTGAGATTGTCGCCTATCGTGAGGCGCATGGCCCGTTTCACAAACCCGAGGATCTGCTGGCCGTGCCAGGTATCGGCCCAACAATCTATGCACGCATCGAGCCTCTGGTGACCGTCGGACCGTGACTCTTGCCGGGATATCGATCAAACGACCGCGGTTTGCCTCTCGCGTTCGCGCTGGGCAGCACGGGCACCTAACACGCCCAACCCAGCGCTGAGGGCAAAGATACCCACCGCCAACACAAAGGGATAGCGCCGGTCTAGCGTCGATAATCGTCCGGCGATCCAACCGAATGGGGAGGTTACCAACAGCATCATCACGCTGAGCAGTGCGGAAATCCGTGCTCGCTCTGCAGCATCCACTGTGGTCACCGTCAGTTTGTCGAGCACGGTGCGTGTCAGGGGGAAGCCGACACCCTCCAGCACGGTTACCAGGATCAGAAACCAGGTTGCGCCAGCCGGTGTCAGCACAAGCAGCAATTGACTGAGGCCGAAGATGAGGGAGCCCCCTACGAACAGCAGGTGATCCCCTGTCGGGCTGCGCCGTGCCAGCGATTGGAGTCTGGGCATGAGAAAGAAGAAGACCAGCATCATGGTGATCGATCGCACCATGGTGTAAAGGGCCAGGCGCTCAGTCGGGATCTCCAATGTCTCGACCACCACGACCGACCAGAAGGTGTTCTGGATCACCCAGTAGATACTCATCAGCGTCATCAGCAATCCGGTGTAGATCGTGACCGGACGCCGTACAATATGGCGCGCTACCTCGGGCAGCTCACGCAACACGGCAAAGAGGCTCTGGTGTGCCGTCTCACGCATGCGGATGAGCCCCTGACGTGTCTCGGTGACCATAGCGTTGGTGGCGAGGGCCTTGGAGGCCATCATCACCGCCGCCAAGATGTATACTCCGCGGATCGTCGGTACCAATCCAAAGCGGGCGATCAATGCGCCAGTTACCGGTGTTACAAGGGCTGCCACCAGACCGGCAATGGTGATCCAGGCAAACACGTCCACCAGCAGGTCGGGGTCCGTGTCCTCCACGAGTAGACAGCTCCAGGAAGTGTGGACGATGCGCCAGACGCTGTTGATAACGGTCGCCAGCAGGAAGTAGGTGAAGTTATGAGCAAAGGCCAGGAGTAGTGCTGGGATGCTCCAGGAGAGTAAGTCGAAGATCAGCGTTGTGCGCTTGCGTCCCAGCTTGTCGGTCACTGCGCCGCTCAGCAGGGTAGTGATCACCTGCAGCGCGGTGCCAATACTGGCTAGCAGCCCAAGCTGGCCGTCGGTGAGTCCAAGTGCCAACATGTAGATGGAGGCGTAGGGGGCATAAAGGTTGAATGGGATCCCCCACAGAGGCTCGGTCAACACGCAACCGCGTGCGTTACCGCGCAGTTTTTTCAGGCTATGGATCAGCGTTGGTGCCGTCAACGTCGCTCTCTTCGCGAACTAGATTCACTGCCTCACACGAGCGCGGTCCCCGCCGTTGGATGGCAGCGGCAAGGACCGCGCTCTGTATTGACTGTACCCGCGCTATTGTACGCAAATTCGCGCAGGGCGCAATGGCACCTGTGGAGACCCTGCGTCAGCGGGCTCGTGTAGAGCCCCATGCTGACCGCAGGGTGATGTTCTGCTATACGCTCTCTGCGACGGTCGGCTCGGGCGTGGCAGGCTCAATGACGATGGGCTGTGCCACGATACGGGTATGATTAACCAGATTATCCTCGACCGGGCACCGGCTGGCGATGAACTCCGCAAGCGCCTCGAGCTTCTCTGGCGGGCTATCGGACTTCATGTGCAGGGTCAGGCGGATCTCCTGGAAGCCCATGCGCACCCCAGGGGCGCCTTGTGTGAAACCCATGGGGTCCAGATCACCTTCCAGCTCAACCCAGATATCCTGAAGGTCAACTCCTTGAGCACTGGCAAAAGCCGACGCCACGATGACCTGGCAGCCCCCCAGGGCGACCAACATGAGCTCAACGGGCGTCATTCCCGTATCACTTCCTCCTAGTTTTGGGGGCTCGTCCATGATCACTTTGAATCCCCGGGCTTCACCTTCTACGGCTAGACCTGTCGGTAGCTTACGCGTTGTGGCTTTGAATGTCATTGTTGGCATGTTGCACTCCTTTTGAGCTAAAGCTTTCTTTATTATATACTATATGTTGCGATTGGCAAGTCCCTATTCAGTGGCGTGGTCGACGTTCATGAAGGGGTGTTGGTGCGTGGTGGAGTCACACGACTTGAAGTGGTGTCAATGCGCTCGGGGGGCGGGAGAGTTCACCTGATCACGCCACGTTCAGCGGTTTTACCATGCGGTAAAGGCCGCTGTATCCCAGGCGACGTGCCAGGGTGGGGATGTGGATGGCCTCCACCACGCGGTAGCCCAGGCGCATATAGAGTCGAGAGGCACGTTCGTTGTTGATCTCGACCGTCAGAGAACAGGCGCGCCGTCCGAGCGCGATGGCCTGGGCCTCGGCATGGCGCAGTAGCCGTGTCCCTATGCCTCGCCCGCGCATTGTCGCCAGGACAGCAACTGCGTCAATGAAGTATTGTCCAGGTTCGGCCTCTTTGATGCCAATCAAAGGTATGCTCCGCCATATGAAACGGGTTAACCCCCACACGCCACACACGCGCAGGATGTGGCGTGCCGTGGTCAGCCGGATCTGCTGCATCGTGGTGTAGGGGTAGGCGATTAGGAGGCCACAGACATCTGTCGTCCCTTCGGCCACGCTCGCGAACTGGTAGCTGAACCGATTGGCATCTTGGGCGAAGAGGCGGCCCAGGATGTCCTGGGCTTCGGTGGCACTGTCGTTGCCGAGGAGATAGTCGGCCATGGGCCCCAGCGTGGCGTAAAGGAGCTGAGCCGCCAACGGAGCATCCTCGGGGCGGGCATGTCGTAACTTCAGTCCGCCGCAGGTAGGCAGGCTCGTTGGATCCGCTGGGCGCTCGCTGGATGGAGACTCCTGCCGTGGCTCAGTCGGCCGAGGCTTCCGGTTCATTTCCATCCGTTCCTCCTATCGCAGATAGGCCCTATCCGCGATAGGCCCTATCTGCGATAAGCCCGTCCCGTCTCCATGAAAGCTGCGATGTTTTCAAGAGGGGTCTTCTGTGGGAGATCGCAGCCGGTGCTGAGCACGAAGTTGTCGTAAGGTGCCATTTGCTTCAGCAGTGCCGAGGTCTCATCCGCCACCTCGGCTGGCGTCCCATGGAGGATCCTTCCGGTTGGATTCACGTTGCCAATCAGGATGACGGCCGGAGGAACCCGCGTTGCGACGGCAGGTAGATCGATCCCCGCCTCGGCCGAGTCCAGGCTGAGCCCGTCGACGCCAGACTCCACCATAGCATCGATGAGATGGGTCGCGTTGCCACACACATGGTAGAGCGTGGCAGCGCCCGCCCCCCGACAGGCCGTTGCAATTTCCCGAACGTACTCTGCCGAAAAGCGGCGGAAAGCGGCTGCTCCAAGCATCACTGCGCTGGGCTCCAGGACGCAGATGACCTGGGCACCGGCGGCAATGAGTTGTCGGACATAGGTGAGGGCCGTGTCAGTGGCCAGCCGGCATAGCCGGGCCAGTCGGGAGGGGTCAAGAACTGTGGCCATCGCGGCTTCCTCGGCACCCATGATGAGAGCAGCCAACGTATAAGGGCCGGTGACGTAAGCGCCACGTAACGTGGAGGGCGCCAGAGCCAATGCCATCAGGCGTACTGCAGCGGCATACCCCTGGAGTCGGGTGTCCCAAGTGATGTCGAGGGCCGCCATACGCTCCAAATCCTTCTCGGTGAGCGGTCTGTGCTGGACCGTGGGACTGTCATCGACGGGAAAAACAGTCGGTAGCCCTAGAGCATTGGCCTCAACGGAGAGGTCCATGAATGTAAAGATGAGGTCTGGCTCAAAGGTCTCGGCCAGGGCCTTGAGGGCACGGACTTGCTCCCGAACGTTCTGCTGAGCCAGTTTGATCGTGCTACCGGTGAGAGTCAGGCCAGGGAACCCCATGAGAGGGGCGACCAGACGGCATCGTTTTGCACAGGCGTCTTCCAGTAAATGATGGAGGGGAGTTTCGGGCATTTTGCATTCCTTGTCACTGGGGTGTCTTCAACAGCATAGTTGTCGTCCAGGATTTGGGCAACTGCGATGATCTGTGTAGCAGGTGCCAAACGACATTTTACCCATGTTTCCCGTGTTGTCACTGGCATGATCGGTTGGTACACACTTCGCGTGAGATGTCCTATGTGATTTGAGCCTTTGTGGTCAGCAATTCCAAATATGGCAGGTTCACAAGGACGTGACCTTCGTTTAAGGCCGGACTGTGCAGCACTTGACCCACAATCACGTGGTTTATGGCCGCAGAATAGGGCTGGCCTGCCTTAGCAGGTTTCATATTGGGAATTGCTGCTTTGTGGTGGTGTCTCCAGCGATTGGTGTTAGAATGATTCATTATGCTCTTCTTCGACCTTGATGACACACTGGTAGACGATAGTGGAGCAGCCGCGGCGGCCGTGCGGGCGTTGTATGTTGCCTATCGTGACCGGATCCAGGACAGCCTGGAGGCGTTCACGAACCGCTGGCGGCTGGCAGGACGAGTGGCCTTCACGGCGTATCTGGAAGGTCACGTGAGTTACGGTGAGCAGGGAAGGGCTCGCGTGCGTACGGCTTTTGGCTGTCCGCTGAGTGATGCCGAGGCGGAGGCGATCTTTGAGGCCTACCTGGGCTACTATGATGCGAATCTCCGGCTCTTTCCCGATGTGAAGCCTCTTCTGAAGGCGTTGGGGGATCGCCCACTGGGGATCATCACCAACGGGGCACC
>CAYLRT010000140.1:0-6688 GCA_964385885.1 uncultured Anaerolineales bacterium | reverse complement strand
TGGCTGTAGCGCTGACAGTGAGTGTCCCCGCTTACGCAGATGCGGTCTATGCCCGAATGTTTCTCAGGCATGTGGCCCGTGCTGAGGAGAATGCGGACTCTATTCCCTTGCTTGGGTATCTCTTCCGCTATAGCGCAGCCTCTCATACGCCCAAACAATGGGAGGACATTCAGCCGGTTGATGCTTATCTTTCACACCAGGCGGCAGAGACGATTGGGTTGCCATTGGCTTTCCTGGGGCGTTATGTTCAGACGGATCCCTTTGCACTCTTCCCCCACGGTCAGACCACGTTCGATGTGCGGAGCGAACCTCTCATGTGGGCAAGTTTCGGTTGGATCAGTGACCTGCCCTCCCACATTGTCATAGCCGAAGGGCGGTATCCCTCTGAGACGTCGGATGCAACACAGGGGCAACCCGTCGAGGTCCTGGTGAGTGGGGAGTTAGCTACCCGACTTGGCTTCCAGGTAGGCGAGACCTATACAGCCTTCTTCAGAAACGAGCGAGATGGCTTTGAAGTCGCAACAGCCCTCCCCGTCGAAATTGTCGGGGTCTGGTACCCCGCTGATCCTGATGAGTCATTCTGGTTCTTTGACCCTAGCACATTCGAGGAGAGATTTCTCGTGGCTAAGGGTTCATTTGCGGGGGCTATCGCCAACGCGTTAGATGATGAAGTCTATGTTGCTGCGTGGTATCTGGGCATGGACAGCCACCGCGTGGAACATCGTAGCACTAATGCACTGATCCGAGGCGGCCTTGAGGCGCATCAGCAAGCCGCGATGCTCTTGCCAGGTATCGAGCTTGTCAATTCACCCGTCGGTGCATTACAAGCCTATCGTAATGCCAAGCGGACGTTGATGGTGTTGCTCTATGCCTTCAGCCTGCCCACAGTGGGGTTGATGTTGGCCTTCATGAGTCTGGTTTCATATCTCTGGGTCGAACGCCATCGCCTGGAGGTCGCTGTGCTCCGTGGCCGTGGCGCAACATCTCGCCAGGTCATTATGATCGCCTTGGTTCAAGGTCTCTTACAGGCAGGATTTGCTTTCCCATTGGGGATGTTCGCTGGCCTTCGTCTGTCTCAGTTGATAGGGCGGGCGCGGGGGTTCCTGGACTTCACGCTGCCCAGGCTGGCGCTTGATTCTCGCCTGACCTCGGATTCTCTCCGACTAGGGGCGCTGGCCATCGGGCTAGCGTTGATTACTCTGCTTCTGCCAACACGTGAGGCTGCAGAGGAGACGGTAGTCACCTATCGACGGGAGCGTGCTCGCATGATGCGTAGCCCATGGTGGCGACGTGCCGGGTTGGATTTCCTGCTCTTGCTTCCTGCCGGCTACGGGCTGTATCTGCTACGCGGGCAAGGCAGCCTCTTGCCTGTCACATCTGTGCTTCGTGGCAGTCCGATGGATAACCCATTGCTGTTCCTGGTGCCTAGCCTGGGTCTGGTGGGGCTCACGCTGATGTCTTTGCGCGTGGTGTCGCTTCTCATGGCTTTTCTGGCCTGGGTGCTGAGCCATACAAAGAATCTCGCTCTGCTTGTGGCTGTTCGGTATCTGGCGCGAACCCCCAGGGCTTATGCTATCCCATTGGCTTTGCTGATCCTGACGCTGAGTCTGTCGATCTTCACGGCGACGCTGGCTCAAACGCTCAACGCCCATCTGCATGATCAGATGTTCTACGCCGTCGGGGCGGATTTGCAGCTTACTGATGTGGGGAAGGCGGTAAGCGAGGATGTTCAGGCTTACCTTGGTTCCGACCGAACCGATGTCACTGGTGGCCCTCGATGGTTGTTTGTACCCGTCAGCGAGTACGGAGCTTTGCCTGGAGTCAGGCACGCGACACGAGTGGGGCATTACGCCGCTGTGGCTGAGACCCCCTCGGGGGAGCGCACGGCAACGTTCATGGGCATCGATCGTGTGGACTTCCCAGCAGTCGCTTTCTGGCGCGACGATTTCGCCTCTGAGAGCCTGGGGGCGTTGATGAATCGGCTGGCGATCAGGCCCAACGGCGTGTTGGTACCCAAGAGCTTCATGCAAGATTCCCTCCTTGAAGTGGGGGATCGGTTGCAGGCACGGGTAGACATGTTTGGCCAAGTCACTGAGCTTGATCTTGTGATCGTGGGGGACTTCGATCTCTTCCCGTCCTGGTATCCACAAACCGGACCTCTTCTCGTGGGAAATCTCGATTACCTCTTTCAGCAGGCGGGGGGCCAGTTTCCCTACTCTATCTGGATGACGACGGAAGAGGATGTAAATGTTGAGTTGTTGGTGGACACAGCCCGCCAGAACCTGGGACAACAGATTTTAGACTGGAAGGTCCCGTCCGTTGAGATTCTAAAGGAGCAACAGCGCCCTGAGCGCCAAGGCCTCTTCGGTGTGCTTTCTCTGGGGTTCGCTGCGACTGGACTCTTGACTGTGTTGGGCTTCACGCTGTATGCGGTTTTCTCGTTTGAGCAGCGATCCATCGAATTCGGTGTCCTGCGGGCGATTGGCCTTGCGGCCAGTAGTATGAGGGCAGTTCTGACATGGGAGCTGGCGTTGCTTCTGGGCCTTGGTGCCGGGGTTGGGACGCTACTGGGCTCTGCGATGAGTTTGGTCTTTATCCCTTACTTTCAGGTGGGGACCACAGAGGTGGAGCGGATTCCCCCTTATGTCACCGAGATCGCCTGGCGGGAGGTGGGGCGTGTCTACTGGCTCTTAGGCCTTCTATTCATAGTCGCATTGACCTCGTTGGTGTGGGCATTGCGCAGGATGAAACTCTTCAGAGTGATCAAGTTGGGGGGCGAGGCCTAGGCTGAGCAAAGAAATGAGGCCTCGCCAGAACGCTGGGAGGCCTCTGTCCACTACTTCACTTGGGCGATCTCTAGCGAAACAGAGCTTCTCTGCCCTGTGCGCTGCCGGGCTGCAAATCTGCTGCGGTTGAGCCGCTGTGGCTACAGTTTCAGACCCTCCACTGCGCCACGGATGAACCAGCGCTGGAGGAAGATGAAGATGAGGATAACCGGAAGCACCATCAGAGCGATCGAGGTGGCTTTCACCCCGTAGCTGGCTACCCGGCCCACACCTGGTGTGACGAAGATGATGCTCTGTACGCCCGGCGGGAGCGTCATCTTGTCAGCAGACATAATCATGGTTTTGGCTACAAGGTATTCACCCCAGTTTGCGATAAAGCCCATGATCGCGACCATGACCATACCAGAGGCTGCCAGGGGAAACATGATCTGGAAGGCTATGCGCATGTTGGAGGCCCCATCCACTCGGGCAGCATCTTCCAGCTCGCTCGGAATTCCCAGGAAGATCTGACGCATCAAGAAGAGCCCAACGCTTCCCCCGGTCGTGTAGAGGCAGATCAACCCTAGTAGACTATCGAGCAGGTTGAGCCGCTTCAGGAGCTCATACTGGGCCATGAGCGTACCGCCGGCCGGCAGGAACATCAGCACGATAAAGAAATAGAAGATCGCATCACGCCCCCGGAACTTAAGGCGGGCGAAGGCGTAAGCAGCTAGCGAGACGATCAGGACGTTCAACAGCGTGCTTGTGATGGCGACGATAGCGCTGTTCCGGTACAGAAGCAGGAGTTGGCCGGCACCAGCTTTCCCTACTCCCTGGACACCAGCTAGAACGTATTGGTAGTTGATGAGGGTGATCCTCTTTGGCAGCAGTGAGGGCAGCGTCGTATACAATTCCTGCTGATCCTTCAACGATGACGAAAGGGTCCAGATGAACGGGAACAGCCCAAAGGACGAGACTATGATCAAGTACAGGTGTTTGAGCACTTCGCCAACCACTTTGTTGACTCTGTAGCGAAGCCTGTAAGATGCGCTCATGCTTTCCTCCCGTTCATGCCTTCTCGGACTTGAAGAAGCGGAAGATCAGTGAGACCAGGATCAGATTACCAATTCCAAGGGCGAGATTTATGGCGGATCCGTAGCCGAGGCGCATGGAGCCGGTGAAGGCCTCGTCGTATGCGTGAAGCGCTAATGTCTTCCAACAGTCACCTGGCCCTTGGCCAAAGGTCAGGCCTTCTGTGACACCAAGGCTGAGGAATCCGACGTTGGTCACGAAGAAGAGCAACATAATGTTGCGGATACTTGGGAGTTCAAGGTACCAGAGCGTCTGCCACCAATTTGCTCCGTCCAGGCGGGCTACTTCGTAGTGTTCATCAGGGATGTTGTAGAGCCCGATAAGGAAGAGCAGCATGTAGTAGCCGAAACCCTTCCACACCGCAGCAACGCCGAAAGCTGGCCAGTACCAGAACTTGTCTGATAGCCACGCGGGAGGATGTGGAATACCGATATATTCTTTCAGAACGAAGTTGAGGTAGCCGAAGTTGGGCTCATAGATCTGCTGCCACATGGGCATGGAAGCTGCCAGAGGGATCACCCAGGGCAGGGTCATAAGCACGCGGTATACGGTGGCGACCTTGGCTCTCTTAACGCGATTGAGGATAATGGCGGTGGCTAGTGAGAAGACCAAGCTCTCCGGGAACCACGCCATCCACATGTAGAAAGCTGACTTGATGCCTGGTAGTACATAGGGATCGCTTGCCATCTCGATGAAATTGCGGAGTCCGACGAAGGAGTTGAAGAAAGACCATGTGGAGCGGTCAAAGACCCGGTAATCCTGAAAAGCAATGAGGATACCGCGTACGTATGGATATCCACCAAACACGAGCCACATGAGCACGAAGGGGGCGATGAAGAGGTATCCAGAGATATCCCCCCATTCCTCGCGGTGTACTGCTTTGACATTTTCGACGAAAGCCGCCACATTCGACTTCTTGGCTTCAGCTGCCATAGTTGTCTCCGTACGTGTACTACCGTGAGCAACCGGGAGTTGCCTCTGAGGAGCAAGAAAATGCCTGAGCCGGGCTGCCGTGCCGGCTCAGTAGAATGACGGCTCGACCCGGCTCAGGCTTTGTTGGTTGCCCATCAGATCATGCTATTTTGCCCGTCACCCTTGGCCGACGCTAATCCTTAGCGATGGCAGCCTGGATCTCGTCCCAGGCCTCTTCCATAGCTTGTTTGGCGGGCTTCTCGCCCTTTAGGTAAGCGACGAACTGTGGCACGATCGCCTTGTGCTCGGTGATGTACCACTTGGTGGGCGGCGGCGGCGTGGCTGCCTCCAGCAGCGGGAGTACGTCGATGGCCCAGTTCTGCGTCACGTCCTCTGGATCGATGTACTTCTCATAGGTGGACTTGAAACCATTCATTTTGCCAGCCTTAAAGACGCCCTTGTTCCACAACTCATTGTCGGGATCCACCAGCCAGACCAGGAAGTCAGTCGTCTCCTGGGGGTAGGGGGCGCTCTTGTAGAGAGGCATGCTGGTAGCCCAGAACATGGTGCCGGGCTTGCCAATGTCCGGATTACCCAGGGGTGTGGGGGACATTGCCAGCTTGTCATAGCCCCAGATCATGCCGCCCCAGCAGCCATTGGAGTGCTGGGTAAGCGCCATGGCCAGTTTCCCCTGTTTCCATGACTCAGGATAACCCCATGTCTCCCATCCATCTGGCACAGTACCGGCGTCGATGAATTTCTTTGTGATCTCCATGGCCTGGAGCCAGCCCTCATCCAGGATATTGAGCAGACCATCCTCGGTGAACAGTTTTTCGGGCGGGCTATAGGCCTGATGGAGCGCAGCAATGTATCGCCACGTGACAGCTGGCGTGGGGGCAAAACCGAAGATCTGCTCATCCTTGAACTTCTCGGTGACTTTGATGGCAGCGTCCAGGACTTCGTCCATGGTTTCGAACTTCTCGTATCCCACGGCCTCGACATAATCAGTCCGCCAGTGGAAGCAGACGACATCTACGTTGGTGGGAAGTGAGTAGAGCTGACCTTCGTAGGAGTTGTCGGCGCGGACGGAACCGATCATGTCATCCTGCACACGTTTGGATGCATCGGGAACAGTGCTGGACTGGAGGTAGGGATCAAAGGGCTGAACCGTCTCCAGCGAGATGGCCGGCACCATGTCCAGGAACGGCGTGAAGCAAACATGGGAGTTCCATGGCACTTCCTCACCGGATGCCATCATCTCACCCAGGACCTGATCAGTGGCAGCCTTACCTGCGGGATCCAGGATGATCTGAACGTGATCTGTCTGTCTCTCCTCCAGATTGTTATATGTGGCGATAGCCAGGTCGAAGGGCATCTCCGACTCCAACCATCCGCAGCGGGCGATCTTGACCTCCTTTGTTTCTGTTGGCGCAGCCCCCTCTTGCGGGGTTTCTTCGCCGGGGGCTTCCTTCGTGCCGCAAGCGGCCAGGAACGCCCCAGCAGCAGACATCGCTGCCAGTTCAAGGAACCTACGCCGTGACAATTTGACCTGTTTGACCATGAAGCTTCCTCCTTCCATTCACTGAACCCTACTACGATGTAAGACATGGATGGTAGGGGAACGCCAGCCCGTTCCTCTACACGCCCATCATTGGGATCCAACCACCAATGGAGGCTGGCCCTTGGTGACACCTTCGCGAAGACTGCTATAACGAGGATGGGACGCTTTCTGGATCACGGTCATGGTCTTCGCCGCGACTCCGCCATCAGATGTTTGCTAACCAGATAGTGAACTTGGCATTCACGTCTGTGTCCTCAATGGTCCTGACGTTATTACCTGGGATATGCTAAACAACATAATTAGTATAGCATATTCGCATGTCAATGTCAACCATTCGGAGATGAAAAAGAAGGAAAAA
>CAYLRT010000139.1:0-6693 GCA_964385885.1 uncultured Anaerolineales bacterium | reverse complement strand
CACACGCCGCCGAACCTGAGCTCAGGATGCCGATCGCCTGATCTGTGTTATCATAAGACACGGTTCAGAGCCGACATCAATCAGAGAGAGTCTTTGAGGGGGGGCGATGGAGAGCCTGAAACGTAGAATAAGGCTGGAGGGACGGAACCTCGGCCACGGTATTCTGAAGATCGACAGCGTCGTCAACCATCAGGTTGACGCGGCCCTCATGCTCGAGGCGGGGGCGGAGTTTGCCCGCCAGTTCGAGGGCACCCATCCCACACGTATCCTGACCGCCGAGGTGTCGGGCATCATCCCGGCCATGGCGACAGCCTACGCCATGGGCCTGCCGCTGGTCTATGCGCGTAAGCACAAGCCGGTGACGATGGCGGAGCCGGTCTTCGTGGAGTTCGCCCCCTCCCACACAAAGGGAGGAGAGGTCTCCCTGATGGTCTCACCGGAGTTCCTCCACGCCGGCGACCGGGTGCTGATCATCGATGACTTCCTCGCCACCGGTCAGACCATCCTGGCCATGGCGCGTATCGTAGCCCAGGCCGGGGCCACGCTGGTGGGTATCGGCGCCCTGATCGAGAAATCCTTCGAGGGTGGACGCGCGGCTCTCCAGCCCCTGGGTGTCCCTGTCGTCTCCCTTGTCGTCATCAAGGAAATGCGAGACGACGGCACCATCATCTTCGCAGAATAGCGGAAGTATGGCACAGGAAACGATCGTTATTCTGGATTTCGGATCCCAATACACCCAGCTCATCGCCCGCCGGGTGCGCGAGCAGCATGTCTATGCCGAGATCCTGCCTTGGAACGCCGGAGCTGAGGCGCTGGCTGCCCTGCAGCCCAAAGGGATCATCCTATCCGGCGGGCCCAACAGCGTCTACGATGACGGCGCACCAACCGTGCCAGATCACGTCCTGGAGGCAGGCGTCCCCATGCTGGGCATCTGTTACGGCATGCAGGCTCTGGCTCAGCGGTTGGGGGGGCGTGTCATGGCCGGCACTACCCGGGAATATGGGCCGGCGACGATCTTCGTGGTGCGCCCTGAGAGCCCTCTCTTCGCGGGTCTGCCAACGAGCCTCACCGTATGGATGAGCCATGGCGATCATGTCACGGAGCTCCCGCCGGGCTTTGAAGTACTGGCGCGCAGCGAAAACGATGTGGTCGCCGCCATTGGGGACGAGCAGCGCCACATCTACGGCACACAGTTCCATCCCGAGGTGCGGCATACGCCGCTGGGCGAGGAGATCCTACGCCGCTTCCTGTTCGATATCTGCGGCTGCCAGGGGCAGTGGACCACGGAAGCCTTCATAGATCACGCTGTCTCCCAGATCCGCGAGCAGGTCTCCGGGGAGAGCGTGATCGTCGGCCTGAGCGGTGGCGTGGACAGCTCTGTGGTCGCAGCCCTGACCCACCGTGCCATAGGGGACCGACTGACGTGTATCTTCGTGGACACAGGGCTGCTGCGGCGGGATGAGGCCAAGCAGGTGCAGGCGACCTTCCGCGAATCCATGGGCGTACAACTGGTCAGTGTGGATGCCTCAGAGCAATTCTTCACGCGACTTGGCGGCATCACGGACCCAGAGGAAAAACGCCGTGCCATCGGCGAGTTGTTCATCCGCATTTTCGAGGCTGAGGCACGTCGTCTTAACGGGGTAAGGTTCCTGGCCCAGGGGACGATCTACCCTGATGTCATCGAGAGCGCCGGCACGGCCTCGGCACGCAGGATCAAGTCCCACCACAATGTAGGTGGGCTGCCCAGCGACATGGACCTGACCCTGGTTGAGCCACTGCGAGACCTGTTCAAGGACGAGGTGCGCCAGGTGGGCCTGGCACTGGGGCTGCCGGAGAGGCTGATCTGGCGGCACCCCTTCCCTGGTCCAGGACTGGCCGTACGGATCCTCGGCGAGGTCACGCCAGAGCGCGTGGCCGTGCTCCAGGCCGCGGACGCCATCTTCCTGGAGGCCCTGTGGGAGGCTGGACTCTATCGGGAGACCTCCCAGGCCTTTGCCGTGCTGTTGCCGATCCGCAGCGTGGGGGTCATGGGAGATGGCCGTACCTATGCCCATGTGGTAGCTCTGCGCGCCGTCACCACCGACGACTTCATGACGGCGGATTGGGCACGCCTGCCCTATGACGTGCTGGCCAAAGTGGCCAACCGCATCGTCAATGAGGTGCCCGGGATCAACCGTGTGGTCTACGACATCAGCAGCAAACCCCCGGCGACCATCGAGTGGGAATAGGCATTCCCCGAAGCACACCTGTCAGACCCCGCGTGTCTGCGTGAACATCCCGGGCGTGGTGGCAAAAACCGATGATGGTGCTACTATAGAAAGGCACACCCATCAGAGTGCACAGAGCCAGGTCATCCATACGGTTGAGAGCCATCACGAAACGTGGGACGACATCCATCAACCATTGTCAAGGTCGTACCTGGAAGCACTGGCGCACGGTGTGGGATCCAGGCAGGCGACCGTCTGCTGCGCATCAACGGCCTCCCACCGCGCGACGTGATCGATGTGCAGATCCTGGCGGGTGAGCCCGAGCTTGAGCTTGTGGTGGAACGGGGAGGCCAGGAACACCGATGCACCGTTCAGCGCCGCTATGGCGAGCCACTGGGGCTGGTCTTTGCTGGAGAACTGTTCACCGACCGAATCCGTGTCTGCCGCAACCACTGCCCGTTCTGTTTTGTGAGCCAGATGCGGCCTGGACTGCGGCGCTCACTGTATCTACGCGATGATGATTACCGGCTCTCCTTCCTACACGGCAACTACGTCAGCCTCACCAACCTGGAAGAGGAGGACTGGCAACGGATCGCAGAGCAGATGTTGAGTCCTCTCTTCATCTCAGTTCACGCGACCGAACCTGAGCTTCGAGCAAGGCTTTTGGGAAATCCAGAGGCAGGAGAGATCATGGCCCAGCTCACATGGCTTGCCGAGGCTGGGATCGAGATGCATACCCAGGCAGTATTGATGCCGGGTGTCAACGATGGCCCCCACCTGGAACGCACGATCGAGGATCTCAGTGCCCTATACCCCGCGGTGCGGGATCTCTCAGTGGTGCCCGTGGGGCTGACGCGCTGGCACAGCCCGGATATACGATCCTTCGAGCCCGACGAGATGCATACGGTGCTCGACCAATGCCAGCGATGGCAGCAGAGGCTGCGGCAGAACATAGGTGCCGGCTTTGTCTACCCATCCGATGAGTGGTATCTGCGCGCGGGACAAGTGGTGCCACCGATCACCGCCTACGACGGGCTGTTGCCCGCTATGATCGAGAATGGCGTAGGGATGGTACGGCGCTTCCTCGACAGCCAGGGGGCACTCATGCAGGCGCTCCAGGGACTGGGCCCCCGCCAGATCTGGATCTCCGGCACGCTGTTTGCTCCCCTACTGCGTGAAGTTGCAGCCGTGGCTGCGCACCAGGCCGACCTATCCATCGAGGTCATGGCGGTGCCGAATCACTTCTTTGGCGAGAGTGTCACCGTCGCTGGCCTGCTCACCGTCGAGGATATTCTCGATGCTCTGGGGCAACACCCATTGGCCGATGCCATCATCGTGCCGGGGGAGATCTTCCGCGGACCTGACGGGCGCTCCCTGGACGACCAGACACCGGACGCGATCCGCGCCGTGACGGGGTGTCCGGTCTATGTCATCACCCAGAACAATCCGTACAGTTCTGACGCATCCTGGGCGGTAGATCCATGGTGACGCATAAGCTAGCGAGTGATGAGCCATTTTCATGAATAGGGAGGCATCTATGACCGAAACCAGCTCGACGGCTCCACGCTATCGACCGGCTTTCAACCCGCGGCGATGGCGCCACATACGTGAAAGCCTCGCCGCCTACGCTTTTATCCTGCCTGCTTTTCTCATCATTGGAACTTTCGGTCTCTTCCCCCTGCTTTTCTCCGTCTATGTCAGCCTGCATCGTTGGCGCATCATCCAGGGCCCCTTCATCGGGTTGGCCAACTACGTGAAGGCCCTCGATGGATTGGCCTATGGACTGGGTCTGTGGCTTGCGGTCCTCTTCGGATACCTGGCGATCAAAGTGCTGCGTGAGATGCTGGAGGAGGCTCGGGCCCATGAGGAGTCCCCCTGGCTGTGGGGGTTGCCGGCGCTGGTCACGACAGTTGGAATCTACCAACTCCTGATCTTCGCTGTGCGTCTCCTCCCCGAGATCCTGGCGATTGGGGAGAAAGTCAAGGGGCAGCGACGCACCCAGGAGCTCTTCCTGCAACTCCTGAGGGAGGCCTGGCAGGTCCCGGAGGTACGGATAGCGCGCATCACTGGCTTGCTCATCCTGATCGCCGGTATCGCGCTGGCCTATGGCATGATTCGCTGGCTCAACGGCAGCCGCCGCGCCAACACCTACTACACTCGCTTCATCATGGCCTTCCTGCTTGTGGGCTGCGCGGTGGCCACCGGCCTCTTCACCTTGAGCGAGATCCAAAACGCTTATGCCGCAGCGGCGGAGGCAGGAGAGACCGTGGTCATATGGCCTCAGGTGCTCACTCTCAGCGCCGGTATCGTTATTCTGATAGCCGTTTGGCGCTTGGCCACCAGGTTGGGGTTCTCAGGTCGGGTCACTGCCCTGCTGACACTGGCGGGGTTGTGCCTGGCCGGGGGGCTGCGGGCGCTGGTGAACAGCGGGCAGGCCACGCCCCTGGAGATCGGAGTGATCCTGCTTGGCCTGGTAGCTCTGCTCCTCTCCTGGTATACCTGGCGCAAAGTGGGAGGAGCGCTATCACCTGGCGCGATGGTGGGGTGGGTATTGGCAACCATCGGACTGATCCTGGCCGCCTGGGCCATGATCGCCGTAATCCCCCCGGCTATCCGGGCAGGCAATGACGACTGGTGGGAGGGATTGCTTCACACAATCTACTACGCCATGTTCACCGTACCTATCGAGCTCATCCTGGGGCTCTTCCTGGCGATCCTCCTCTTCCAGGAGATCAAGGGCAGGGGGTTCTTTCGCCTTATCTATTTCCTGCCCTATATCACCAACCCGGTAGCCGCCGCAAGCGTCTTCCGTGTGATCTTCTCCAGTCGCGTTAACGCGCCGATGAATGCCCTGCTGGGAGTCTTCGGGATGAAGCCGCTGCTATGGCTGGATGAGCCGAAGGGCATCCTTCAGTTGCTGCTGCCCACTCTGGACATCCCGTCCTGGCTCGCCGGACCGAGCCTGGCGCTATTGGTGGTATGCATCTATGGCATCTGGACCTTTGCAGGTTACAACACGGTGGTGTTCCTGGCCGGCCTGGGTAGCATACCCCGGGAGCTCTACGAGGCCTCTGCCATCGATGGTGCCGGTCGCTGGCAGCAGTTCCGTCACATCACCCTTCCCTTGCTTTCCCCCACCACCTATTTCCTCACGTTGGTGGCAACCATCGGCACGTTCAAAGCCTTCAACCACCTCTGGGTGCTGCGTAGCGGAGCTGCCCTCGGCACCACCGACACAGCCAGCATCGTGATCTTCACCGAGTTCAACCGCAACACCCGCTACGGCTACGCCTCGGCGCTGGCCCTGATCTTGATGGGATTCATTTTGGTCCTTACCATGATCAACAACCGCATCGCACAGGAGAAGGTGTTCTATGGCTGAGAAAACGATGACCGCAGCTATGGCATCCCGTCGGCGGCCAAGACGTCGACGCCGCCGTATCGAGCTCTGGAAAGTCTTCGCCTATGCTGTGCTCATCAGCGGCATGCTCATCGCAATCATACCCTTCTTCTGGATGGTGAGCGCCTCTCTGATGACTCTAGGGGAAGCCACCGGACGCGCCATCCTGCCGGCGTCCCCTCAATGGCGCAACTACGCGGAAGCCTGGACGGACGGTAACTTCTCCGAGTATTTCTTCAACAGCGTCCAGATCACGCTCATCACCATAGGCGGTCAGCTTATCTTCTGCACGTTGGCAGCGTACGCATTTGCCAGTATGCGCTTCCCCGCGCGGGACTTCCTCTTCTCGTTGCTCCTCACCACCCTGATGCTCCCCGAGGCGGTCACCTGGGTGCCCAACTTCCTCACTGTGACCTGGCTGGGGCGCATCGGGCCCATCCCATGGATCAACAACTGGCCCGCCCTCACTGTGCCCTTTATGGCCAGTGCCTTCAATATCTTCCTGCTGCGCCAGTTTTTCACCCAGGTACCCAAAGATCTCTGGGACGCCGCTCAGATCGACGGGGCCGGCCACCTGCGCTATCTTGTACGGATCGTGTTGCCCATCTCACGTGCCGCGCTGACCACTGTGGTCATCTTCGGCTTCATCGGCTCCTGGAATGCCCTGGCCTGGCCCATGTTGGTCACCAACTCCGAGGAATGGAGACCCATCTCGGCGGGGCTCCAGCACTTCCTGGATGAGGCTGGCGCGTACATCCACCTTCAGATGGCGGGGGCAGTGATCACAATCGTACCCATCCTGATCCTGTACCTGGTTGCTCAGAGGCAGTTCACCGAGGGTATCGCGACCTCGGGATTGAAAGGCTAAGGGAAATCGAGGCAAAGAGTTCGTTGCCAGTCCAGGTGTGATCGGTCAGATCAGCAGCGGGAAATCCACGAGCTGTGGCGGCTTGAAGGCGGCGGAGCGTTGCCAGAGCCAGCGGGCGGGCGATGCTCACGTGCAGGTTGGGCGTTGAGTCTGCGGTGAAATAAACACTATCGAAAAGCGGTGCCTGGAGCTGGACTGAACCGACCACCGCCAGGCGC
>CAYLRT010000138.1:5112-6746 GCA_964385885.1 uncultured Anaerolineales bacterium | reverse complement strand
CTCAAGGTAGTTATCGCTGAGCCCTACCCACTCCCCCCGTCCATTCTGTCGCTCCCACAGAACAGACAGCGTCTGCCCGAGGAAGTGACGGCGATAGGCTGTGGCGAGACGTTCTCCCATCTCCCGCAGGATGCGGGCCCGTACCTTCCGCACGGGGACTGGGACTTTCTCTGGCAGGCGTGCGGCTGGTGTACCCGCGCGCTCGGAGTAGGGGAACACATGGAGCCGGGCAAAGGCCAGGTCCTCCACCAGGGCCAGCGTGCGCGCGAAATCCTCCTCTCGCTCGCCTGGAAATCCAGTGATTAGATCGGTAGTGATCGCGATCTCGGGGGAGACACGCCTTGCTCGCTTCACCACTTGAACGTAGGCATCGACGGTGATGGGCCGTCCCATGCGGCGCAACACCGCATCCGAACCGGACTGCAATGGCAGATGAAGCTGCCGACAGAGCCGGGGATCATTCCAGAGATCAATCAGTGCCTCATCAACGTCCCAGGGCTCGATCGATGAGAGCCGTAAGCGAGGGACTGCAGTCTCTCTCAGGATGGCCTTCACCAGCTCCGAAAGATGAACGGAGGGGGATAGATCGCTCCCGTAGGAGCCCAGGCTCACACCGGTGAGCACCACTTCCTGGGCGCCATTGCTCACCCGCTCATGGACGGCTGCAATGATCTCGGCCAGTGGGCGGCTATGAGCCGGCCCCCTCAACAGCCGCGTGACGCAGTACGTGCAGTGATGGTCGCAGCCATCTTGCACCTTGAGGAAGGCACGGGTGTGCCCCCATCGCGCTGGCGACCAGGGGGCGGGTGACGTTCGAACGCCGATAGTATGCCAGACGAGTTCTGACTTGATGGCATTGGGAAGCACCCAGCGCACCCCTTCGAGCGCCTGCACATGGGCCGGGTCTGCCGTAGCCCAGCATCCGGTGATCGCCAGTCTGGCGTTGGGGTTCACCCGGTGAAGCGCGTGCGCCCGGTGACGGCTCTTGCGCGTGGCCTGTGCCGTGACTGCACAGGTGTTGAGGACTATGACGTCAGCCTCGCGGGGGTCTCTGACGATCTCACAGCCGGCCCCGGAGAACTCACCAGCCAGGGCTTCGATCTCGGCCGTGTTCAGGCGACAGCCTAGTGCCTCTAAATAGACCTTGACCATTTTCAGTGTTATGACTGTATCTCTCAATCGCCTTTCGGAAAGGGGGTAACCACCAGATCATCGAACGTTACCGCCACGTCGCCTTGGCTGAAGCTGCCGGCATAGAGTCCGATATATCCATCCTCAAAGGTGGCATCTGTGGTCCGGGCTACCTGGACGCCGTTGACGTCAAACTCCAACGTGGTGCCCCGCATTCGCACGGTCAACACATTCGTCGCAGTCCCCGTGTGTACCGCCTCCGAGGGGACCCAATCCGCTCCCACCGGTACCCAGACCCCATCGCGACAGCGCGCCACCCGCACATATCCGTCACCGCTGATGGAAAACGCATAGAAATCTTGGTCGTCCTGGATCCGGGTCAAGACTCCATACTCGTTGTCGTCGGGACCTTCGACCTGGGTGGCCTTGACCTGAAGCTCGAAGTCCTTCCAGCTCTGAACGGACGTGGCCCATGCCAGATGCCCTGCGCTGCGCACATGGAT
>CAYLRT010000138.1:3100-5012 GCA_964385885.1 uncultured Anaerolineales bacterium | reverse complement strand
GTGCCGGCGGCCATCCCGATGTCGCCCCGCTCAAGAGTGTGGTCCTCCACTTCGGCAATCTGTTCGCCGTTGACATAGAGGGTGAGTTGGGGGCCTCGACAGAGAGCTGTGATGTGATTCTCTGCACCTTCCCCCCGAATCTGTTGTGAGCTCAACATAGCCTGACCCGTGAGGGGGTGGAGCTGATGCTCTGCATCTCTGACAAAAATCGCGTAGTACCCGTCTGCGCTAATGGCGAAGTAATAAAATTGCTCATCGTGGTAGCGGCAGATAAGTCCGTAGTGATTGTCTCGTTCTCCTGCTGAGCTAACGGTAGCTCGCAGTTTCACATCCTGGTAGACATTCCCATGGGTGACCCAGACGAACCAGTGTGGCACGTCGATCTGGAACAGATAGCGGCCCTGCTGGTAGCCGCGCACATAGGTTTCGTAGGAGGCTGCTCCCCAGCCGCTACTGGGGTCCGAGAAGTCATCCACGAAGGGCTGCGAGGCCGCGAAACACCCACTCAAGACCACTACGATGAGCGAGGCCCACCACAGCCAACGCCTGTCAAAGCTACGCATATCAGCTTCCATACCTTTGAGCAGAAACCTTCCCAGATCCCGTGTGCAGACACGCGGCCGCCGATGCTCTGGCCGAGCCAACTGCCTGCGACCCGCCGGTGCACTGCTCAGTCGGTGTCTCTCCAGGGAATCACTTGCATGAGAAGGATAATGGAGAGTCATGAACCTGTCAATATGTAAGCACCATTGGGCCAGAGCTACTCCTCTGTCTCTCGGGCTGCACTCTCATTAGGGATGCTGTGGGGATGAATGGGTCATAGATTCAGTGCCTTGATGCTGGTTGACAGATTTGCGTGGTGTGGTATGATCTTGCCAGAGGTTGAATGATGACGCAACACGTGATGCTTATGGAGGCCATGAAGAAGCCGGACCGCTAGGTCCGGATACCTGTGTGGTGGAAACGGTGCCGGCCCTGGCAAGAGGAAAAACGTCCAGGGCCGGTTTTTTGTTTGGGAAGTTGAGCATTGAGGGGCAGTATGCGACACTATCAGGTTCTCTCAGAGTACAAGTCCAAGCGCATCTGGCCAGACCTGGGGTCTGGTTAGCTGTGCTTGCCTATGTGTGTACAGGCGCCGGCTTCCAGGTCCCATCTGGAGGCCGGCGCTTTTTGTTGGGTCCCTGTCGGGACAAGTTGTTCAGGAAAGGAGCTGACTTATGCCTTTGGAAAGTTTTAGCATTATTGAGTCGACGCTGCGCGAGGGGGAACAGTTCGTCGGTGCGAACTTCACTACCAATCAAAAGGTGGAAATTGCGCGTTTGCTCGATGCATTTGGGGTCGAGTGTATCGAGCTGACATCACCTTTGGCGTCCCCACAGAGCTATCGAGATGCCCAGACCATCGCCCGCCTGGGCCTGCGGGCCAAGATCCTGACCCATGTCCGCTGCCGGATCGAGGACGCACAACGTGCGATCGATACCGGTGTGGATGGCGTGGATGTGGTGATCGGCACATCGTCCGTGCTCCGCAAGTTCAGCCACGGCAAGGACATTGACGAGATTGCCGACATGGCTTTGGAGGTCGTCTCCTATGTGCGAGATCAAGGTGTTGAGGTGCGCTTCAGTACGGAGGACTCGTTTCGGAGCGATCCAAGTGACCTCTTCCGCCTCTATGAGGCCGTGGATGCGATAGGCGTGAACCGGGTAGGGATTGCAGACACGGTGGGGGTAGCAACGCCGCGCCAGGTCTACGAGCTGGTGAGTGAGCTCAGGAGTCGCGTACACTGCGACATCGAGTTCCACGGACACAATGACTCCGGCTGTGCTATTGCCAATGCTTTCGAGGCGTTGGATGCTGGGGCCACCCACGTGGACACCTCCGTGCTTGGAATTGGAGAGCGTAACGGCATCAC
>CAYLRT010000138.1:0-3000 GCA_964385885.1 uncultured Anaerolineales bacterium | reverse complement strand
GAGCGGGCGATGACTGTGGACTCGATCGCCCCTGAAGTCATTGACGTCTTGGAGGATCAACTGGGCGTCACCAAGGTGCCTTATCCGGACCGTCTGGCCATCTTCATTGATCATGTGGCGCCAGCCTCCAATTTGGCGACAGCTCAGGCTCAGATCCGTGCGCGTAGATTTGCTGCAGCACAGGGGATCGAAGCTTTCTACGATGCAGGGCGGGGTATCTGCCATCAGCTCATGGTGGAGGAGCATCTGGTCAGGCCAGGTACGGTGGCGATAGGGTCGGACTCACACAGTACAACCTATGGTGCGATCGCCGCCTTTGGTACGGGAATGGGTACCACCGACATCGCGTTGGCTTTCGCTACCGGACGCACCTGGCTGCGGGTGCCGGAGACCGTGCGAGTGAATCTGGTGGGGAAGATGTCCCCTTTGGTAGATGCAAAGGACATCGTGTTGCACTTGTTGAGTCGGGTCCGCGCGGATGGGTTCACATACCGTGCGGTGGAGTTTCATGGGGCAGGCGATCTATCGCTGGCCTCCCGCATGACGCTGTGTAGCATGACCACTGAGATGGGTGCTAAGGCCGGCCTGGTCCCCCCGGATGCGCGAACCCGGAGCTATGCCGAGGTCCCAGATTGGCTCTTCCCCGACGAGGACGCATCCTACTGCGATCGGCTGGAGGTCGATGTGGGAACCCTTGTGCCTTCTGTGGCATGTCCTCCACAGGTGGATCTCGTCAGGCCGGCAGAATCCCTCTCGGATGTGCATGTAGATCAGGTCTTCCTGGGGACCTGTACCAATGGGCGGTTGCAGGACCTCCAGGCAGCGGCTGAGATCCTGCGTGGACGCACGATCGCGCCAGGTGTGCGGATGATCGTCATTCCGGCGTCGCACAGGACGTTGCAGGCAGCTACAGCAGACGGGACCCTGGCGACGTTGCTCGCTGCCGGTGCCACCATTGGACCACCGGGATGTGGCCCTTGCATCGGGCGTCACCTGGGCGTGTTAGGCTCAGGTGAGGTATGTCTCTCAACTGGTAATCGCAATTTCCCGGGCCGCATGGGGGCTCCGGATGCCCAAATCTATCTGGCCTCTCCTCAGGTTGCCGCGGCGACCGCTGTGCGGGGGGTGATCACTGATCCCCGCGAGTTTGCGCTGGACGAACCTGTGTGACAAATGCGTCTAAGGAGGTTGCCTGATGAATCGGATATGGCTGTTTGGTGATGATATCGACACAGATCAGATCGTCCCAGGGCGTTACTCGCCCTACATGACTTCTGAGGAGGAACTGGCTCAGTATGCGTTCATCGAGCATCGGCCGGAGTTCGCCGCCAATGTGCAGCCTGGGGATATTATCGTGGCGGGTAAGAACTTTGGCTGTGGGTCGTCTCGTGAGTATGCGCCACGGGCCTTGAAGAAGAGCGGCATTGCGGCCATCATCGCCCCATCCTTCGCGCGGATCTTTTTCCGTAATGCCCTCAACCTGGGTCTGCCTCTGTTCGAGGCCGATCTAACCGCTGAGGTGCAGGATGGTGACTGGGCGCGGATCGATCTTGAGAATGGACGATTGGAGACCAGTCGTGGGATCTTCGAACTGCCAAGTCCCCCCACGTTCGTGCTGGATATCCTGGCCGCCGGAGGGATTGTGGCCTATTACAAACGCACCAAGCGTTTCCCAGGCCAGAGAGACTTTACCTGAATTGGTGACAAGGGGTGTGGTACAATCACCCTGGATGATCATGGTCGTTGGTATTTTGCATTATTATGTAGAGAAAGGAGACGGAGATGTTCGCGGAATGTCCTGAATGTGGAGCCTCAGTGGAGCTTGCCGAGGATACCATTGTACATGAGATCGTGGTCTGCCCGGACTGTGGGCTAGAGCTTGAGGTTGTAGACCTGGATCCCCCGACGCTGGCTGAAGCGCCTGAGGAGGAGGAAGATTGGGGGGAGTAAGTCTGGGACTCAGGAGCACAGTTGAAATGCTCGCGGGATTCAGATATGCCTCCTACCGTGTTGTATTGCTGAGCAGAAACCTTTGTTGTCCGTGATCTTTCTATGAGGGGGATGAGGAACGATGGAGCCCAGGGTTGGGATTTTGCTTTCTAGAGTGCGTACTGAAGAGAAGCTTCTGATCCGGGAGCTGGAGAAGCGAGGGGTGGAGTACGAGCTGATCGACGATCGCAAAGTGGTTTTCGATATCCAGCAGAATGGCTGGCAGCAGTATGATGTGATCCTGGAAAGGTGTATCAGCCACTCGCGAGCTCTTTACGCCTTACTCCTCTTCAGAGATTGGGGCATACCGACCGTCAACACGTATGACGTGGCCAACGTGTGTGGGAACAAGCTTCTGACCACCAGTGCCCTGGTCCGGGAAGGGGTGCCCACGCCACGCACGAAAGTGGCGTTCACGCCGGAGTCAGCGCTGGAGGCCATTGAGACGCTGGGATATCCAGTGGTGCTCAAGCCGGGTGTGGGCTCGTGGGGGCGCCTGCTTTCGAAGATCAACGATCGGGAAGCGGCAGAGACCGTCCTGGAGCATAAGCAGATCCTCGGTTCGTATCACCACTCGATCTACTATATCCAGGAGTATGTGGAAAAGCCAGGACGGGACATCCGGGCCTTTGTGGTGGGCGATGAGACAATTTGCGCGATCTACCGTGCGTCTTCCCATTGGATCACCAACACGGCGCGTGGCGGACGAGCCTCGAACTGCCCTGTTACTCCAGAGCTCAACGAGCTCTGCCTGGCTGGGGCGCGAGCGGTAGGGGGTGGAGTTGTGGCGTTGGATATCTTCGAAGACCCTGAGCGCGGATTGCTGGTCAATGAGATCAACTATACAATGGAGTTCCGTAACAGCATCGACACAACCGGTGTTAACATCCCGGCGAAGGTGATCGACTATGTGCTCGAGGTGGGACGAGGAGAACGCCCGGTCGTATGACTGTCTTCGTGCCTGATGTTATCGCTCAGCGGTGTGGGGATCAAACCTATGGTGACGGCGAG
>CAYLRT010000137.1:0-6885 GCA_964385885.1 uncultured Anaerolineales bacterium | reverse complement strand
TCGCATTCGCGAATACATCATGAACAACCCCTCAAACTGGGAAATGGACCGCGACAATCCGGCTGCCCCTCCCAGGGCCGTTCGCGGCTGAGGCCCTGCAGCCATGCATCCAGGTCCGCCTGGGGGGCCTCCAGCGAGGTGCGTCTGGGCCAGCCCCGGCAAGCCCCGGTGCGGGGGGACAACCCGGTGATTGGATCTCATCCGGGCTGATACCCTCTCCTTCGCCTCCAGAGCCGCCGATGCACTGTGAAGCCGAGCTTCTTTCATTGTCCGCTGAATCAGGGTAAGCTTAGGGCATACTACCAGGGACATGACGGAGGAGGCGTATGGGCAAAGTGTTGGTTCTCTATCACAGTGAGTCGGGCCATACGGCTCAGATGGCGCGCTACGTCGCTGAGGGGGCGCGTAGCGTGCCTGACATGGAGGTGCGCCTGCTCAACGTGGAGCAGGCCCTGGCCGATGACGTGCTCTGGGCTGATGGGATCGCTGTAGGCACACCCACCTACGTGGGTGTCGTCTCGTGGCCCATGAAGAAGTTCTGGGACGATATCGCCCACACCGTGTGGGGAAAGATGGACGGCAAGATCGGCTGTGCCTTCTCATCCTCAGGGGGATGGGGCGGCGGTGCGGAGCTGACCTGCCTTTCCATCCTGCTGATGCTGATGAACGTGGGGATGCTGACGTTTGGCGTGCCTGACTACACGGGGGCGCAGTTCACGCTGCACTATGGGGCGGTCACCGCGGGCAAGCCGGCCCGCGAGCGGGAGATCGAGGCATGTCGGCGATTGGGTAAACGGCTGGCCCAGTGGGTGGCCACGTTTGTGGATCGGCGGGATGACCAACGTCCCGGCCCCATGAAGGCGCGGGGATAGGAGACGTGGTCCGTCCCCCAGCAAAGGTGCGTGCTATGCCTCAAGGAGGCAGCGGTGAGGTCTCACCGCCAGCCTTGTGCCTGGCCTGAGGATCCTATTTTAAGGAGGAGATCGAATGAGTAAAGACGTCGAAGTATGGGAGGAGACTATCACCTTACCAACCTATGTCCCGCCACCCCCGGACCTCAACCCGATGTTCCTTGAGAAGCGGGTGAACCAGGGCACCAGTGGGCGGGTCTATCCGAACCCGTTCCGGGATCAGCTTGCCAGTGAGAGCGAGCCGAGGGAATACCGAGCGGTCTACCTGGAGAATGCCTACATCCGATTGATGATGCTGCCGGAGATCGGGGGGCGGATCCACGAAGGGGTGGACAAAACGACGGGCTACCATTTCATCTATCGGCAGCACGTGGTCAAGCCTGCTCTTATCGGCCTGTTCGGGTGCTGGGTCTCTGGCGGCGTGGAGTTCAACTGGCCGCAGCATCATCGCCCCTCCACTTTCATGCCCACCCAATATCTTGTTGAGGAGGGGGAGGATGGCAGCGTCACCGTCTGGTTCAGTGAGCACGACCCCATGCAGCGCATGAAGGGGATGGTGGGCATCTGTCTCTATCCGGACAGGGCCTTCTTCGAGATGAAGGTGCGGCTCTTCAACCGCACGCCCGAGGTGCAGACCTTCCTCTGGTGGATCAACGTGGGCGTCCACGTCCACGAGGATTACCAGATGGTCTTCCCACCGGATGTCACGGTGGTCACGGACCACTCCAAGCGGGCCATGTCCCACTACCCTATCGCGTATGGCACCTACTACGGCGTCGACTACAGCAACCAGGGGGCCGGCACCGACCTCAGTTGGGTCAAGAACATCCCGGTACCCACCTCCTATTTCGTGTGGGAGACGGGCTACGATTTCTTCGGGGGCTATGACCACCGCGCCCAGGCCGGCATCGTCCACGTCGCCAACCGCTATATCGCCCCGGGCAAGAAGATGTTCACCTGGGGCAACGGCGAGTTCGCTCGCGGCTGGGAGGCCAACCTTACCGATGACGATGGGCCATACATCGAGCTGATGGCGGGGGTCTATACCGACAATCAGCCGGACTTCTCCTGGCTCCAGCCCTATGAGACCAAGGTATTCAGCCAGTACTGGTACCCCATCCAGCGCATCGGCCCGCCGAAGAACGCCAACTGCCGTGCCGCGCTCAACCTCGAGGTCGAGGACGGACGGGCCAGGATCGGTGTGGCGGTGACCGAGCCCCTGCCGTCGGCGGGCATCACGTTGCGGGCGGGTGGCGAGCGCGTCTTCGCCACGGCGCGGGACCTGCTGCCGGGCCAGCCCCTGGTGGTGGAGGTACCCCTCCCCGCTGGCGTGGAGGAGACCGATCTGCTGCTGCGGGTGGTAGACGCCCAGGGGCATGAGGTGATCCGCTACGCTCCCCAGCGGGTAGAGCGTCCGCAGCTACCGGAGCCCAAGACGCCGCCACCGCCACCGGAGACCTTTGACTCCATCGAGGAACTCTATCTGACCGGGTTGCACCTGGAGCAGTACCGCCACCCCACCATCGAACCGGAGCCCTACTGGGAGGCGGCGTTGGCCAGGGACCCGGACGATGTGCGATCGAACAACGCTATGGGCCTGGTGTACTACCGACGGGGGCAGTTCGACCGGGCGATCACGCACTTTCAACGCGCGATCGACAGGCTCACACAGCGCAACCCCAATCCGCGCGACGGTGAGCCATTCTACAACCTGGGCCTGGCCCGCAGAATGCAGGGGGACCAGGAAGGGGCTTACCAGGCTTTCTATAAGGCCATCTGGAGCTATGCCTGGCAGGCGGCGGGCTATTACGCCCTGGCGGAGCTGGACTGCCTGCGCGGCGATTTCGAGCAGGCGCTGGAGCATCTGACGCGGGCTCTGATGACCAACGCGTCCAACGCCAAGGCGCGTGACCTGAAGGCGGCGGTGCTGCGCCGGCTGGGGCGCCTCGACGAGGCTGAGGCAGCGGTCCAGGAGACCCTGCAGTGGGACCCGCTGGACACCTGGGCGCGCAACGAGGTGGTGTGGATCGCACGGGCCATGGGTGATGAGGAGGAGGCCACGGAGCGGTTGCGGGCGTTACGTGAGCTGATGCACGTTCCGCATGCGCTGTCGGAGATCCAGGCTCACCTGGATATGGCCTTTGACTACGCCAACGCGGGGTTCTGGCGGGAGGCTCGCGACGTGTTGAGCCGCCTGGTGGATGAGGAGAGCGGGGCCGCGTTCCCCATGGTGCTCTACGCCATGGGCTACTTCAGCGAGCAGTTGGGGGAACGTGAGCAGGCAGAGGCGTTCTACCGGCGCGGTTCCCAGATGCCCACCGACTACTGCTTCCCTGTGCGCCTGGAGGAGATGGTGATCCTGGAGCACATCCAGTCGCTTTACCCGGATGATGGGCGGATCGCCTACTACCTGGGGAACCTCTACTATGACAAGAAGCGGTACGATGAGGCGATAGCCAGCTGGGAGCGGGCCACGGAGCTGGAGCCTGAGTTCTCCATCCCCTGGCGCAACCTGGGGATCGCGTACTACAACGTGCGCCACGATGCCACGCGGGCGCTGGCCTGCTACGAGCGGGCCCTGGCGCTCAATCCGCAGGATGGGCGCATCCTTTCGGAGTACGATCAGTTGCGGATGCGGACCGGGGCCGCGCCAGAGGAGCGCCTGGCCCTGTTGACGCAGCACTTGGCGCTGGTGCGGGCGCGGGACGATCTCTCGGTGGAGCTGGCGACGCTCTACAACCTCACTGGACAGCCGCAGCAGGCCCTGGACTATCTGCTGTCGCGCCGCTTCCACCCCTGGGAGGGTGGGACCGGGCGCGTGTCCCGGCAGTACGTGCAGGCGCATCTCCTGTTGGGCCAGGAGGCCCTGGCTGCCGGCGATGCGCAGAAGGCCTTACAGCACTTCGAGGCCGCCCAGGCCACCTACCCGGAGAACCTGGGCGAGCGCAAGCACCTCCTGTGGCCTGACGCTGACGTCCAGTACTACACCGGCCTGGCGCGTCAGGCTCTGGGCGATGAGGCGGGCGCGGCGGAGAGTTTCGCGCGGGTGTTGGAGGCCCGTGGGAGTGCAGCCTCGGAGGCAAGTTACTACAAGGCGCTGGCCCTGCGTGCCATGGGGCGCGAAAAGGAGGCTGTGGCCTTGCTCAACGCCATGACCCGCAGCGCCAAGATCAAGCTTGAGGAGCAGGCCCAGCAGGGGTTCGCCACCTCGGTGCCGGAGTTCGTCTTTGCCGAAAGCGACCTGGAGTCACGACGGCGAGCGCAACTCACCTATATCCTCGGTCTGGCCCACCTGGGCCGTGGGGAGCTGGATGAGGCCCGTGCGGCCTTCGAGCAGGTGCGTACAACCGTACCAGGTCACACCGGGGCCTGGCTGCGGCTGCGCGAACTGGACAGGAGCTAGGTAGTTCGGCGGCGGGCGCCTGGCCCGGCCGGGATTGTGGGGTGCAGGCCTCAGACCTTCAGGGTGACAGCCGCTTCGGGAGCGGCTGTCACCTCTGAGGGGGGCCGATTCTCTACCCGCTCCCCACACGGGAGCCCCCAGAGGACTGCCGAGGCGGGTACCACACAGCCACCTCGGCGCACTCTGTGCCTTCCCACACTGACGCGCGCCTTGACAGCCTTCTGCCGCTCTCTATAATGGCTCAGGTACGAACTACCCAGGCCGACCGTGCCGAGCTACCAGGGTGGAGACAATCAGGACAGGGAGAGATACCATGCAGAAGTACGAGTGCACCGTATGTGGCTACGTCTATGACCCCGCGGTCGGCGATCCGGATCACGACATCCCGGCCGGCACCGCCTTCGAGGACCTGCCCGAGGACTGGACCTGCCCGGACTGCGGCGCGGAGAAGGAGTGGTTCGAACCCTACGAGGATTGAGCCCTGACGCTCTTCTCAGAAGGTGGAGTTTCGTAGCCACACCGCGCTTCGATGCCGTGGGGCTATTGTAGTGTGGCTGCGCTACCCCATAGCTTTCTCCATGGAGGAATCTGTGACTCAGACGCCCGACTTCAAAACGCTGCTGGCCCAGATCCGTGCCCGGCTCGCGGGTGCGGGCGGCCGCGACGACAAACTTCAGGCTATCTGCACCCTGCTGAGGGATGCGGTCCCCCACTATGACTGGGTGGGCTTCTACCTGGTCGATCCCGAGACCCCGCGGGAGCTGGTGCTTGGGCCCTACGCGGGCGCCCCCACCGAACACACCCGCATCCCCTTCGGGCGGGGCATCTGCGGGCAGGCTGCCGCCACAGAGCAGACTTTCATCGTCCAGGACGTTTCCCAGGAGACCAACTATCTCTCATGCAGTCCCGAGGTGCGCTCGGAGATCGTGGTGCCGATCCTGAAGGACGGTCAGGTCATCGGGGAACTCGATATCGACTCCCATCGCCTGGCTCCCTTCAGCACCGAGGACCGCGCCTTCTTGGAGGCCATCTGCCAGGCCGTCGCCGACCTTCTCTAGGTCTGCGACCTCTCCCGTTGGATCCCATGGACGGCCGGGACACCCACAAGCCAGCCGACCCACAACTCCCCCGACCCTATCTCGTCCTGCGCGGTGTCACACTCCGCCACACGCACCTCACCCTCGACTGGACCCTGCGCGAGGGCGAACACTGGGCGATCGTTGGGCCGGCGGGGTCGGGCAAATCGATCCTGGCGCGCACCCTCGCCGGGGCCATACCGCCCACGGCGGGTGAGGTGCGCTGGCTCGACTCCCAGGGCGGAAACCGAGGAGACTCCCGGCGGGTTTACCTGAGCTTCGAGCGCCGAAGCGAGGGGCTGTTCCACCAGGCCCGCTGGCATGCCCACTACGCCGATGTCAGCCCGATGGTCGACGAAATGCTCTCGCCGGCCCGCCTCTGGCAGCGCAACCCCTTCGAGATCTCCCCCGCCCCACACGTCGTACCGGAGGGGTTCTGGCACCACCGCCAGCAGGTGATTCAGGGATTGGGGCTGGGAGCGCTGCTCACGCGCCGTGTGCATCAGCTCTCCGACGGGGAATGGCGGCGCCTGCAGATCGCTCGAGGTCTGCTGCGAGCACCGATGCTCCTGATCCTCGATGACCCACTGACCGGGCTGGACGCTGCCATCCGCGAGGACCTGGGCCGGGTCCTGCACGACCTGCGGGCACCGAACACGCATCTCGTGCTGGTAGCGCCGGACACGATGGCGCTTCCCTCGATCATCACCCACGTGCTGGTGCTTAGCCAGGGGCGGGTGATCGCCGCAGGGCCTCGTCAGGCTGTGCTAAGCCAGCACACGGGGCCAGCCCTGGAACACGGCCGCCAGAGGCCACCCCGTCATCCATCACAGCACACCCCCGACGGGCCTCCGGTGATCAGGCTCCAGAACGTCTCGATCCGCCATGGAACGGAGCTCATCCTCGAGGATATCACCTGGCAGGTGCGACACGGTGAAAAATGGGCGCTGCTGGGACCCAATGGCGCGGGCAAGAGCACCCTCCTGAGCCTGATCCTCGGCGACCACCCTCAGGTCTACGCCAACAATGTGACGCTCTTCGGGCGACGCCGGGGGAGCGGGGAGAGCGTATGGGAGATCAAACGGCGCATCGGCTGGGTGGCTCCCGAGCTGCACCACGCCTTTCCGCTCGAGGTCCCCGTGTTGGACGTGATCCGCTCAGGCCTCTTCGACGCCCTGCACGTGCAGCGGCGCTGCACCCCCGAGCAGGACGCCCAGGCCCGCGCCTGGTTGGATGCGCTGGGCCTGACGCCGTGGAAGGACGCACCCTTCCACCAGCTCTCCAAGGGGCAGCAGCGCCTGGCGTTGATCGCGCGGGCTCTGATCAAGGACCCGGAGCTCCTCATCCTGGATGAGCCCTGTCAGGGGCTCGATGCCACCCAGCGTGCGCAGGTGCTGGCCCTGCTCGAGGAGCTCACAGCCCAACCGGAGCGGACCATGATCTACGTCACGCATATCCCCGAGGAGATGCCAGGCGGGCTCACCCACGTGTTGGA
>CAYLRT010000136.1:0-6895 GCA_964385885.1 uncultured Anaerolineales bacterium | reverse complement strand
CCCAGGATGCTATTGGTCTTGCCCCGAAAAAGTGGACACCCAGATAAGGGTAAAGCACACTGAGGGGGAGGAGCAAGATGATGAGAGAACGGTGCAAATACACGGCAGAGTTCAAACGGGAGGCTGTGGCGTTGAGCCGCACGAGCGACAGGGAGGCAGCCAGGTAGGGCGAAATTGATTTCGCCCTACCCAGGGACTACTCTCTCCCTTTTGCCCCAGAAATGAAACCTACCCTCTCAAACACCCCAGAGGGCACACGCGGCAGAGGGCGCTGGGGGAGACCCTTTTCTCTCCAACCCTCTCCCACCCTATCTGGCAGGATGCGCTATAATCATCGTCCAGGAGGATGGAGCACACAGAATATGAACAGACCATCGGAAGGGCCCCAGATCACGTTGACCCTGGATGCAATGGCGCACGGCGGAGCCGCCATCGGACGCTATGAGGACCGGGTGATCTTCGTCCCCTATGCCATCCCCGGCGAGCGGGTGCGGGTCGAGATCATCGACGACCGCGGACGCTACGCCCACGCCCGCCTGCTGGAGGTGATTGAGCCCGCACCAGTGCGCGTGGAGCCGGCCTGCCCCTTCTTTGGCGAGGGGAAGTGCGGCGGCTGTCAGTGGCAACACATCGCGACCTCGGTCCAGCCCCAACTCAAGGGCATGGTGACCCTGGATCAGATGCGCCGCGTTGGGAAGTTCCAGGACCCGCCGGTGTTCGAGCCCATCGCCGACCCCCATGGATGGGAGTATCGCAACCACGCCCTCTTCCGGGTGAATGAGGAGGGACGTCTGGGGTTCCTCTCATCCCGCAGCCACGCCGTCTACCCCGTCGATACCTGCCTGATCCTCCATCCCCTGCTCAACGGCGTGCTGGAAGCGCTCGACATGAACTACCCGGAGTTGGAGTGGCTGGAGATGCGCGCTGGGACCGCCACCGGCGACATTATGCTCCTCCTCCAGTCCCGTGAGGAGGAGCCCCCCAGCCTGGCGGTGGATCTCCCCGTCTCCATCGTCCAGGTCCGCCATGACGACGCGGTCGCACCCCTCATCGGCCTCGACTACATCCTGGAGCGCGTCCACGACCGGCCCTTCCGCATCTCCGCGACCAGCTTCTTCCAGGTGAACACGACCCAGGCCGAGACCCTGGTCAACGTCGTGCTGGGCGCTCTGGAGCTGCAGGGCCACGAACACGTGCTGGACGCCTACTGTGGCGTGGGCCTCTTCTCCGCCTTTATCGCCTCGGAGGCGCGCCACGTGACCGGCATCGAGATCAACCCCTCGGCCGTCGCCGATGCGCGGCACAACCTGGCCGATGCCGGCAACGTCACGGTGTTGGAGGGGCCAGTCGAGACGATGATCACGACCCTGGAGGAGGCGCCAGACGCTGTGGTAGTGGATCCACCGCGGGCCGGGCTGGACCGCTCGGTCATCGACGCCCTGGTGGCGCTCGCCCCGTCCAGGATCGTCTACGTCTCCTGCGATCCGGCTACCCTGGCCCGCGACTGCCGGAGGCTGGCGCGCCATGGCTACGGGCTGGCCTGGGTTCAGCCGGTGGATCTCTTCCCGCAGACCTACCACATCGAGAACGTGGCTCTGCTCACCTATGAGCCAGGAGGTGCTAAGCGATGAGTTCGCCCCCTACCATCGACGATTACCGCTTCGGCAGGATTGAGATCGATCATCGACCCTACACGCAGGATGTGATCATCCTGCCCTCAGGCGTCCTGCCCCACTGGTGGCGACAGGAGGGGCATGTCCTCCACGCCGCCGATCTGGAGGCGATCCTGGAAGCCCCGACAAAACCGCGCACCCTCATCGTAGGGCTGGGGGCTTACAGTCGGATGCGCGTGGCAGCCGATGCCCGCCAGGCGCTGGAGGAGGCCGGCATCGAGCTGGTAACCCTCTCCACCGGGAGGGCCGTTGAGGAATATAACGCGCTGCGCCAGCAGGGGGACGTAGCCGCCGCGCTGCATCTCACCTGCTGAGCGGCTAGATCACCTCGACCTGGGAGCCGCTTTCGGTCTTCACCACCCGGATCTGCGTGGGGAAGACATCACGCAGTTCATCGATGTGCGTGATGACCAGAATCAGATCGAAGTCGTTCTGGACGGCCTTGATAGCCTCGACCAGCCGCTGACGCCCATCAGCATCCAGGCTGCCGAACCCCTCATCGACAAACAGTGAGCGCAGCCGGACGCCTGCCCGCTGCGCGAGTAAGTAAGAGAGGGCGACCCGGATGGCGAAGTTCACCCGGAATTTCTCCCCACCCGAAAACGCCTCATAGGGCCGCGTACCCTTCTCATCACTGATGATGATATCCAACGTCTCCTGGACGGTGCCGCTCTTGGTCTCGCGCTGGGTATCGAAACGCACGTGCAGCCGACCAGCCGTGAGCTTCTGCAGGACGCGATTGGCCTCTCGCTCCAACTCCGGCAACATGTGTTCGATGAGCATCGCCGGGATGCCGTTGACGCCAAAGGCCTCGCGCAGCTCATTGAGCACCGCCACCTCCTGCGCCAGCGTCTGGTATTCCTCCTGCATCCGCTTGTGCCGCTCCTCCAGGGCATCCAGAGCTGCCAGGTTCTGACGTGCCGCGCCCACCTGCTGGCGCAGGGCAACCGCCCGCTGTCGGGCATCCTCCAGGGCCTGGCGCACCGCAGGCTCCTGCTCCAGCCTGGGCCGCAGGTCGGCCAGGCGCGCACGGACCTCCTGGATACGCTTGTGGAATCCATCGGCCCGCTCCTGAAGCATGGCCAGTTGATCCTGGCGGCTGCGCAGCAACGCCTTCTCATTGGCCACGCTGAGCTGAGCGCGTTCCAACTCGCGGTACTCGCTCTCGGCCTCCCTCAACTCCTCCACACGGGCCCGCAGGGTGTCATGGACGGTACGGTCGTACCCCAGCGCCGCCTCACGGTCCGCCAGCGCCGCCAACGCCGTACGCGCCTCCTGGGCATAGGCCCCGCTCACAAGCCGCTGCTGCAACGCCTGCAGATCGCTCAACACCCCGGCCAGCGCAGCCCGGGCCTCGGTCGCATACGCCTCCCGCTCCAGCCGATGGGCGATCTCCTCGACCTGCCCCTCCAACTCCGCGATACGCCCCTGGGCCTGCTCCCCCTCCTCCAGTCGCTGGCGGAGGCGAGCGAGCTGCCGCTGCTTCTCCGGGCGCGCCTCGAGTTGCTCCTTCAGATCCTTGATCTGCGCCTCCAGAGCCCGCTTCTGACCCCTCAACTCTTCCCACCGCTGGATGTTCGTCTGGATCTCCGATTCCAGGGCACTGCGTTCGGCCTCCACCTCGCCCAACACCTCCGTCCGATGCTCAGGGGAGAGCGACTGACCACACAGGGGACATTCGGCCTCCGCAGCCCCCAGGGCCTCGATGCGCTCTGCGAGCGCCTCCCGCCGCTCGCGCAGTTGCCGGTTACGCTCTGACAAGCCGTGCATGGAGAGCTCGACCTGGCGGAGCTCAGCCTGTGCTCGCTCCAGCCGACGGGCCGTCTCGTCCAGCGCCCGGACCTGGTCCTCCAGCTCCTGCAGCGCCTGGCGCGCCTGAGAGTCGGGGAGCCGTTCCTTCAATAGGCCAATCTGAGACTGCAGTGTGGCGCGGTCCTGTTCCAGCGCCACACGCGCCCCCTCGATCTCTCGACGCAGGCGCTCCGTCTCCCTCTCGCGCGTGCGCACCTGTTCCTGCAACGCCTCGCGCGCCCTGACGACCTCCGCCTCCCGCGCGGCGCGCTCCCGCTGCAACGTCATAGCCTGTTCGAGCTTCTGAGCGTAGGCCCGTTCCTCGGCGACGGCGGCCTCATACGCATGGTAGCGGGCTTCGACGGTCTCGGCACGTCCCAGCAGGGCCTCCAGCCGTCCCAGGTCGGCGCGATAGCGCTCGACCTCCTCCTGGGCCCGACGGAGCGCCGCTTCATTCTCCTCATATTGGCGTGTCAGTTCCTCCAGATCACGCTCCAGCCCCGCGACCTGTTCCCGCACCCGGTGGAGCCCATCCATCTCAAGCTGCGCCAGTTGGAGCTGGGCCTCGGCGGCCGCCGCCTGGGCCTCCGTCGTCTCCAATAGCCGCTCGAACTCCGGGCGCCGCTTCAGCTCCGCCGCCATCTCCTGCAGCCGCCGGTCCAACTCTTTGAGCCGGCCCTGCATGCGGGATTGCCTGGTGCGCACCCGCTCCTGGTAGACCGCCCAGATATCCAACCCGAGAATGGCGCTGAGGACCTGCTTGCGCTGGGCGGGGGATTGGACGGTGAACTCATCGGCATGGCCTTGCCGCAGGTAGGCAGAGTTGATGAAGGTCTCATAGTCCAGCTTGAGGGTCTCGATGATCTTCTGCTGGGTCTGCCGGATAGTATCGGCTGTGAGGCTCTGCCAGCCCTCAGGGGCCTCCACCTGGAAATCAAGTATCGACTTCACGGTGCGGCGCCCACGTTGTTCGCGCCGCCGCAGAATGCGATAGCGGTAATCGCCCGCCTGTTGGTAGGGCATGCGGAACTGGAATTCCACTTCCACCATGGACTCGCCGTGATAGATCAGTTGATCGTCCCGGCCGTGGGGGGCACGGGATCGCCCCCACACAGCCCACGTCATCGCATCCAACAGGGCGGACTTGCCGGCACCGTTGTCGCCCACCAGGCTCGCCAGGTGCACACCCCGCAGGTCAAGCTCGGTCTCGCGATGAGAGAGGAAATTCCGTAGACGCAAGATCTCTGGGATCATAGCCCGTGGACCGCCTCCAAATAAGATGAAGTCCCATACCCCGCGGGACTTGGTACATGCTCAGGACCTCTCGGTAAAGCCGACTGCCGTAGGGGAATTACGATCCCTTCTTCCCCTTGAAGCCCCGCGCCACGATGAACGACTCCCAGCTCTCGTTGCGCGTGGCGGCAGGCGTATACACCTTAACCGGATGGAAAGCACGCTTGACGTCGCGCACCAGCGGCGGCAGATCCTCCCCCTCAAAGACCTTGGCGACGAAGCTGCCACCGGGCACCAACAGACGCTGGGCGACCACAAAAGCCGTCCGCGCCAGCTCCACGGAGAGCACATGGTCTCGCAGCTTGATGCCGGTGGTCGAGGGGGCCGCGTCGCTCACCACCACGTTGGCCCGCCCGCCCGCCATCTCGATGACCCGCTGCTGGACGTCCGGATCCAGCATATCGCCCTGCAGGGTGATAACCCCCGGGATCGGCTCGATGGGGTTCAGATCCAGGGCGATCACGCGGCCCTGGGGACCCACCAGGCGCCGCAGCACCTGGGACCAGGAACCCGGCGCCGCGCCCAGGTCCACCACCACATGGCCCCTGCGGACGATGTGGAACTTCTCCTGGATCTGCAACAGCTTGTAGGCCGAGCGGGCCCGATAACCCTCGGCCTTGGCAAGCCGAAAATAGGGGTCCAAGTGCTGCTTCTTGCGCCAGTGAGCCATGGGGTGCCCTACCGCCGTGGCGACGAGGTACGATATGTGGACAGTTGGGCCTCCAGGTAGCCAGGCACCTGCCCCACGATACGGGTCCCGCCGTGCTCGTAGCTCTCCTCTTCGATCAACCCCCGCTCGTGGATCATACTGACCAGGTCACCGCGTTCAAAGGGGAGCAGCACCGAGATGGGCCGCATCTCCGACTCCAACGCCGCCTCCACCGCAGCCAGGAGGTCAGGGACTCCCTGCCCAGTCAGCGCGGAGATCGCCACACTATCCGGTAGACTGCGTAACGCCTCCTGAGCTGCCTGAGGATCCTGCAACTGGTCGATCTTGTTGAGCGCGTTCAGGATCGGTATGTCACCGGCGCCGATCTCCTTCAGGGTATTCAACACAGCCTTGGCCTGCTCCATGGCGTGCGGATGGCTGATGTCAACCACGTGGACCAGGAGATCCGCCTCCAATACCTCCTCCAGCGTGGCACGGAAAGCAGCCACGAGATCCGCCGGCAATTTCTGGATGAACCCGACCGTATCCGTGAAGAGGACGACTGCGCCACCCGGGAGCATCACGCGGCGCGTGGTGGGGTCTAACGTGGCAAAGAGCTGATCGGCGACATAGACCTGGGCACCGGTCAGGGTGTTGAGCAGCGTAGACTTGCCAGCATTGGTATAGCCCACCAGGGCCACCGTCGGGAGCCCCTCACGGCGGCGATGACGCCGTTGACGGGCACGGGCCAGCCGCACCTTCTCCAGCTCACGCTTGATCTGAGCAATGCGCTGCCGGATCACGAAGCGGTCCATGGCCAACCGCGTCTCACCGGGACCCCGCAGGCCCACGCCGCCGGTGCTCCCACCAGCGCGCCCACCAGCCTGGCGCGTCAGCTCACGCTTCGACCACGCCTGCGTCAGACGGGGCAGGCGATACTCGTATTGCGCCAGCTCCACCTGCAGCGCACCCTCTCGGGTATGGGCGTGCTGAGCGAAGATGTCCAGGATCAGACCAGATCGGTCCATCACCTTGACGTCCTCCCCAAAGACACGCTCCAGCTCACGCTGATGGCGCGGCGCCAGCTCATCATCGAAGATCACCACATCGACGTCCAGCTCCTGGACCTCGCTGGCGATCTCCGTGGCCTTGCCCGACCCGATGAACGTCGTGGGGTTTGGTCGCTCCATCCTTTGGATGGTCTGGCCCACCACGACCAGGCCCGCCGTGTCCGCCAGCCGGGCCAGCTCCCGCAACGACTCCTCAGCCGGCCAATCATCCGGGGCGTACTTGCCATGCGGGATCTCCTTCCACTCCACCCCCACCAGATAGGCACGCTCGGGGGGCGCCAATGTCTCCTTTATCGACTCTCGTGAACGCATAGACCTCCCTGACACTCAACCTCGTTCTGTTCCTGCAAACCCTACGTCCTTCCGTGCTGATTTATTCAAATCATAGCGCGAAAACGACGGACGAGCAAGGCCCGATC
>CAYLRT010000135.1:2753-6922 GCA_964385885.1 uncultured Anaerolineales bacterium | reverse complement strand
CCTCCTGCGCAGCACGTCGGGCGGATGAGATCTCAGCAGGCGTTGGACGACGGTCCAGAGGATATGCGGGTGTAGCGTATTCCCATGCGCGGTACCACGGCCTGTATTGGTCCATGATATTGACATACGTGTGGGGGCTGATCTCCTCAGCGAGGAACCGCATGATCTCAGGCGTTCCGGCTAGGCCGCCGGGCAGGACCAGGTGACGTACCAACAGACCGCGCTGTGCCAGACCGTGGCTGTCAAGCTGGAGATCTCCCACCTGCCGGTGCATCTCCCTGACCGCAGCCTGATTTATCCGGGGATAATCCTTGATGCCCGATAGTGCCTCAGCGATCGTCGCATCGGCATACTTCATGTCTGGCATGTAGATGTCCACCAGACCTTCCATCAGGCTCAAGGCCTGATAGCTATCGTATCCGCCAGTGTTGTAAACAATGGGAATGCTCAATCCCGCCTCTGCTGCCAGGATGATGGCGGGCACCAGATGAGCGGCCACGTGCGTGGGCGATACCAGGTTGATGTTATGGCACCCCTGATGCTGCAAGGTGAGCATGACTTGGGCGAGCTCAGAGACCGACATGGGGACACCCACAACCTGTTGGCTGATGTCGTAGTTCTGGCAATAGACACAGTGCATGTTGCAGCCGGAGAAGAAGATCGTACCGGACCCGGCCCAGCCACGCAGGCAGTCTTCCTCACCGTGGTGGGCGCCATAGCTTGCCACCCACACGGTATCGCCGATGCCACAGGGCCCGGGCCGCCGTGTTCGATCCACACCACACGCATTACCACACAGGCCGCATGCCCGGAGAACCCTCTCAGCCTGTTCCATGCGGGCCGTGACCTCACCTGTACGGACAAATTCTCTAGCCAGCGGTTCCAGATGGTGCATGCATGTCCCTCCCCCAATACATGAAAATTGTAACCTCCGCTGCGATGGTCGGCAATCGAGGACTGTACGACTGTACCCGCTCCAAAGCGATGCCTGCGTCAAAGCGGAAGTCATGGATTTCCAACCGTGGCGAACGACTGTACGGCCACCGTTCTTGGTCACCAGTCGCCAGGTGGTATAATGCTGACGCTGGTCAACCCGAGGAGATACTGCATCGCTATGGATCTGTTCAAGGCCTACCCATTGCTAGAAAGGACTGATCTGGCCGTCCTCCAGGCACGTTCACTGCGGCTGATCGCGGTGGCAGGCCTGGTATACGATGAGCAGGCCTTCTACTTCGAGCTAAACGCGCGGCGCAACTGGGGACGGCTGTCCAGCGGTGCCGTAGTGATTGGTGTGGGCACCCCGCGCATCCAACCCGAAGAGGGCACGGCTCCTCACGAGGCTGTGATCCGTCATGTACGCCAACAGTGGCGATGTGCCGTTGACCTGCACCCACCGGGGTTTGCCTATGTCCTGGATGAGACGGGGGACCTGCATGTGATCCACGAGGCACCTGGCACGATGCCCCATCTGTTCCTGATGACGCCCCCCCGACTAGGGGGCTCACAGATGCCCGACGCGCTGGTACAGGCTGTGTATTTCCTCCCGGTGCGAGATGTACAGATGGCCCGTATGCGCACGACCATTTTACGGGTGGAGCGACAGGCGTTGATGGCATTCCTGGCACCGGAACAGTGGGTCTTGGAGGACCTGCGGGCTCAGCCCTGGGCTTCCCTGTCTCGCCTACCGGGTGATCTGCCGCCAGCCGTCTATTTGCGTCCCATCCTGGCCCTAAGGGGCCTGCGGCGGCTGATGAGCGAGCCTGAGACAGCGGCGGCGATGCGCTGGTAAGACAGATAGCACACGTCTCTATGAGGTCCTGTGGGCCTCATGGGTTACCCTTGCAGGGGAGGAAGCCATGATAGCGAATGTGATCACGCTGGTACGCATGCCACTGCTGGCCATCGTTGCAGTGCTTCTGTATCAGCCATCGGGCGTCTGGCATCTGGTGGCAGCAGGTGCCATCGTCGTGTTGATCCTGCTCGATTCAGTCGATGGTATCGTAGCCCGCTCTCTCGGTCAAACCTCAGTGCTGGGTAGCGTGTTGGACATCGCCGCAGATCGAGCTGTTGAGCAGGTGATGTGGATCGTGTATGCGCATTTGGGACTGCTCCCGGTGTGGGTCCCACTGGTGGTTGTAGTGCGTGGGATATTCGTCGACGCTATACGCGCAGTGGCACCCGCCCGCGGACTTACACCCTTTGAGCTGCTTCATTCCAGGTTGGGACGGTTCCTCGTGAAATCCCCCTGGTTGCGCTCACCGTATGGCGCAGTCAAAGCATTGGCATTCTGTCTGCTTGCCGTGCAGTCTGGACTTGAGATGATGGGAGCTCCGAATGCCCATATCGTGGCCATAGCCGCACAGATTGCGACATGGGCCGCGGTGGCTCTGTGTCTGCTGCGCGGCCTACCAGTGCTCGTCGAGGGTCCGCGCACCCTTAGAGAACTCCCTGAGCGTCCCACAGATTAGCGCGTGAGGGCGTATCTTGAATGGCTAACCCGAGCGACCATGGAGAAAAGCGAGACGATCTTTCAGCGTGTTGGACCTACCAGATTCATGTACTATCTGGGGAAGTATCTTCCCCCGCCCCTGGGGCTTCTGGTTGTCCTCTCCGTTACGAAGATCTTGATCGCCAGGAGATCCTCGATCTATGTGACGGCCCTGGCTAATCAACGCCATGTGTTGGGTCCTGCGGCATCGGACAAAGTCGTCCAGCGGGTTGCGCGCCGGCAGATCTACCATTCGGTGTTGGGATACTATCACACATTCCACAACCTGGGATGGGGCAAGAGTACCCCGGACCGTGTTCGCCCGCGGGTCAAACTGGCTCCGGGCGTCCTTGAATGGATCAACGATGCCGTGGAAACAGGCCGAGGGCTGCTGGTCCTGGGCACGCACACCTCCAACTACGATCTATGTGGCATTGCCCTCTCCCACATGCTGCCCCTCCCGCCTATGGCGCTTTCGTTGGCCGAGCCAGCCTCGGGCCATCTCTTCTTCAATCACCTGCGCAACCGCCTTGGACGTGGTTCGGTGACGCCGATCTCGCCTGGTGCACTGCGGGAAGCTATGCGACGTCTTCAACAGGGAGGGATCGTGCTGACAGCAGTCGATCGACCGCTCGACAAGGGCAATCAACCCGTGGAGTTCTTCGGCGACATAGCCTGCCTGCCCACGGGCTATATCCGGATCCCGCTTATGACTGACTGTCTGGTGATGACCATGGCCTTCCGCTGGGATGGGCATAGCTACTGGATCCATGCTAACCCGCCCATGGAGATGGCCCGTACAGGCCAGCGCAGGCAGGATGTCGAAGTAAACCTCCGGCGTGTCCTGTCACAGGTGGAAGCCTTCATACGTGCAGACCCCACGCAGTGGATGGTGTCCATCCCAGTTTGGCCTGAGAAACAGGAAGGAACGAGTTTGACCTGCGCCGCCGTGCCATACCGTAACGAGAGCAGGACATAGGCATCATGCCCAGGCTCAAGCAACTGGAAATCCAGGGGTTCAAGTCGTTCGCCGATCCCTGTACCCTTCTTTTTCCTACGGGGATCACGGCGATCGTCGGACCTAACGGCAGCGGTAAGAGCAACATCACCGATGCAATTCGCTGGGTGCTGGGCGAGAAGCGCATGACCTCTATCCGTGGGCGCACGGGCGAGGACATGATCTTCGCCGGCAGCCGTAAGCGGGCACGGGCCGGCATGGCCCGTGCATCCATCGTGTTCGACAACAGCGATGGCTGGATACCCGTGGACTTTGCGGAGGTGACGATTGAGCGACGCACCTACCGCGACGGGACCAGCGATTACCTCCTGAACGGCAGCAAGGTCCGCTTGACTGACCTCCTGGACCTGCTGAGTCGAGCAGGCCTTGGACGGGACGGTTACCTGGTGATCGGCCAGGGGCTTGTCGATCAGGTTCTATCCCTGCGACCCCAGGAGCGGCTGGCGCTGTTCGAAGAGGCTGCCGGGATCGCACCCTATCGCAAGCGTCGTGATGATGCGTTGCTGCGCCTGGAAGAGACTCGGACCAATCTCCAGCGGCTCTATGACATCATCGGAGAGATCGAGCCCCGCCTGCGTCGTCTGCGGCGCCAGGCCGCGAGGGCAGAGGAACACGCGCGACTGGAGCGGGAACTCCATGAGACATTGCGCATATGGTATGGAT
>CAYLRT010000135.1:0-2653 GCA_964385885.1 uncultured Anaerolineales bacterium | reverse complement strand
TGGACGGAAAGACGCCGTGCCACATTGGAGAGACAACGGTCGCTGCAGTCCCGTGTGCTGCAGGTGCAACGTGAGCTGGCGGACCGCACAGGAGCATTGGAGCAGACACTGCGCCGAATTGAGGAGCTGCAAGGACAGCGCCAGGCATTCCAGATCGCGTTGGAGCGGGCCGGGACCGAACATCAGCAACATCAGCAGGACGTCGAACGCTTACGGGGGGCGGTAGCGGCGGCACGGCAGCGCGTGCAGGAGATGCAAACCGCTGAACAGGAAGCCAGGGAAGCCATCTCCTCACTGCGAACGCAGTATGATGCGGCCCAGCAGGCATTGGCTCAGCAGGAGCGAGCCTTGCAGCAGGCTGCGATCCGTCTGGAGGCTTTGCAGCGGCTACACGATGAAGGGGAGGGATTGTTTGCCGGCGTGCGGGCCGTTCTACAGGCGACCCATCGCGGCGAGCTGACCGGGTTGCCAGGCACTATCTCGACGCTGATTCAGGTGCCGCAAGAGCTCGAGTTGGCGATCGAGACAGCCCTGGGTTCCCAGCTTCAGAATGTCGTAGCCGAGTCTTGGAGACACGCTCAGGAGGCCGTTGCCTGGCTCAAAGAGCACCGGGCGGGCCGAGCAACCTTCCTTCCCCTCGACACCCTTCGTCCCTCCTCGCCCTTGAGCTTACCCCATATGGAAGGAGTGCTCGGCGTGGCAGCCGACTTAATAGAGGTCGAGCCCCGTTACCAGGCCGCTGTGAGGTTGTTGCTTGGCCGCACTGCAGTGGTGCAAGACCTCGAGGTGGCCCATGCGCTCTACCGCAGATTGCGTGGCAGCTTCCGGATCGTAACACTGGATGGCGAGATCGTGCGTTCAGGCGGCTCACTGACGGGTGGCCAATCCCGACAGTCGCGACGGGGCAGTCTGCTGGGACAGGAGCGCGAGCGAAGGGAGCTGGCGCAACGGGTGGTGCGGCTACAGCGAGAGCTTGATAGTGCTGGTAAGGCCGCCAACGAAGCTCGGCAACGCCTCGAGCAAGCTGAGGAGGCCATGGCCAATGCCCGGTACGAGCGACTGGCGGCTGAAGAGACTCTGCGGCAGGCAGAGGCCGAGCTGGAACGTGAGGAGCGTACCCTCCAGCGCCTGAGTGAGCAACAGGAAACCCGGGCGGCCGAGCTGGCAGCCCTGGACGAGGAGCTCAGACAGCGTCAGGCGCTGCGCGCGACGCTGGAGTCCGAGATAGCGACGCACACCGAAGAGCTCCACTCCCTGGAGAAAGCACTCGAGGAACTGAGCGAGTCATTGCAAGCGCTGGACGGTGATGAGGTCCCCCGGCATTTCTCCGAGGCGCGTACCACACTGGCCATCCTGGAGCAAGAGCAGACCAGTCGGCGTGCCATGCTGGAGACGCATCGGCGAGAGATCGCCCGACTCCAGAGGCAGATTGCCCATCAGGAGGAACGCCTACAGGCCTTGAGAAAAGAGAGTGCCGCATTGGAGCTGCGACTCGGAGAATTGCGTACAGCCTATGAGGAGGCAAAGACACAGGCTGAAGCGGTGGAGGCAGAGATCCCACCGCTCGAAAACACGTTGAGGACATTGGAAGAGGAGCTCGAGCAATTGGAGCAAGAGGAGAATCGCGCTCGACAGGGATTGCGCGAAGCTGAACGCCTCCTGTCAGAGGCCGAAGTCGAACTAAACCGCCGCGAGGACCAACTCCAGGCTCTGAGGCATGAGATTGAGAGTACGCTAGATATCGTGATCAGCAACCTCCCCGAGGGGTTCTCCACGCAGCAACCCCTCCCTCTGGAGGAGATCGCCAGCTCGCTGCCAGTGGTCACAGCGCTGCCTCAGGGATTGGAGGATCAGGTGCGCGACCTCCGCACACAGATCCGACGACTCGAGCCTGTCAATATGGCGGCACAGGCTGAATATGCCGAGCTTGCAGAGCGGCACGCATTCCTGGAATCCCAAACTGCGGACCTCGAGCGTGCCTCCAAGCACCTGCGGGAGATAGTCCAGGAGCTCGACCAGATGATGGACACCACGTTTGATACCTCGTTCAAGGCCATCGCAGGCGAGTTCGCGCGTGTGTTCGAGATGCTATTCAACGGCGGGCAGGCCTCCCTGGAGCTCCTGGTCGAGGATGGTGCGAGAGTAGGCGTCGAGATCTCCGCTCGCCCACCGGGGAAGCGGACAGCTAGCCTGAGTCTGCTTAGCGGAGGGGAACGGAGCCTGACCGCGGTGGCCCTTATCTTCGCGATCATGCGGTCGAGTCCGGTGCCTTTCTGCGTCCTGGACGAAGTTGACGCGATGCTGGATGAGGCCAACGTGGGACGGTTCCGAAGTATGCTTCAGGAGATGGCCAACGATACTCAGTTTATCCTTATCACGCACAACAAGACAACGGTCGAGGTAGCTGATACCATCTATGGTGTATCGATGGGGGGCGATGGTGTGTCACAGGTATTATCGCTGAGCCTGGAAAGCGTTCCCACAGCGGCAAATGCTCCATAACAGAGACGATGCTGATTCTGGATCTGCGATGGCTGCTCACTGCACTGTGGCTCCTGCTGTTGCTGGGCTGGGGCCTCAGTATGTGGTGGCTGGAGAGCCACGGCCGTCGCAAGGTGGCCGCTGAAGGGACACCCGAGACCTGGTGGACAGG
>CAYLRT010000134.1:0-6939 GCA_964385885.1 uncultured Anaerolineales bacterium | reverse complement strand
CCCTGAGCTTGCCGAAGGGTGTCGCAGCGCACTACATGCTCATGTGTAGTGGAAGTAGGCCGTCGCCGTGCAGGGTCGATCTACTGCCACTCGCACCCAGTGCGCGCTGAATCCGTCCGGGAATGTGTGGTACGTATACCCGGGCGCCGGCACACGGATCACATCGTAGGTACTCCAGCTCTGATCGCCAAGGAAATCGACCTCGATGGTGAAGTTCACGGTGCCGTGCGCATCGTGGCGCAGGTGCAACACCTTGTGCTCGAATCCCGTCATCAGAAACGGGTCCGACGGCTCGCCTGCCGCCACCGGCTGCTCGCGCCAGGGGCCGCCCCATCCCGTGGGCTTGCCGAACTGCCACAGGTCATCCGTCTTGCCGAACCACAGATTGGCCTGCGGCTGCCCGACGAAGGGGTTGCTGTCCCCGAGGGGTGTCGTCTGATCTCCGGCCATCACGAGCAAACCGCGCCACGAGCAGAAGTCGCCGATGATGCGCAGATGAGTGCAGATCGGGCGGATGCCCCACACACAGCCGCCATATTGCATCGCCGGCAGCTCATAGAACATGCCGCTGCAATTCATCAGCCAGCGCTCCGACTCCACCTCCCGGATGCGCGGCCACTCGGTGGTCCACGAATGATCCTGCGTGTGGGTGGCCTTGGGCAGGCGATAGGTGGTCCATTGACCCTTGGTGTACACTTTGAGGATCGCCGAAGCGTTATCCGCACCGATGGCGAAGATCGCGTCGCCAATGGACGTGCGCCCGGTCACCGCGTTGAACTGGCATCTCTCCAGCGTCGTCCATCTTGTCCCATCCCACTCGGCGAGCCGCCCTTGGGTGGGGCCGTCGAGGAAATCCCGCTCCGTGTACGTGTTGTTGGCGACCACCACCCTTCCATGCGCAGTATAGGCGTCCTTGAAGTGCAGGTGCTCCACATCATGCAGATCCAGCTCCTCCCTCAGATCAAACAACTGCCGGACCTCCAGTGTGCGCAGATCGACCTCGAAGAAGAGTGCCTCCATGGTCAGGAAATAAACCTTGTGCTCTGGATCCTCCAGGTGCGTCATCGTCGCCGTCAGACGGTGGGGGACCAGCGGCTCGATCGTCCGCACGTGGCCCTCTACATCAATCAGGTGCGGTCCGATGATCAGTTGATGGGTGGCCGTGTGGATGATGCGGTTGGCATAGGTGCCGACAACGCTTTCCGGGTGCTTGGTGAGATTCATCTGCGCGTCGAGCGAGAAGAGCCCCGTATCCCTGCCGGAGTCGGGATTGGAGGGATAGGTGATGAACCACAGCCGGTTGGCCCATGGCATCAGCGCCCCGATGCCTGTCTCGCTGCGGGGGATGTGTGCGGCAGTCACGGCCAGGTGTGGAAAGACGCCGCTGATGTTGATCCGTTTTTCGCTCCCGTTCTGTATACTCATGCTTGGTCTCCTGTTTGCGCGTGGGCAAGGGCGATGACCGATAGTCACGTGGCCCGCTATCACTGAGCTTGCATCGGCCTTGGTGCATGCTCCGATCGTGATTTCGTCCTCCAGGATCACGCTGGGTGGATCTCCGCCGTCGGATGGCGTGCGATGTTGCCTTTCGTCTGCATTGCACGGCCTCCTGCCAGCTTCGGATGCTGCTCCTATGATAGCCAAGGGGGCCCACATCGCAATGGAGGGAACGCGTTCTGTCCGTTCTTCGGGCTATCGTGGCTGAGCCTTGCCCTGAGCGTACGCCGAGCTTGTCGAGGAGGGCTGGCTTGGACAGGCTCAGTTAGCGACAAGCTTCGCCAACGGTGCCCGGGTGAGCGAGATTCATTCCGCCCTGCGACTGTGTCGAGCCCCGACGGAGCCGATCGCCTGCATCTTAGATATACAGGTCGCGGCGAGCATAGGTCATGTAAGCTCCCACCAGGCTCACCACAATGATCGCCGCCGACAGGCCCACATAGGTGAGGTCGAGCCGCGATTCGCGCAACATCAGGCCTGCATCGAAGTACCTGAAGGGCGAGAGATACTTGAGGAAATCCAGCCTCTCGTGCATCTCGGAGATAATGGAAAAGAAATAAGCTGCCAGCAACAGCGAGATGGCGGTCGAACCCGCTTGTTTATAGCGCTTCATCGCACAGCCCAAGAAGATCCCGATGCTGAGGAAGACCATCTGTAGGATGAAGAGAGCGAGCATAGAGAGGTTTAGGAAGTCGTGGAATACGCGGTCGGGATGGTAGGGCCGCGCAGCGAGAAACGTGATACCCCAGGTGATCAGTAGCAAGCCGATGCAGTTGGCCAGTGCCGCCAACAGCTTACCGGTGACCACCTGACTGCGTGTCACCGGCAGGGTGAGCGCGAACTCGATGGTCTTGTCTCGCTCTTCTTTGGCGATGATGTCGCTGCCCCACATCGCCGCGGCGATGGATAGGATCAGCGCGTAGTAGGTGAACAGCGCACCGTAAAAACCGCTCAGCGTGGTCAGGTTGAATGCCTTGAGGTTGAAAGCGTCTATCAACGCTGCGGGCATCTGATCTAGAATAGCCAGCATCTCGGGATTGTTGGCATAGGCGGAGAACTTGGTGAAGGCGATGACGGCCAGAAGAGCCACGATGCTCGCCCAGATGAGCAGTGACCTGATGTTTGCCCGTACTTCCCTTAGAAAGATGTTCATCGTGCCGTCTCCTCAGGTCACTGCAGGGATGTCCCTGTGGGTGTACAGCCAGTAGCTGGCCGCTACGGAGATCACGATCGCGCCTACGCTCACCATGACCAGCGGGGTGTCAAAGTGTCCGTACTTGATCATGGTGTGGGCATCAAAATGCTTGAAGGGCGTGATCTTCTCGAAGGCACTCTCACCCAGCATGTCGCCGAACGCCCCCAGTACGTACATGCCAAAGCCCAGCGCCATTGAGTAGGGTGTGACACTGCGCACGCGCCGGACCAGCAGCGAGATCACCAGACCCACGGTGAGGAAGAACATCTGGAATACCATCAGGCCTAGCAAAAGCCGCAGCAGCAGGCTGGCATCGTAGGTCCGATCGCCCTTGAAGGCCTGGATGAAGCCAAAGACGCTGGCCCACACCACTGCTTGCGTGATACCCAGGCCGGTTAGCGCAGCCAAAAGTTTACTGGTCAGGATCTGCGCGCGCGTCACCGGCTTGGCCAGCAGGAAATCCGCAGTCAGCTCACGTTCCTCAATCGAGACCAACCCAATCCCGTAGTTGGCTGCCTGGATCGCCAGCATAATCTGCAGGAAGAGGTAAACAAAACTGAAATAGCCCAACACTGTGGACAGATCAACCCCACCCAGACCGAAGGCTGCCCGAAACTCCTCCGGGAAACTGGCGATCACATCATCCAGGGCCGCAGCCTCCTGGGCAAAGGCAGGGAAAATGGAAAGGTAGAGCAGCGTCACGCCCACGACGGCCAGTGACCAGGTGATCACAGACCTGCGGTGCATCCTGAATTCGTGCTGGAAGATGTTTGTCTTCATGGCCCTGCACCTATTCGTAATAGTGCATGAAGATCTCCTCTAGGGTCGGTTCCTCAATCGTCACGTCCGACACCGTCAACTCGGCAATCTTGCGCATTATGATATTGAGGTCGCCCTTGTAGAAGAAACGGACCGCGCCGTTCACACGTTCCAGATTGGTCACGCCGGGCAACGGCTGGAAATAGGCGGGATCAAGCCCCTCGGCCGCTACCCGCACCCGTTTGTAGTTATTCTGCTGCAACGTGCGAATGTCGGCGATCTCGATCATCCGTCCCTCCCTGATGATCCCCACCCGGTTGCAGAGGCGCTGCACCTCGCTCAGGATATGCGAGGAGAAGAAGACCGTCATCCCCCGCCGATTCTCCTCCCGAATCAGGTCGAAGAACGTGCGCTGCATCAGGGGGTCCAGGCCGGCGGTGGGCTCATCCAGAAACACCAGTTTGGGTTGGTGTAAGAGCCCTTGCACGATGCCAACCTTCTTCTTGTTGCCGTAGGAGAGATCCTCGATGCGGCGATCCAGCTCCAACTCCATCAGTTCGGCCAGTTCATACATACGTTGAGTACAGTCACGCTTGTAGAAACTGGCTGAGTACTTCAGAAGGTCAATGACCTTCATCCCCTCATAGTAGAAGACATCGGAGGGCAGGTAACCGATATCCTGTCGCAGTTGTGGTCCATACTTGATGCAGTCTTTGCCAAAGATGGTGGCAGTACCGCTGGTAGGATAGATCAAGGACAGAAGCAGCCGAATGGTGGTGGACTTCCCTGCCCCATTAGGCCCAATGAAGCCAAAGATCTCACCTTCTTCCACCTGGAAAGAGACATCAATGATGCCCCTGGCCTTTCCATAATACTTCGTCAGGTGATCGGTTTCGATGACGTTGGTCACGGCATTACTCCCGAGATGGGCTCTGAGCCAAGCTGTGCGCTTTATACACCAACCGTGACCCGGAACAAGCCGTGGGCTCCATGCGTTGGCGAACGGCGGTCGCGATCGGCTGCCGGTTGTCCCTCGATGCCACCCACGTAGTCAGAACCATCCAGGGCTACAGCCTGGGGGCGATGGTGGGGTTTGCCTGTCGCCTCGCACTGCTATAATCCGCCTCGACGTCGTCTGTCCGCCCACATCCACAGACGGGGGAGACGGGAGATTGGATCACGGACACCAGCGGGGAGGTGTGATGGGGGAGAAAGCCGGAGCTCAGATCAGTGCCAGGGCATTCATCCAATCGGTAGTCATCCTGGCTGTGCTCATGGTGGCCGCCGGTGTGTTGACGCGGGTGTTGCCCACCGGACAGTATGATTACGTGGTGGAGCAGGGACGACAGATGATCGTCCCAGATTCATACCATTTCACCGAACGGCCTGCCTATCCGGTGTGGCGCTGGTTCACAGCACCGGTGGAGGTGCTATGGGGCCCTGACAGCCTGATGGTCATCGTCATTATCCTCTTCATTCTCATGGTCGGCGGTGCTTTTGCGGTGTTGGATGCCACAGGCATCCTCAGAGCAGGCATTGCTCGCATCGTCCGCCTGGCGGGTGGACGCAAATACGCGCTGCTGTTGGGGATCACGCTTTTCTTCATGGCGCTGGGCGCGTTCTTTGGCCTCTTCGAGGAGGTGGTGCCCCTGGTGCCTGTGATGGTGGCTCTCTCGTTCTATATGGGCTGGGACTCGCTTGTGGGGCTGGGGATGAGCATCCTGGCGACCAACATGGGGTTCTCGGCCGCCATCACGAATCCTTTCACCATCGGCGTCGCGCAGGGGATTGCTCAGTTGCCGCTCTTCTCCGGGGCCTGGTTCCGATTCCTTATCTTTGCGGTGTTCTATGCGTTGCTGGCCGTCTTTCTGCTGCGTTACGCCAGGCAGGTGGAGCGTGACCCGCAGAGCTCCCCGGTCTACCAGGAGGATCAGGCGGAGCGCGCTCGCTTTGGAGCTTCGGGGGTGGATTTTTCGGTGCAGAGCTCCGGCCTGGGCAGGGCCATGGCGTGGTTCGGGACTTTCTTCCTGCTGATTGTGGTCGTCCTGGTGGGCGGAGCGTTTCTTCCCCTGCTGCAGGAGTATGCCTTACCCATCGTGGGCGTTCTCTTCCTGGTGGGAGGCGTGGGCGCAGGGCTGTTGGCTCAACAGGATAAGCGTGCAGTCTGGAGGTCCCTGGCCGAGGGAGTCGGGGGCATCGCCCCCGGCATCATCCTGATTCTGATGGCGGTAAGTATCAAACACATCGTGGTCAGTGGCGGGGTGATGGACACCATTCTCTACTATGCGTCGCGCCCCTTTGCCCAAGCCGGACCTATCATGGCGGCGCTCGTCATCTACGGGGTGGCGTTGGTACTGGAGCTCTTTGTGGCTTCGGGGTCTGCCAAGGCGTTCCTGATGATGCCGATCCTCATCCCGCTGGCTGACTTGGCGGGGGTGACCCGACAGGTGGCGGTTACGGCCTACTGCTTCGGTGACGGCTTTACCAACCTCATCTACCCCACCAACGCAGTGTTGCTCATCGTGCTGGGGTTGACCTCAGTCACTTATGCCAAGTGGCTGAGGTGGTCGTTGAAGCTCTGGTTGTGGGTGATCGTGGCCAGCGTGGCGTTCCTGGCGTTGGGGGTTACCCTGGGCTATGGACCGTTCTGATGGGTATAGCCCAGTAGACAGCCGGGAGGCCTATCCGTCCGCTGGTTGTCTGTCACAGTGTCGTCCATCGTGGGTCTGAAAAAGCGGGGTTCGCTTGCCGGGAGGGGAGGTAGCATGGAACGACAGAGAAGTCGCCGGGCCATCGCGTTGTTGGGCATCCTGGCGATCCTGGGGGCATGGAGCCTTGGGGGGTGTCACAGACCTGGGCCTGATGGTCCCCTTGGCACGGTCACGGGGGTGGTCATCGATGATGAGGCATACTTATCTTCTGATGTGCCCCCCCAAACCTACGCTGGTGCCAGGATTGAGGTCGTTGAGGCGGTGCCGGCTGGTGTGGTGAAGCAAAGTGCGAACGCGCCTGAACAGACCACATACCTGCCGGGGGACATAGTGGCCCGGCTCACCTCGGGAGAGGATGGCCGGTGGCAGGTGCATCTGCCACCCGGTACCTATTTCATCCGGGCGTTCTACGGGGAGCGCAGCTATTCCGGTGATATCATGGTCACCGTCGAGGCCGGCACCGAGCAGCGGGTGGAACTGAAGCTCAAGCACGGGTTGTAGAAGGGGGCAGCGGGCAGAACGCTTTCCCCCGGTTCGTTACCTGATCCCTGCCCCTGGCCTGAGCCCGTCGAAGGGCACGCGGGAGAGGGTGCCGACAAACCCAAGCTCCGTGGGCTGAGCCTGTCGAAGCCCACGGAGCCTGTCGAAGCCCACGGAGCCTGTCGAAGTCCGAGGGATAGGCTCAGCCACCAAGCTTCGGCAAACGTACCCCGAGCTTGTCGAGGGGTAGTCAAGGGGCAGTCGTTGGCTTCGACAGGCTCAGCCAACGACAGGCTC
>CAYLRT010000133.1:5311-6962 GCA_964385885.1 uncultured Anaerolineales bacterium | reverse complement strand
GCGCTCGGCAAGGCATGGCTGGGTGGGCGGCGGCCAGGCAACAGGCAGACGCGGAACTTGGAACCAGGGGCTGAGGATCAGCCCCCCGCGAACGGTCCGTATCTCAATACTTCCGCCGTAAGCAAGGATGTACTACACAACCACCCCATTTCATTCGCAGAGCGCCCGGTTCATATTGACGGCTTTGCGCCACGCCGCTACACTGAGGACCACAGAAGGGAGGACGTTCTATGACACCGGACATCGCGGGGGTGTTCGCCATAGTCAGCGGCGCACTAGTGCTCTTCGCACTCGAGCCCATACCAGCCGACCTGATCGCCCTTGGCGTGCTGCTGACCCTGATCGTCACGGGGCTACTGCCACCCGAGGAGGCCTTCGCCAGCTTCGGCAGCGAGGCTGTCCTACTGATTTTGGGTCTTCTCATCCTCAACAGTGCATTGATCCACACCGGCGTGGCAAATATCATCAGTCGGGCAATCATGCGGCGAACCGGTGATTCTCCACGACGAACGCTGATCGTGATCACTGTAGCAGCAGCACTTTTGAGCGCGCTCATGAGCAACACAGTTGTAACGGCCCTTTTTGTCCCTATCACGCTTGCCCTCGCCCGCGTACAGCATCAACGTGCATCCCGTCTCTTATTACCCCTCGCCTTTTCTGCCATCCTATCCAGCTCGATCACACTCATCAGCTCCTCAACCAACATCATCGTCAGCGGACTGATGGTCCAGTCTGGTCTGTCCCCACTGGGGCTCTTCGAGCTGGCGCCCGTCGGGATCCCAGTAGCTGTGATCGGCGCGGCCTATATGCTGACGATCGGTCGCCACCTGACCCCAGTCCGCGACGAACCCGGTGAGACTGAGGACCGGTTTGGGATCCGGCGCTACCTTACAGAGGCCCTGGTCCTGCCCCGGTCCCCATTGGCAGGGAAGACCCTGGCCGAGTCAAGGCTAGGTCACGACCTGGACCTCACCGTCGTGCGCGTGGTCCGCGAGCGGGAGCGCTATCTGACGCCGCAGGCGGATCTGCAACTCCATGAGGGTGACGTCCTGCTGGTCCTGGGACACCGTGATGAGGTCCTACACATCAAGGACACCGTGGGCCTGGCGATACGGGCCGATGTGGAACTTTCGCTGTCGGCACTGGAAGCAGACGATGTACGACTGGTGGAGGCGATCCTCCTCCGCCCCTCGCCACTTATCGGGAAAACGCTGAAGCAGGTCCGGTTCCGCCAACGATATGGGCCGCAGATCTTGGGGATCAGCCGCCGCGGTCACGCTCTCCTGACGAAAATTGGCGATGTGACATTGCGTACAGGCGATCAATTACTCGTCCAGGGCCACCGACAGGACATTGCCCGGTTGGACGAGAATAATACGTTCCGCGTCATTGGCGCCGTCGACCACCGCTCCTTTAACACGCGACATGCCGTCCGCGCCGGTATCATTTTCACTCTCACCATGCTGGCCGGAGCTTCTGGCATCGCGCCTCTGCCCGTCACAGTGCTCTTGGGGGCCCTCATCGCCATGGCAACCGGCTGCATCACTTCAGACGAGGCGTACCGCCGGGTCGAGTGGCGTACACTGATCGTGATTGCCGGTATGCTGGCGCTGAGCCGTGCTATGGTCACCAGTGGTGCGGCCAACCTCCT
>CAYLRT010000133.1:0-5211 GCA_964385885.1 uncultured Anaerolineales bacterium | reverse complement strand
TCTTGCCTCATGGTCTACGGCCCAGGGCGCTATCGCTTCACCGACTTCCTCAAAGTCGGCACACCGCTGACGCTTCTCATCTATCTGCTGGCACTCCTGCTTGTGCCGCGCATCTGGCCGCTGTAACTGGACAGCCCGCCCACCAGCGCAGGGTTGCTCTGGCTACACGGGGCGTCTAGACCAAAGCGCTTTGATCAGCGCCACGAGTCCACGCAGCGGCTTGCGGTTGATGAGCAGGAGGATCGCCGCCAGCATGTCCCGGCTGAAGGCACCCTGGCTTACCATGAGCAACAATCGGAGTGGCGCATCACGCATCATGGCGGTGAAGAGCATGGTCGTTGGACTCTCCTCCATACCCGCCATCATCTGCTCCATGTTTCGCCGGATCATCCTCTCCAGCCAACGGCCCACAAGCGAGTCACGCATGTCACCAAGAGGCGTGTTAAGCGTGTAGGGACGACGGATCTCATTGGGCGGCAAGGGCCGTCCCAAGAGGGCCTGGAAGGCCTCGCGGCTGAACGAGGCATCCACCGACGGGTAGACGTAGGCGGCCAGACGCCCCCGATCCACTGAGGGCGCCGATGGCTGCGTCGACGTCACCCAGATTGTCGCCGAGAGTCGGATATCGCGCGACGACGCACCAATCAGGATCTCAAAGGCCCCTGTCTCCACGTGCCACTCACCCAGGTCCGGGTTGAAGTAGGCAAAGGCTCGACGATCAAGCTGAAAGATGACCTCCTTGACCTCGCCAGGTTCTAGCGCGACCTTCGCAAATCCCTTAAGCTCCTGCCTGGGCCGGAACCATGAGGACTCAACGTCACGCACATAGAGCTGCACGACCTCTTTCCCCGCGACCCGTCCACTGTTGCGCACCTTGAGACGGACCATCAGGGTTTCAGTATCGCTCATCGTCTCATGGCTCAGAGTGAGCCCGCTGTATTCGAAGGTGGTATAACTCAAGCCGTGTCCAAAGGGAAAGAGAACTGGTTTGCCCACCGTGTCGTAGAAGCGGTAGCCCACATAGAGGCTCTCGCGGTACTCAACAGTCGCCGGCCCCCCAGGGAAACAGGCATAGCAGGGGGTGTCCTCCAGCCGCAGGGGGAACGTCTCGGCCAGCTTGCCGCTGGGGTTGATGCGGCCGTAGAGGATGTCAACGAGAGCGCCTGCGCCCGCCTGGCCACTCAGGTAACCCTCAAGAATAGCCTTGACCTGCGATGCCCAGGGCATTTCAACCGGTGCCCCATTGCTCAGGACGACCACTGTGTTGGGGTTGGCCTCCACCACGGCAGCGATGAGCGCGTCATGAGCGACCGGCAGCCGCATATGCTGGCGATCCAACCCCTCGACCTCATACCAGTCAGTCAAGCCTGCAAAGACAACGGCGACATCGGCAGCTTCAGCCACCCGTACGGCCTCTTCGATAAGTGCCCTGTCAACCTCGTCACCCCTGGGAGCATAGCCTGCGGCGTAGGTGACCCGATCCGCTCCCACCAGTCTGACCATCTCATCATAGGCGTTGTCCAGTCGCGTGGGGTTGACCAGCGAGCTCCCAGCGCCCTGATAGCGCGGCGTCTTGGCGAATCGGCCGATCAGCGCTACCTGCATGTCTGACGCCAGCGGCAGGAGCGGGCCTTCGTTCTTCAACAGCACCGCCGCCTCGCCCGCCACTTCCCGTGCCAGCGCATGATGCGCCGCGCCATCGACATCGCAGCTCCGGCGCAGCGTCTCTGCCGCCCGCAGGATTATGCGAAGCAAGCGCTCAACAGCCTCGTCGAGCACGGACTCGGGTAGCGTCCCATTTCGCACCGCCTGAACGATCTGGGCATCGTTGCCGTTGAGCACGCCCGGCATCTCAAGTTCCAGCCCTGCTTTCAGGGCCGCCACGCGGTCATTGACCGCGCCCCAGTCACTGACCACGATACCGGTGTGTCCCCATTCCCGTCTCAAGATATCCGTCAGGAGCCGCCGATGCTCGCTACAGTAGACGCCGTTGACGCGGTTGTAGGCCGCCATCACCGTCCACGGCCGCGCACCCTTCACCGCGATCTCGAACCCCGCCAGGTAGATCTCACGCAGCGCCCGCTCATCCACCACGGCATCAATCGTCATCCGCCGGTACTCCTGGCTGTTAACGGAGAAGTGCTTCAGGGAAGCCCCAACGCCCTGGCTCTGCACCCCAGCGATATGGCTCCGCGCCATCTCCCCGCTCAAATAGGGGTCCTCAGAGAAATACTCGAAGTTTCGGCCACAGAGAGGCGAACGCTTGATGTTGGCCCCTGGCCCCAGCACCACGCCGACGCCCTGAGCACGGGCCTCTCGCCCCAGCGCTGCGCCTACGCGGCTGACCAGATCGCGGTTCCAGGTGGCAGCCAACGCCGAGGCGGTGGGGAAGCAAGTGGCGGGGACGCTCTGGTTCAGAGCCGTCCCCGCCGCGGACGCGTCCTGTTTCCGGAGTCCATGGGGGCCGTCCGTCAACATGACCGACGGGACACCCAGGCGCTCAACAGGTTTCGTATGCCAGAAGTCCAGCCCCGAGCATAGCGCCGCCTTCTCCTCCAGAGTCAGCTCCGCCACGATAGCCTGCACGCGCTGCTCCAGATCCTGACCCTCCTCATACGCCATCGTCGCCATCCTCCTCATTCGTAGCTACAACGTGCGCATTGTAGAATAGCCCCGTTTCTTGGCAAGGGACACACCAGAGGATAAGTCATCCCGCTCGCAGCGTGAAGATCGTAACCTCCGGTCGCACACCGAAGCGCACAGGCCAGAGGTTCCCCAGCGCGCGGTTGATGTAGAGGAAACGGCCATTCCACAGGTCAAATACACCAGCGGTGTAACGCTTGTTGCGCACCGGTAACGCCGGAGGGGGCAGGAACGGCAACTTGACCTGCCCCCCGTGCGTATGTCCAGCTAGAATCCACCCCTGATACCCATCCCACTGGGGCAAGTCCACCGTGTCCGGATTGTGCGAGAGCACCACGGTCGCCATCCCCGGCTCCAGGCACGAGACCACCGCCTCGAGGTCGAAGTTGGGCCCCCACCAGTCGTCCACGCCCCCGATCTGCAATCCGGAGAACACCTCCACCGCGTTACGCAGCACGGGAATCCCAGCCTCATGCAGGCACGCCACGACCTGTTCCGCGATGCTCGGACAGCTCCAGCCAGGGCCGTAGTCATGGTTGCCCAGCACGGCAGCCGTGCCCAGCCGTCCCTGGGGCGCATGCTGTAACACCGTGGCTAGCTGCGCGAACTGCTCCGCCGACTCGTAAGTGATGAAATCCCCGGTATACACCACGAAGTCGGGGGCCAAGGCACACGTGTGATCCAGTGCCCGCACGAGGTAACGCCAATCGAAGCGGTTGCCGATGTGCAGATCGCTCAACTGCACCAACACCTTGCCGTCCAGTGATGGAGGCAGATAGCGCAGCGGCAGCGTGTGCTGCACGTACTCAACCCAGTACGGCTCGATGAAACGCGCGTAGAGGCCCGAGGCGACCGGCACACCAGCAGCCCCCAGCATCAGACGCAAGAACTCACGTCGCGTCACCATACCATAGACACCCTTCCTTGCTCCGGCCCCACGGCCAGATCAAGCACGGTCGCCGTGGGATGCCTGGTAGGGGCCGTTTCAGAGCAACGGGGCCACGCGCCTCCTACCGCTCGCCTCCCTCGGCGGGCACCACCACCCCCTGCGCCCCGGTATCCACCGTGGGCAGGATCCCAGGCCCAGGCACCACGATCGTCGGTGTCGTACCCTCCTGGGTGAAGATGATCTTATCCGTCTCCGACAGCGCCTGAGCGTTGGTTAAGAGCGCCTTCAGATAAGCATAGGTTGGGCTGCTCGCATAGACCTCCGCCAACACAAGCTCTTGAGCCAGAGCGGCCCGTGCGGCAGCCAGTGCGGCCTCAGCCTGCACGCGATTGATCTCCAGGTCCTTCTGGGCAGCCAGCAGAGCGTTGGCCTTCTCCGCCTCGATCACCGCTCGCTGAGCCTCTAGTTGCTGTCGTTCCAGCTCAGCCAGCACCGTCTTCTGCCGCACCTCTTCCTGTTGACGGGCCAACTGTACACGCACAGCACCTTCCTCGCGTGCCTGATCGGCCGCCGCCTGCTCCTTGGCCTTGATCGCATCCTGTTGTGCCAGCTCTGTGTCCAGGCGGCTCTTGGTGATCGCGTCCAGACTCGCCTGAACCTCTGGCGAGATAATGATGTTGGGAACCGCCACATTCTTGATCTCAAGGCCCAGGTTCGTGGCCAGGGCGCTAAGCCGATCATCAACGCATGAGCGAAGCGCATCACGCGAGGTGCCGATCACGTTCTCATCGAAGGTACGATCGCCCACACATGACTTCATCGCCTGGAGCGCCAGGTCGGTCACCCTGGCGCGCAGCGCGTCGTCGCTCAGATAGATAGTCTCATAAGAGGACCACAACTGGCGCAACAGATCCGCCTTCTCGATGCCGGGGCGAAATGCATCACCGCTCACCTTGAGCCCTACACGCTGACGATCCAAGGTAATGACCTCCGGATCTTCGACGGAAAAGGAAACCGCCTCGGTCGACACACGCTTGATGCCGGCGTAAAGCGCGACATCGCTATACACACCAGGTCCTACGATCTCAAAGATGCTGCCCCGGCGAAAGCGGACGCCGACCTCCTGCTGATCCACCCGCTCCAGGAAATACGCATGCTGACTGAAGAGCGCCAACAAGATCGCGCCACCGATAAAGATCGCTACCGCCGTACCAACCCACTTGAACTGCCTAGTATTCATCTCACCGTCCTTAATGCTATTTGGGCCTCAATGATACATAAAAGCCCGAAGGCCACCATCGCGGTGGGACCTTCGGGCTCCTCTGGTGCCGCCAGGGATCACTGGTCCTTCAGTCCAAGTCCTTGCCCTTGACCCCGTCCATGAGCACGTCCTGCATTACCACGGGGCGGGTGCCCTTGCTGCGCTGATCCCTCGTCGGTTACGGATGCAGGTTTGTGGCCACGTCCGTTGCCAATCAGGCCTAACCCTTGCCAGATCTTCCCCCACTCCATGCCGTCGGCACGCTGCCGAAGCAAGCTGTCTGGCGTCACATCTTCATCGCCAACAGCTTTCGCCGTAACCACCGCCAACATCACCTGGCCCCACCCGACGCCCTGCTGGCGCATCTCGAGCAACGTCTGCCACGCTTTACCATTATTCAAACCACCATTATTCAAAC
>CAYLRT010000132.1:2140-7101 GCA_964385885.1 uncultured Anaerolineales bacterium | reverse complement strand
GGGAATAACTGTCACCTGACTCCCTGTATACCTTTGCTGTGCGCCATATAGTACTAAAGCCCCAAGACCCTGCAAATGGCTGCTCAAGATCTGGGATGCGGGGTACGGTGAAGTGGTCGCCTGTCGCCACCAGTGTGCACTGGACCGTTAGACGTGCTCCTGCTATGCTTAGGCTGTAGTATAAAGGACATGCCAGGTGGATCGCTTGCTGTTCAAGCATGGGCGATCTCGACACTGATCCTGCTTGGTGGCCTGAGACATGGGTTCTCCGGCGATCACGGCCGGTGGCCCGAGATCTACGGCTACGTGAGGGCGTTCTTCGATCTGTATCTGAAAGGCGAGATAGAGGACTACTAAATGCCTGGCCACAGATGGAATCGACCGGCGACCACAGAAAACCGCGGAACATTGTCACTGACAAAGATCGCTGGGACAAGCCCAGTACCCGCCACAGCGACATTGCTTACCTGGTGGGCACGAGTAAACTTAATAGCAATGATGCTGATCGTCCTCGGGGCAGGGTGCCGGTCAGCACATGTTGTGAACCATCCTCAAGGAGCAGAGACGATGAATGAGCAAGCAAATGCACGCGTGGTCCTCTATGTGGGCACCTATACCCAAAAAGGAAGTGCCGGCATCTATATCTTCGATTTTGATCCGTTGACAGGAGAGACAGAGCTGTTGGGCACAGCCCAGACGCCCAATCCCTCTTTCCTGTCAATTCACCCCAGCAAGAAGTACCTGTATGCCGTCAACGAGCTTACGGAGTTCGAGGGCGCGCCGGGCGGAGCCGTGAGCGCGTTCGCCATTGACCCCCACACGGGGCTGTTGACGCTGATCAATCAGCAGCCATCCCATGGCACATACCCCTGCCACGTGACGGTGAGCCCGGACGGAGCCTACGTCTTCGTCGCCAACTATGGCAGCGGCTCAGCCGCGGTCTATCCGGTACGCGAGGATGGTGGGCTGGCGCCAGCATCGGACATCGTACAGCATGAGGGCTCAGGCCCCAACCCACGACGACAAGCGGGGCCCCATGCCCACTCTGTGACCTTGGATCCGGTTGGGCGGCGTGCCTACATCGCCGACCTCGGTATCGATCGCTTGATGATCTATGACATAGCCTCTGAGCCCGGCAAGCTGAGACCTAACACCCCACCCTACGTGGCCGTGGCCGGTGGATCCGGCCCACGTCACATGGCCTTTCACCCCAGTGGTCGCTTCGCCTATCTGATCAATGAGATGGGCAACACGATCATAGCGTTCGCCTACGACTCGCAGACGGGAGGGTTACAGGCGCTGCAGACGGTGCCCACGTTGCCAGAGGGGTATGAGGGGCCCAACACCACGGCTGACATTCATATCTTACCTGCTGGCGACTTCCTCTACGGCTCCAACCGTGGCCATGACAGCCTGGCCGTCTACGCGATCGACCAGGCGACCGGCAAGCTGAACCCCGTGGGACACGTGGCGAGCGGGGGGCATACCCCACGTAACTTCGCTATTGCCCCGGTGGGGGCCTACCTGCTGGCAGCCAATCAGGACAGCGACAACGTGGTATTCTTCAAGGTGGATCCCCGGTCAGGTATGCCGCAACCAGCGGGACAGGAACTGGAAATCTCGATGCCGGTCTGTGTCAAATTCATGGTGCGGTAGCGATGGATTCTACCGACTGACGAGCCATCCTGTCGCCCATGAGGGAGGGAGACAACGATGACGATCGACGACCTTGACCTGCGTGAGATCGTTCGCCAGTTTCAGCGCAATGAGATCACCGAGCACCACGTATATTCGAATCTGGCGAAGGTGGAGAAATCCCCCGACAACCGCAAGGTGCTGGAGAGGATCGCGGCGGACGAGCTGGCACACTACCATGCCTGGAAGCAACACACGGAGGAGGATGTGCCGCCTGATCACCTCAAGATCCTCTGGTACACGCTGCTGGCACGAATATTGGGCATCACCTTTGCCTTGAAGCTGATGGAGCAGGGCGAAGAGCGTGCCGAGGCGGCTTATGGGGCGATGGTGGCGAAATTGCCAGGCACTGAGGTCATCCTGGCGGACGAGCGACGGCATGAGGAGGCCCTGCTCGCCATGCTGGATGAGGAACGGCTGCGCTACACGGGATCGATTGTGCTGGGGCTGAACGATGCGCTGGTAGAGTTGACCGGTGTCCTGGCCGGCCTGACGCTGGCGCTTCAAGACACTCAACTGATCGCCCTGACGGCCTCTATCACCGGCATTGCTGCCTCCATGTCTATGGCCGCGTCAGAGTACCTGTCGACCAAGTCCGAGGAGACCACTAAGGCCCCAGGACGGGCCGCCCTCTACACGGGCATCGCCTATGTGTTTACCGTGTTGGTGTTGGTGATGCCCTACCTGCTGCTGGCTAACTACTACGTCTGTCTGGCACTATCGCTCACTGCCGCCGTGCTGATCATCGCAGGGTTCAACTACTATATCGCGGTGGCCAGGGGGGAACCGTTCCTTCCCCGGTTCCTGGAGATGAGCGGACTCTCGATCAGCATCGCAGCTCTGAGCTTTGGCGTGGGTTACCTGATACGGATTCTCTTTGGGATCGACGCTTGAGAAGAGTCGCGGACGGCCCGTGGCGCCTGTTCATACTTCCCCCGCATACAGCACTCGCGCCGCAAGGGAGACACGCTCCGGGCACCGAGGATTTCAAGCTCCTCACCCCCATAGCGAACAACCGCGCTACGGGAATTGGCAGGTATCTCTGACATGAATATACTAAAGCCCAGGTGGCCTGCCGTCGATGGATAGGGGATCTGGCCACCAAGAGAACGGACACGTTGATACATATACTGTTCACAGGAGGGAAGCAATGGAATATCGATCGTTAGGAAGGACTGGTGTCATGGTATCGCCCCTATGCCTGGGCGCGATGAACTTCGGAGGGGCCACCGATGAGGAGACCTCGATCGCCATCATCAACCGGGCGTTGGAGGCTGGAATCAACTTCATTGACACGGCCAACGTATACAATGCTGGCGAGAGTGAGCGCATCGTGGGCAAGGCGCTCAAAGAAAACGGCATGCGCGATCAAGTTGTGCTGGCAACCAAGGTTCACGGACGAATGGGGGACGGGCCCAACGATCAGGGGAACTCCCGGTATCACATCATCAAGGCGTGCGAGGATTCGCTGCGGCGGTTGCAGACCGACCACATCGACCTCTATCAGCTCCACCGGCCGTCGCTGACGATCCCGCAGGACGAGACGCTGCGGGCCTTCGATGATCTGATCCGCTCTGGCAAAGTCCGCTATATCGGCTGCTCCACCCATCCGGCGTGGATGGTGATGGAGGCGATTACCATCAGCGAGCGCCTTAACATCGCACGCTACATCAGCGAGCAACCCCCTTACAACCTGCTCGATCGGCGTATCGAGAACGAGCTGATCCCGCTGGCCCAGAGGTACGGGCTGGCCATCCTGCCCTGGTCGCCGCTGGCCGGGGGTATCCTGGCCGGCAAGTATACGCTCGAGATGTTGGAGAAAGCTTCCTTCCCCGAGGACACCCGGGCAGGGCGTTCAGGTGACTTGTTCCGCTCCCGGATCACCCGCAAAAGCGTGATGGTGGCGGCCAAGGTGAAGGAGCGAGCGCAGGCTCAGGGACTGACGGCGGCGCAATTGGCTTTGCTTTGGTGCAAGGATCAACCAGGCGTGACCTCTCCCATTATCGGGCCGCGCACCATGGCACACCTGGAGGATGCGCTGCCAGTGTTGGAGATGACGCTCTCTGACGAGGATCGACAGTACCTCGACGGGTTGGTCCATCCCGGCAATGCCGTAGCGGACTTCCACAACAGCAATCCCTGGATGAAGGCCCGCATCACCGACTGAAGGAGGCCTTGCCAGGGCGGCAACCCAACCCTGGTCTGGATGTCGTATAGGGAGCATCAATGCACGTCACATTGGCCTACGGACGGACAGGGCTGGATGTCACACTGCCCGACACGCAGGCCGTGACTGTCATTGAGCCACGTTATGTGCCTGGACTTACCGAGGAGAGGGCGGCAATCTCTGCTGCCCTCTCCTCACCACTGGGCTCCCCACCGCTTGTAGATCTGATCCGGCCCCGGGACACGGTGGCGGTGGTGTTCAGCGACCTGACGCGCCCCATGCCCAACGACCGGGTGCTGCCGGTGCTCCTGTCGACGTTGGCCGAGGCCGGGGTTCCGCCAGACCACATCACCCTCATCAACGCCCTGGGTACCCATCGAGCCCAAACACAGGATGAATTGGACCAGATGCTGGGCCCAGAGGTGGCCCGCCGCTACACCGTCGTCCAGCATGATGCATGGGACGAGGCGACATTGGTCGCAGTCACCCGCAACGCCTCAGGACGCATGGTACGGGTCCACAGAGCCTACGTGGAGGCCTCTGTCCGTATCCTGACTGGCTTCGTGGAGCCCCATTTCTTCGCCGGCTTTAGCGGGGGCCCGAAAGCTGTCCTACCTGGCATCGCGGACATCGATGCGATTCTGGACAACCACGGAGCTGCCATGCTGTCTCACCCTAAGGCCACCTGGGCCATCACTGAGGGCAACCCACTGTGGGAGGAGATCCGGGACGTGGCGATGGCGACTCACCCCACCTTCCTGCTCAATGTGACACTCAACCGCCATCAGCAGATCACCGGGGTCTTTGCCGGTGATCTGTTGACCGCGCACCGGGCAGCCACGGAGTTCGTTCGGACGCATGCGTTGCAGCCAGTTGCAGCCCCGTATGATATTGTGATCACGTCAAACAGCGGCTACCCGTTGGATCTGAACCTGTATCAAGCGGTCAAGGGGATGTCGGCGGCTGCACAGATCGTCAGACCCGGGGGCCACATCATCATCGCCGCTGAGTGTTGGGATGGAATTCCAGACCACGGTGAGTACGGACGCCTGCTACGAGAGGCCCCCTCGGTGGATGCATTGCTTGCTCGGATCATGGC
>CAYLRT010000132.1:0-2040 GCA_964385885.1 uncultured Anaerolineales bacterium | reverse complement strand
CCCCTTAGAGCTGCTGTGCGTAGTGCTGGACGGCTGCGCGCACAAAGGCCTCGTCGAACGGGCCAGCAGGCGACGGTGTCTCAATGACCCGGCGTGGCACCATGAGATCGTCGAAGCTGAATCCCTCTCGCTGTTTGAACGCATACTTGGCCCTGAGCGTCTGGATCCCGAGGCGGTCGAGGTCCTCCTGCGCCCAACGGTAGCCCGCCGTCGCCAGCGCGTCGAGGATGGTTTCCGCATCGTACACCTTGCGCGCGAAGAGGCAGATCACCAGACTGGTGAGCACCTGGCGCCAGCGCTCTTCGGCCAGAAGCCTCTCAGCAACCTCGGTGGGTGTAAGCCTGTGGCCAGCTTTGGCTGCTTCCTGATCGAGGCTGTAGCCCGCACTGTCCAGATGGCTGTGGCGAGCCCCCGTCAGGTAGCCGACATGGCAGGCCGGACCGGTGTGGTAGCCTGGCATCTCGTTGCCCCCAAAGGTCAACGCGAAATCCTCTCCCCCGTACTGAGCCGCTGCCGCACGAACCCCTTTTGCCAGGGAACGGTAGAAGTCGTTGGGCTGGTGCACAATATTGCGTACAGCCTGGATGTAAGGCTCTGCCTCGCCGAACGCCAGACGGATACCGGCGGTCTCCTCCAGGCTGATCAGGCCACGGTCCAACGCCTCCGTCGCCCAGGCCAGCACCACACCGGTGGTCATCACATCCAACCCTTGGACCTCGATCTCGTCGAGGAGACGCAGCATGCCCGGTACATCCTCAATACCTAACAGACTGCCGGTGGCGTAGATCGGCTCATGGTCGTACCCCAGCATCAGCGTCTTGTAGAAGTAGGGATCGTTGGGATAGGGGATGCGGAGTGACGCCAGGTGGATACAGGCCACTGGACAGTGTGCACAGGCTACCCTGCGCCCCAAGTACTGAGCTGCCATCCGCTCCCCCGAGATGGCCTCGGCGCCCTCAAACCGCCCGGTCTGCAGATTGCGCGTGGGAAGCGCCCCAATCGTGTTGAGAGGTATGACGTTCATGGGGGTGCCAAGTTCATGATACTTCTGCATGAGCGGCGAGTCCGTCGCCTGTCGGAAGATGCGGTCATAGACCTGCCGATAGAGGCGCCGGTTCTTGACAGGCAGGTTGCGCCTGCCCTCAACGACCAGTGCCTTGAGCCGCTTACTTCCGAACACCGCACCCAACCCCAGGCGTCCAAAGTGCCGGTAGGTCTCGGTGATGACGCAGGCATAGGTCACCATCCGTTCCCCCGCGCGGCCGATGCGCATGATGGTGCGATAGCCACTGCCTGACTCTCTGTGGCGCAACACAGCACCCGTCGTATAGCTACTTCTGGTTCCCCACAGGGCCCGCGCATCACGGAAATGCACACCCTGATCGGTGACAACCACGTAGACGGGCATGGTGCTCTGCCCCTCAATCACGATCGCGCCGTAGCCAGCCATACGCAGCGCGATGGCGCTGCGCCCGCCGGCGTGGCTTTCCCCAAGATCGCCCGTATGCGGGGACTTGAACATGGCAACGGTCTTTGACGCCAACGGGTACAGTCCAGTCAGCGGCCCCACAGTAAATACGATGGGGTTGTCGGGGCCTAGCGGGTCGGCGCCAGAAGGACAGAGCTCTTCCAGCAGCCGGATACCCACCCCGGTGCCGCCGAGCGCATGCTTGAACAGTTCCGGCCTCTCATCAACGCGGAACCTGCGGCGTGACAGATCGATGTGAAGCACTCGCGTCAGTGGATCTCCCTCGAGCATAGACTCATCTCCTCAGATTGCGACGTCCTCGAGTGCAATCACCCCGTACGGGCAGTAACTGGCACAGTAGCCACAGTAGACACAGATCTGTGGCTTGTCTTGGGTGCGATTCCACAGTACAGCCCCAAAGGGACAGGCCGCCTCGCAGTTGTGACACCCGATGCACAGGTCGGGATGGAGCCGCACACCGCCGCCGTCACGCGGCACCAGTGCCTCCGTGGGACATACTCGGGCGCAGGGGGGATCTGAACAGGCCCGACAGACAATGACCACAAATCCCT
>CAYLRT010000131.1:0-7128 GCA_964385885.1 uncultured Anaerolineales bacterium | reverse complement strand
TGAGCCCAACCTTCACCGCGACATCACATTCCAGGTACGTCATCGGACCAACTCGACCTGTACAGTGCCGGGCACCTGCCCTCCCCGTCCCGTGAACCATGTAAGCACCGCCCCCGCACCGCCGATCACCCCTGTTAGCGCAAACACCGCGGCATACGACCAGTGCTGCAGTAACACGCCCGCACCGAAGGGTAGAAGGGCCATGGGCAGTGACAACAGCGTACTCACGGCCACATACGTTGGTCGTCGATCAGCAGGCGCCAGTGCCAAGAAAGCACTTGCAAACGCCACCATTCGCCCCGACGTAGCAGCCCCCGATAGGAAGACCACCAGAAGCAAGCTGGGCCACCCCAATGGGCTCAACAGGACTGCCGACAGAGGAGCAACCGTCGCAAGGGTGCTCGCTACAGCCAGCGTACGCCAACATCCGTAACGGTCAATCAACCATCCCCACAACAGGTTAGCCACCGTACCGCCCAGCACTTGAGCCAGTGTAAACCATCCCACAGCGTCCGCTGGCGCGCCAAGCTTTTGTCGCGCATAAACCACATAGAAAGGCATCGCCAGCATACTGAAACTGGTGAGGAACTGCACTACAGCATAGACCTTCATCTGTGCCGCTGCCTCTCCGATCTGCCTCCAATACATCCCCCACGGCACCACGGGGTGCACCGCGCCATCGCTCGGCTCCTGGATCAGCCAGAAGCCGATAGAGGCTACAAACATGGCTCCACCCGAGAGAGCAAAGAGGAAAGCATAGTTATGGGGAAATGCGTGGGCGGCCAGCACTTGGCGCGCCAGCAATGCAGCGCCGATCCCTGCCACCCCGGTCAGCAACTGACGCCCAGCGAAGAAAGACCCTCGACGCTCGCGTGGGATAACCTTGCCGATAATGTCAGTATAGGGTACCCCACCCAATCCCCCACCCAGCGAGAAAAGCGTGAACAGTCCTACTAGTGCCCAGGCCAACGCCTGAGGTCGGGTCGGCCCAATAGCAGGGATGAGCCAGGCCAGGATCACCCAAGGGAGCACCCGCAGATAAATAGCGGCCAACAAGGTGGGCATCTTGCGCGGCCGCGACTCTAACCAGCGCGCGACGGCCAATTGCGGCACAGCCACCGCAATCTGCAACACCGTGGAGAGAGCCCCAACCCAGGCTGTGGAGCCGGTCAGATCATTGATGAACGCGGCAATGACCGTTGATGGTTGTGCTAACCCGGTCGCGATGGCCAGAAACGTCGCGTGCCACCACATACCGATGAAACTGCGTTTCACCACCGCGTCAGAGTCCGTCTCAGTCGCGCTCTGTGCCTGCACTGTCATTTCCGCCATGGTTTATAACTCTATCTCTGCATTCATACATAGATGTAACAGGTTCACACTTACGACAAAGTCTTCACCAGCAGCAATCCGGCCACCCCCAGCAACACAATGCCAAACACCTTCTTGAGCATGCGCGGATTCAAACGAGTGCTCATCACCCGTGATCCCAGCCGACTACCGGCCCATACAGCCGTCACGGATAGAATCCAAACCATCCAGTCGGGATCAGCGGCAGTGGCAACGTGCGAGACAAAACTCGATAGTCCCGACCCCGTGACGACCAAGGCGGACGTCGCCGCTGCCATCTTGGGTTCAACACCGGCAATATACAACAAAGGGACGACGAAACTTCCCCCACCCCGGCCGATCAGCCCGGCCAGCAATCCTAGCCCACTGCCCGCGCTCACACCTAGCACCGTGCGTCCCCGACCGGAGAGGGGTCTCCCCTTAGGTCGCCACCCGCTGAGCATCAATACTGCTGCCGAAGCCGTAAACAGCGCAAACATGACGATAATCGGTTCCGTCGGTAGGTTGACGTTTAGCCATGTCCCCAACGGCGCCATCAGGATCATCGCGATGCCAAAGGGAAGTGCTATCTGCCAGTCGATCAGGTGCTTACGACCGTAGGTAATGGCCGCCGTGCTGCTATTCACAACGTTAAGGAGCATCCCTAGTGGGATCGCCTCTGTCTTGAAGTCCATGCCTAACCAGTACAGTACAGGCACATAGAGCTGGGAACCTCCCATGCCCAGCATGGAGAACACGAACGCAATGACAAAGAAGATTGGCGGCGCCCAATAGACGCTCATAATGCGGATCCTCCTAGTTCATGCCTGCTAGATCCCAGAAGCTGATGGTTTCACGCAGTATAGTCCACTATTGGCAACTTGTCAATAGAAACAGTGTGATTAGCAATCACGGGGCCATCTTACACCCGAAAGCGTTCCAAATGACAGTGTATCGGGAGAACATCGTAAACGGGTGTCGCAGGAATGTGGCTAGCCCCTCCCATGCGACGAGCTATACTATGACGCACATATGAGGAGGCCTACCATGCGACACCCACTAGCCCTTGCTCTTGGAGGTGGCGGTGCGCGTGGAGCACTCCAGGCCGGAGCCCTGCGTGCGCTGCTGGAGGCCAATATTCAGCCGGACATCCTGGTTGGCACATCTGTCGGCGCGGTCAACGCCACGCATCTGGCTCTGTACGGTTTCACGGAAGCCTCTCTCGACCTGCTGCAAAGAGCGTGGCACGATGCGGCGACAGCAGACCTCTTGCCGTCCAATTACCTGTGGTTAACGGTCCGGGCGCTCTTCAATCGCTTTGGCCACCAGTCCTACCAACGCATCTATGATTTCTTTGTGGCACATGGAGTGTCGCCCGATCTGCATTTCGGGGACATTGAGGGCGTCCGCCTGATCCTGGTGGCGACGGACCTCAACGCGGGAAGCGTGGTCCTCTACGGCACAGATCCTCACCAGTTAGTCCTTGAAGGATTGCTCGCCTCTACAGCACTTCCGCCCTGGGTACGGCCGCTGGAGAGAAATGGACGCTTTCTCATGGATGGTGGGGTGGTCAGCAATCTCCCCATCGGGCCCGCCCTGTCGCAGGGTGCTCGCGAGATCGTAGCGCTCAACCTGAGCGATCCCCGCGATGTCCCGGAGGATGCTCACGGGGTTGGTCCTCTCCTTAGCAAGCTGATGAACACGATCGCGTGCAGGCAGACCGAGTTGGAGATGGCCCTAGCGCAAACGCACAGAGTGCCCGTCCACCACATTCACCTGCTCGGGCCCGCACCCGTGCCAACCTGGGATTTCCGGCATACTGATACACTGATGCGGAAGGGATACCATACCTGTCGCCGCTACCTCGCAACGCTGCAAACAAACCATCCCCCATTTTGGCGTCGGTGGCTCGCCTGGTGGTTCATGCGACGCGGCTCTCGCGGGTGAGCAAGCCGACGGCAAGCCCAGATCGGCCTCCACCGCTCTGAACCACTCCCTATTTCAAGACATTTCGCACAGCGACCAGGTCCAACCGTCGCTGGCCTCCAGGCGTAAGAGGCACTATACTGAATTCAGAGATGTCTCACATGGATCAGGAGGTTGTGATGGCGACGCGCTATGATCCAACCCGTCGCATCAAGGCGCCCACCGGCACGCAGCTCTCATGCAAGTCCTGGCTCACCGAGGCCCCGATGCGTATGTTGATGAATAATCTGGACGCGGACGTGGCTGAGAACCCCGCCGAGCTCGTCGTCTACGGCGGCACTGGCCGCGCCGCCCGTAATTGGGAATGCTACGACAAGATCGTCGAGTGCCTAGAGCGGCTGGAGGAGGATGAGACCCTGCTGGTCCAGTCCGGCAAACCCGTCGGCATTTTCAAGACGCACCGTGATGCACCGCGTGTGCTCATTGCCAACTCGAACCTGGTGCCCCGTTGGGCCACCTGGGAGCACTTCAACCGGCTTGATCGTGCAGGGCTGATGATGTACGGTCAGATGACAGCCGGCTCATGGATCTACATTGGCACCCAGGGCATCATTCAGGGCACCTATGAGACCTTCGTCGCTGCCGGGAAAAAGCACTATGCTGGCAATCTACAGGGTCGCTGGATCCTGACCGGAGGGCTCGGCGGCATGGGCGGAGCACAGCCCCTCGCGGCTACCATGGCTGGTGCCTCGATGCTTGCAGTGGAGTGCGACGCGGCGCGTATTAGGCGCCGGCTTGAGATGGGCTTCGTCGACGAAATGGAGACTGACCTGGATACGGCACTGTTGAAGATCGAAACCGCATGCCGTAGGGGCGAGCCACGTTCCATCGGTCTGCTGGGCAACGCTGCCGAGGTTTTGCCAGAACTGGTGCACCGTGGCGTGCGGCCCGATCTGGTGACCGACCAGACCTCAGCCCACGATCCCCTCAATGGCTACCTGCCCATAGGCTGGACCATTGAGAGAGCCCAAACCATGCGCAAGACAGACCCCGAACGTGTAGAACGTGAGGCCCGTGCCTCGATCGCCACTCACGTGCGGGCGATGCTCGACTACGCCCACGATGGGGTGCCCGTCTTCGATTATGGCAACAACATCCGCCAGATCGCTTACGAAGAAGGGGTCAGCGATGCCTTCGACTTCCCTGGCTTTGTCCCCGCCTACATCCGCCCCCTTTTCTGCCGCGGTATCGGCCCCTTCCGTTGGGTCGCACTCAGCGGGGATCCCGAAGACATATACAAGACTGACGCCAAAGTCAAGGAGCTCATCCCCGACGATCCCCACCTGCACCGCTGGTTCGATCTGGCCCGAGACCGCATTCACTTCCAGGGACTTCCAGCGCGCATCTGCTGGGTGGGCCTGGGTGATCGCGCCAGGCTTGGCCTGGCCTTCAACCAGATGGTCGCCAGTGGGGAGCTGAAGGCGCCCATCGTCATTGGACGCGACCACCTTGATTCTGGCTCCGTCGCGAGCCCCAATCGTGAGACGGAGGGCTTGCGCGACGGGTCAGACGCGGTCTCGGACTGGCCCGTTCTCAATGCCCTGCTCAACGCCGTGAGTGGGGCAACCTGGGTGAGCTTCCATCACGGCGGCGGCGTTGGAATGGGCTTCTCTCAGCACGCCGGTCTGGTCATCGTTGCTGATGGCACGCCCGAGGCGGCTCGACGGCTGGAGCGGGTTCTGACTAACGACCCCGCCTCAGGCGTGATGCGCCACGCCGATGCGGGCTATCCTGAGGCTATCGCCTGCGCTCAGGAACACGGCCTGGACCTGCCCATGGTGCCCGAGCTTGATGTGACGAGCAGGGAGAGCTGACAGTGTATCAGGGGACCCTTGTGCCCGGGCAACTGACCCTGAGGGACATCCGCGAGATCGCCTCCGGACCAGTGCAGATGGAGCTCGATCCGGAAAGCTACCAGGTGATCGAGAGGGCGCATCGTACAGTCCTGGACGTGGTTGCAGCCCACAAGACCGTGTACGGAATTAACACAGGCTTCGGCAAACTGGCCAGCACCCGTATCTCCGATGAAGACCTGTCTCGCCTGCAGGAGAACTTGGTTCGATCTCACACTGCAGGAGTCGGTCCTCCTTTACCCGATGAAGCCGTGCGATTAGTTCTGTCGCTCAAGATCAACAGTCTGGCGCGTGGCTACTCAGGCGTGCGACCCGCAACGATCGCTATGTTGTTGACGCTACTCAATGCTGACGCGCTGCCCGTGATCCCCGCCAAAGGCTCGGTAGGCGCCTCGGGAGACCTGGCGCCATTGGCCCACATGGCACAGACTCTCCTGGGTGAGGGGCAGATCAAGTGGCAGGACAGAATCCAACCAGCCAGGGAAGTGTTGGAGGCGTTAGAGCTAGCTCCACTCAAACTGGCCCCCAAGGAAGGACTGGCATTGCTCAACGGCACCCAGGTATCGACAGCACTGGCGCTCACGGGCCTTATCCGTGCGGAGCGTCTACTGGCAGCGGCACTGGTCGTCGGCGCCATGGCTGTCGACGCGGCCAAGGGTACCGACACTCCCTTCGACCCGCGGATCCATGAGATCCGCGGGTACGCAGGCCAGGCGGAGTGCGCTGCCGCGCTGCGCTGGTTGCTCAACGGTAGCGAAATCCGTGCTTCGCACCGCGAGTGCAGCCGGGTGCAAGACCCCTACTCATTGCGCTGCCAACCTCAGGTTCTCGGCGCCTGCCTGGACGCCCTGCGATACGCTGCACGTACCTTCACGACCGAGGCAAACGCCGTCTCCGACAACCCGTTGGTCTTCGCCGATACCGGCGAGATCTTATCTGGCGGGAACTTCCATGCTGAGCCCGTGGCACTGGCGGCCGACGGCCTGGCCTTGGCACTGGCGGAGATCGGGGCGCTGGCAGAACGCCAGATCGCCCTCCTCATCGACCACAACTTGAGCGATCTGCCGCCATTCCTGGTGGAACACAGCGGCCTTAACTCTGGCTACATGATCCCCCAGGTTACAGCGGCGGCACTCGTCAGCGAGAACCGGCTACTGGCCCATCCCGCTTCAGTGGACAGCCTACCCACCTCTGCCAATCAGGAGGATCACGTGAGCATGGCGCCAGTAGCCGCCTGGCGCTTGCTGCAAATGGCCGACAACACAGCCGACATCCTGGCCATCGCCTACCTGTGTGCAGCCCAGGGTATCGACCTGCGCGCACCACTCAAGACCTCACTACCCCTCCAGCGTGCGTTGGCGTTACTGCGCGCGAGAGTTCCTTTCTACGATCGTGATCGCCCCCATGCACCTGACATCGCAGCCGCACGAGCCATCATCATCAGTGGCGCCATGTGCACCGTTCTCGAGCGCGACACGTTACTCTGACATCACTGGACCAGGAGACGACTGTGAAGCCGCTCATCGAATGTGTACCCAACTTCAGCGAAGGACGAGATAGCCGCGTCATCGACCAGATCGTCGACGCCGTACGTTCGGTGGATGGCGTGACTGTGCTCGATGTCTCACCGGGCGCCTCGGCGAATCGCACCGTAGTCACCTTTGTTGGAGCGCCCGAACCGGTGATCGAAGCAGCCTTCCGCGCTATCAAGACTGCCACTGAGCTGATCGACATGCGGCAGCACCATGGTACGCACCCCAGGCTCGGCGCAACGGACGTATGCCCCCTGGTCCCGCTCTCGGGTATCTCCATGGAGGAGACAGCTGCCTACGCACATAAGCTCGCGCGGCGGGTGGGCGAGGAGCTGGGCATCCCAGTCTATTGCTACGAGGCCGCTGCGACCCGTCCTGAGCGCAAGAACCTTGCCAACATACGCGCGGGCGAATACGAAGGGTTGCCG
>CAYLRT010000130.1:5735-7136 GCA_964385885.1 uncultured Anaerolineales bacterium | reverse complement strand
GAGGGAGGTAAGCAGGCACCTACTCAGGATTCTGTCTCACGAGGCAGCAACCAGGATCACACTGCTGCTGGCAGTGACGATGTACTTCCCCGTAGGGTCTAGCGGCACTTCCTTGCCCGGCTCAACCAGATCCTCAGGCATGGGCAGCGCTGTATCCACCACGCGACGCCAGGGATCCCTGGAAACCGAAGGAAGGATAAAGGTCACAGGCTCAGAGCGTGCATTGAAAAGCAGACACAGGTCAGATTCGGTACCGTGACCAAAGACCAGGCAACCAAGCTCCTTGGCGCGGCGGTTCTCCCAATCAGGCACATTGCCATCCGGTCCAAACCAAAGAATATCTGCATCGGTATAAAACGTCATAGTTGAAAGTACAGGGTGCGCACGTCGGAAGGCGATCATCCCCCGTGTGAAGCGATGAATCTCTGCATGGCGTGTCAGAAAACGCCAATCGAACCAACTGATCTCATTGTCCTGACAGTAGGCATTATTGTTGCCCTGCTGGGTGCGTCGGAACTCATCTCCACCCAGAAGCATGGGCACCCCGCGAGAGACAAAGAGCGTCACTAAGAAATTCTTGATCTGCCGTCGGCGCAGTGCCTCGATCGTCGGATCGTCCGTCGGGCCCTCAATACCGTAGTTTGCACTGTAATTCTCGTCCATGCCGTCACGATTGAACTCTCCATTGGCCTCGTTGTGCTTACGAGCGTAGCTCACCAGATCATTGAGTGTGAACCCATCGTGGCAGGTGACGAAGTTGATGCTGCTGTCAGGACCTTTACCGGAACGCTCGTACAGATCGGCGCTGCCTGCAAGGCGGCTGGCGAAGAGGCCCAGCATCCCATCATCGCCACGCCAGAAGCGACGCACATCGTCCCGAAAACGTCCATTCCACTCCGCCCAGCGGCGCTCTGAAAAGCTGCCTACCAAGTAGGCACCACCAGCATCCCAGGCCTCGGCGATAATCTTCACATCGCGCAGGATAGGATCCTCTGCGATGGCCTCCAACACAGGCGTGTTCGGCGAGAGGTTACCGTATTGATCCCTGCCCAACACCGACGCCAGGTCAAAACGGAAACCGTCGACGTGCATCTCCATGACCCAATAGCGCAGCACGTCGAGGATGAACTGACGCACCACAGGGTGATTGGCATTGATCGTATTGCCGGTACCGGTGAAATCTTTATAGTAGCGCGGCCGATGTTCATCCAGCATGTAGTAGATCCGGTTATCCAACCCCCGCAGGCAAAATGTTGGCCCTCGCTCGTTCCCTTCAGCGGTATGATTCAGTACTAGGTCGATGATCACCTCGATCCCTGCAGCGTGGCAGGCATCGACCATCTCTTTGAATTCAAGCTTCTGATGCCCTTCGACACCACGACTACAATAGGTGCCTTCCGG
>CAYLRT010000130.1:3608-5635 GCA_964385885.1 uncultured Anaerolineales bacterium | reverse complement strand
GTAAAGACGCACTTGGGCATATCACCCGCGTTGTCCCACTGCGCAGGAATCAGGTCAAGTTCTGGGGCATCAGGATCATACCCCAAAGCACAACCATACTCCCACGGCCGACAGGTGATGGCTGCGGCGAAAGGATCGAGCAACAGACGGTGCGGATTGAAGCGGTGCCCAGCCTCTGGATCGTAAGGCCCATCGACGCGATAGGCGTAGAGCTGACCAGGCGGGACATCTCGCACCCAGGCATGCCACACATCACCAGTGCGATGCCGTGGCGGTGTGAGGGGGATCACACGGCTGGGTTCGGCATCGCCCGGACGCTCGAAGAACAGGAGCCAGACGCGTGTGGCATGACGGCTGAAGAGCGCAAAGTTCGCGCCGTCCCCACGCTGTCGCACACCGAGAGGTAGCGGTGAACCCGGACGCACATCTGCGATCTCCGAGACACCCTGCAGATAATCACGATAGCTTTCCTTTTCCCCCATACCCTGTCCTCCGATGACACATGCTGGGCATTGCACTGCCTTGACAAACGATTATAGTCCGAGAACCTGGACCGCCACTTTTCTGCCCTTGCTGTGTTGCTTCGCAGCCCTATACTCAGCCCGGAGGTGAAGCCTATGGAGAAAGCAGCAGAGATGCCCTCGGGTGTGTGGCCCACGATGATTACCCCTTTCACCGAAAGCGGGGCTATTGACGAGAGGGCACTCCACGAATTGGTAGCCTGGTATCTGGAGCGTGGTGTCAGCGGGCTGTTCGCCGTTTGCCTATCGAGCGAGATGTTCACACTCACACCGGCCGAGCGTGTCAAACTCGCCAGCACGATCGTGGACCTCGCGGCTGGTCGCGTACCCGTCATCGCTTCTGCAGTCGGAAGCGGTGAGATAGAGAAGCAGGCCGAGGAGGTCAGACGCATGGCGGATACGGGTGTCGACGCCGTGGTGCTCCTCACCAACCGCTTGGCCCTGCCCGACGAATCAGATGACGCCTGGAGATCCAACACCGAGCGCCTATTGGAGGAGCTGCAAGACGACATCGTGTTGGGCCTCTACGAATGTCCGGTGCCTTACAAGAAGGTCCTCAGCCCCGAGCTGCTCGCATGGTGCGCAGAAACTGGTCGCTTTGTCTTTCTCAAGGACACGTGCTGCAACGTCGCGCTGATGCGCGCCAAGATGAAAGCCGCGCCGGAGATCCATCTGTTCAACGCCAACGCGACCACGCTCCTGGCATCGCTGCTCGATGGAGCGGCTGGCTACAGTGGCGTCATGGCCAATTTCCATCCCCAACTCTACGGATGGCTTTGCCACAACTGGGCAGCAGAGCCTGAGCACGCAGAGCAACTCCAGGCCTTCTTGGGCATTGCCTCACTCCTGGAGCTGCGAGGTTATCCAGTCAACGCTAAGTATGCCCTGCAACTTGAGGGCCTGCCCATCAGCCTTTACAGCCGAGCGCGATCTGAAGTCATACTGGAACCCTGGCACCAGCTCCAGATTGAGCAGGTGCAGCAACTAGCCCACACTATGGCACAAAGCTATCCATGGCCTAGATAAGCCTCGGCAACTGCAGATCGCGGATATCCTTTCAGACCTCCCCCACGCTGGAACCCTGCGCTCCTGAGCTAGGAGCGCAGGCATTACCCATCGCTACCAACTCACGATACGTAAGCGTCCAGACCGTCGAGGCGAAGGTCTCCCACAGCCCGCCGACGAAGACAAGTGGTGCTGAGAGAGCCACCATGAACATGGGGATGCCGGCCAGGAATCCCATCACCCAAGCCGTCTCGGCTCGGAAGAGCACGTCCGCGAGCACACGTACTGCCAGCAGGGACCCCCCGCCGACCAACACGGCCAAGGTGAGCGCCAACACGAACACCGGGATCGTCAGCAAGGTGAAGCCCAGGCGAAGCACAAACATAACGAGCCACATCAACCCAACATCCTTAAGGCCCTTCCATGCCATCCGGGCGCCAGCATTCAGGCTCTCGAACACGCCAAGGTCAGTCAGTACGACAGCACGCGCGCTGAGATGCA
>CAYLRT010000130.1:0-3508 GCA_964385885.1 uncultured Anaerolineales bacterium | reverse complement strand
CGCGCCACGGTAGCGGCTACCATGTAAACAAGCCCCAGGCACATCAACGCCGCGATGAGCACGAGCGGCCCTGTCGGAATCCCGCCCTGGAACCCTCGACTGAACATCCGCTCCAGCATCCGACCCCATTGCTCAAGTTGGCCCTGCATCCTGGGTGGCAGCTTGACCCCGCGGCCGTTGCCTCGGAAGTTGGCGCCCGCGTTGCCCCCTCCCCCACCCCCGGCACCTGAGGTCAAGGCTGTCAGCACACCAAAGACCCAGAGCACCTTGTAGTTCCAGAGAATCCTCCAGGCGCGCTTGATAATCCCAAAGTGATCCATAGTGACAACTGCCTCCCCTGCTTGTCATTAACCCGGTTAGAGAGTCATCCCAGTGACGCCAATTCACGCTGCGGTCTGACCAGGACAACAGGCCATCGCCCACGCCCGCTCCGCATCCGATCAGTCACGGAATGCGCGGCTTGGCCAGAATCTCACGTATCTCCAACTCGTGAAACGTTCGCGGATAGGCCGGTTTGCAGATGATCGCAGTGTCCGCTCCCTCACTGGTTCCCGCCACGGCGATAACCTCCTCGGTCATGTCGAGTAGCCCAGCATCGGCGGCCATGAGTAGACACTCAACAGCGACTTTCATCCCTTGCGAGAAACGATAGAGTGTATCCCGCACGATCTCCTCGGTCGCACGACCTCCGTATTTCTCCGCAAAAGCCGAGCCTACGCCGTCACCCAGCGCATGAATCCCCGTGTGCACGACGACACCGAGATCACTGAGTGCCTTCCGCTCCTCTCGCGTCATCACCCAGCCCGCCGAGGCCCAACTGTGGCAGATGCTAACAGCGATGACCTGCACACCTAACGGCGCCAACAGGGCATGCGCCTTGCGTGCTGTCTCCCCGTGCGATGAAGCTACCACCACCTGACGGATTCCCAGCGCCTCTGCTCGTTGACGCACTATCTCTAGCGTGGCATCGGTGTTTTGCGCCCCCCCACTCTCAAACAGCAGCGTTGTCGCTTTCACAGCATCACCTCCTTGAGTAGAACTGTCCTCCGAGACGGCCCCATGCCACATCTGCCGCAGCAACCGGCTGGCAGTTGCATGTTGGGAACCACAGCGTAGCCGGTTTCGTCCCTCTGATATATAGTATATACGTTATCAGAACGAGAAAGGAGCACGATGAAGAGGTGGATCAGGGTTTTCAGCGCATTGGTGCCATTCTTGATCCTCGTGGCGACAGCCTGCGGAACAGGACCGACTGAAGAAACCCAGACCGGACTGCCCAACCCAGCCTCCGTACATTGCGAAGAACAGGGAGGCAGTCTGGAGATACGCAGTGATGCTGAAGGAGGGCAGTCCGGCGTGTGCACGTTTGATGACGGAAGCGAGTGTGAGGAGTGGTCGCTCTTGCGTGGTGAGTGCACCCCTGGTACCAACCAGAGTGCCCAGTCGCCATCGGCAAGGCCCGATACAGAAGCTAACCCAGGCGTCTATATCGACGAGATCGTGTTAAATATTATGGAGTCCTGGCCTCTGCAAGTCAGTGCGACCGTGCGGGGTAACCTCGCAGACGCCTGTGTTGTCCTGGACGACATCACAGCAACACGCGAGGGCAACGTGTTCTCCCTCCACATCCAGACCCACCGCGAGGGGGAAGTCTGCGCCCAGATGCTGGTTCCCTTTGAGGAAACTGTCCCATTGGACGTGAAGGGGCTGCCTGCCGGCACCTACACAGTCCAGGCTGGCAAGGTCAGCGCAACCTTCACCTTCGAGAAGGACAACACGGTGGACTGATGTGCTGCAAGTGCTCCGGCCTCTGGGCTAACAGCCACACCACAGCGAACACCAAGACCAGGTGAGTTGTCCATCGCCCAACAGTGAACCGTAACCGTTTCTGTTGATGCTGCATCGCCAATTCAATGGTACAATGCGAACTCGCTGGACATGCCTTCAGATCAAATATCTCATAGGACAAGGAGTGATGAGCAATGTTCACGTTACGCGGCAAGACGATTTTCACCGGCACAGATATCATCCACGACGCTGCAATCACTATCGATGGCACGACCATAACAGCCGTAGGCTCCGCTGATGAGGGTGAGGTAGTCGGGGAATACCCGGTCATTACGCCGGCCTTCATCGATGCCCACAGTCACATCGGCCTGATTCGTGCCGGTGAGCCCTCCGCCGAGGCGGAGGCCAACGAACACATGGAGTCGATGCTGGCTCACGCCGACGTGCTCGACTCACTGCAAATGGACGACAAGGGCTTCAAGGACTCCATCGAGGCAGGAATCCTTTACTCCTGCGTGCTGCCTGGCAGCGGCAACATCATTGGCGGCAATTCCGCCGTCATCCGCAACTACGGCACCAACAGCAACACCGCCTTTATCCGCCGCGCAGGCATCAAGGCCGCCTTCGGCTACAACCCGATGTCTACCCGCGACTGGAAGGGGCAGCGCCCCTACACGCGCATGGGCGCGCTGGCGATCCTGCGGGCGAAGCTGCACGACGTCAAGGCGAAGATGGCCAAGGAGGCAGCCAAGGAAGACGCCGACGTCACCTACACCGCCGAGGAAATGGTCATGAAGGCGATCCTGGAGGGCAAAGAGCGTCTGCGCGTCCACGTTCATAAGGCTGACGACATCGCCGCCCTGCTACGCTTCGTCGACGAATTCGACCTCAAGGTCACCGTCGAGCACACGATGGACGTACATGACGTTGAGCCCTACCAGGCACTCAAAGCTCACGGCATCCCCGTCGTCTACGGCCCGCTAGACAGTCTGGCCTACAAAGTAGAGTTGAAGCACGAGGACTGGCGCAACGTCAAGTTCCTACTGGAATCAGGGGTGGAGTTTGGCTTGATGACGGACCACCCGGTGATCATGCAGAAGACTCTCCTCTTCACACTGCGCCACTTCCTGCGCTGTGGGTACACCAAGACACAGGCACTGGGCGTCATCACCGCCTCGAACGCCCGTATTCTGGGTGTGGACGACGTCCTTGGCACGTTGGAACCCGGCAAGTGGGGGTCTGTCGTCTGCTGGAATGGTGATCCCTTCTCGATGGAGAGCTATCCCGTGGCGGTCTACGCCGAGGGAAAGCTGATCTACCAGGCCGAGGCGTAGCCCACCCGCTGAGGGAACACTTCCCCCGAGGCGCGCGGCCTCGGGGGAAAGCGGCCGTTGCGGGGGCGAGGGGAGAGAAAAGAATGCTCCCTTCATTAACTAACGGAATCCAGCACTTGGAGACAGTCCGAATGAATGATCGCTTTACCCCGAAAGCCCTGACCCTGTGGAACAACATCCCCGCCTGGGCCCAGGAAAAGATCCTTTCCAACGTATGGTGCACCAAGTGCCGGGCCGTCACCACCATGGTCCAGCCTCGCGGTCAGGTCAAGGGAGGGGACCTGCTTCTCACCGGCACATGCAAGCGATGCGGCGCAAAGGTGGCACGGCTCATTGAGAATGAGTGACTGCCCCAGTGACATGGCTACCCCACCGGGGTGGCCCTT
>CAYLRT010000129.1:0-7204 GCA_964385885.1 uncultured Anaerolineales bacterium | reverse complement strand
GCACTGATTCCCGACCGGCGGTAAGTGCTCCAGTCAGGGGCATGAGCCCGCGAGCGGGTGCGGTGCACCCGTAGACCCGGTGCAAGGCCGGGGCCGACGGTACAGTCCGGAAGGGAGAAGAGGCATGTATTGATCTGTTGGTGAGCCCTGCCCCGAAGCTAATGGCTTCGGGGCATTTTTCTTTGGGCGGAGACGCAATGCACTGACCACGAGGAAGGGAGCGTCACTTGAAAGCTTCAACGCAGGTCCAGCTCGGCCGTGGGGCCTATCGGCCCCCATCAGGGGCCCAGTCCCCCATGCCTGTGTCCAGGGGTCTTCCATTCTACCTGCTCATGGGTATCCTGATGTGCGCAGTATGGCAGATAGCCATGTGGAGCCTGTCAGCTTCGGCGCGTCGCTTCCTCCTACCGGCCCCCACTGAGGTAGGGCTAGAGTTGCTCAACTTGGTCTCCGACGGTACGCTCGTCCATCACGTCTGGATCACACTGCGAGAGATGGGCCTGGGACTCCTCCTGGGAACCTCCGTCGCAGCCCTACTGGGCTATGCGCTCGCCCACAGCCAGATCCTCTCCTACCTGTTTGAGCCTGTGATTGTCGTTTCACAGGCTGTGCCCATTGTGGCACTTGCCCCCCTACTAACGGTCTGGTTTGGCCCTGGCATCGCATCAAAGGTCGTCGTCTGTGCCCTCATTGTGTTCTTCCCGATCCTCGTCAACGTGAACGCCGGCCTCAAACGAATCGACACACGCCTGCGCGATCTTTTCAGCCTGTACGAAGCCTCGAGAGCCCAGGTGCTTTTCCATCTTGAGATCCCGGCTGCGGCACCAGCCGTCCTGTCCGGACTGAAAATAGGGGGCACGCTCTCTGCGATGGGAGCTGTGGTAGGTGAGTTCGTCGCCTCCACCGAGGGCCTGGGTTACCTGATCAAACAGGGGCAGAATCTCTATGATCTTCCGATGATGTTTGCAGCCATCATCGTGCTGATGCTCCTTGCAACCGCCGTCTATGGTCTGCTGAGTCTATTGGAACACAAGGCACTCCATTGGGAGCGGCAAGGGCGTTGACCTATCGCAGAAATCAGCAGCACATGGTTAAGGAGGACATCCTATGAAGACACATCCGGGAAGAAGCACCTATATAGCACAGCTACTCCTCAGTATTGCGCTGTTGTTGTTTTTGGGACTTGCCAGCGCCTGTCAACGACCGGGAGGACAGGATCTACAATCCATCTCGCTGCCCATGGGCTACGTGGCTAACGTACAGTTCAGCCCATTCTATGTCGCGAAAGAACGCGGCTACTTCGCCCAGGAGGGGTTCGACGTGACCTTCGACTACCGCTGGGAAACCGATGGTATTCAGCTGACAGCCAGCGGTGAGGTGCCATTTACAGTTGCCAGCGGCGACCAGATCATCCAGGCTCGCAGTCACGGACTGCCGGTGATCGCTATCGCGGGTTGGTATCAACGTTTTCCGGTAGCGATCATCAGCTTGGAGGGAACTCCACTGGATTCCCCACAGCACCTACGCGGCTTGCGCATTGGCATCCCGGAGACCTTCGGGGCCTCATATATCGGCCTGAGAGCCCTCCTGGAGGTCGGCGGCTTGACAGAAGAAGACATCGAGCTTCAAACAATCGGCTATACGCAACTGGCTGCCCTGACTAACGGAACAGTAGACGCCGTGGTCGTGTATGCCAACAACGAACCTGTCGTCCTGGCCCATCAGGGCGTGCCATTCAACATGCTCAAGGTGGCAGATTACGTCGATCTCGTCTCGGCCGTTATAGCCAGCAGCGACGCCTTCACCGCCGATGAGCCAGAGAGCGTCAAAGGCTTCGTCCGCGCTTTCCTCAGAGGACTCAGCGACACCCTGGCCGACCCTGATGCCGCATTCGAGACGAGCAAGAACTACGTGGAAGGTCTGGAAGAAAATGCTGAAGTTCAACGTGCCGTCCTCACTGCTTCGATCGCTCTATGGCAGACGCCGACGCCCGGCATGATGCAAGCAGAGCCCTGGGCACGCGCCCAGGACGTAATGTTACAGGCCGGCCTCATCGAACGCCCAACTCCCGTCGACGAACTCTTTACCAACGCATTTATTGAGGTCCCATGAGCCTCTGGGGCAAGAGCAAGTCCCATACCACACAGGCGCGGAATGGGCACGCTATTCAACCCGGCTCCCAGAGCAACGCGTCGTCCTTCCTTCGTTATGAGGGAATCAGCGCACGCTACATAAGCCATCTGGGACAACTGGAAGCGCTGGAGCAAGTGAGCCTGGACGTCGCCCGCGGCGAGTTCGTCTGTCTCATAGGCCCTTCAGGGTGCGGAAAATCGACCCTTCTGCGCATCACAGCCGGCCTTCTTCGACCCACCCAGGGTCAGGTCCTCCTGGCGGGCCAACCACAGATCGCACCGAACCGCAGGGTCGGCTTTGTCTTCCAGGATCCCACGCTGCTACCGTGGCGCACGGTGTGGCGAAATGTGTCCCTACCCCTGGAGATACTGGGGTTATCACCTGAGGAGATCCATAGACGCACGCGGGAGCTCCTAGAGCTCGTGGATCTTGTGGACTTCGCGCACGAGTTTCCGGCGAATCTGTCCGGCGGCATGGCACAACGCGCAGCCCTGGCGCGGGCTCTGGCACAACAGCCAGAACTCCTGCTACTGGATGAGCCGTTCGCATCGCTGGACGCCCTCACGCGTGAGCGCATGGCGGAGGAGTTCCTGCGGATCTGGGAGCGTGACCATCGCACGGTCCTTATGGTGACCCACAACGTGGAGGAAGCCGCCCTTCTGGCAGACCGTGTTGTGGTGCTTAGCCCACGTCCGGGGCGGATCACCGAGATCGTACAGGTACCCATAGCACGGCCGCGCTCCCTACACCTGCTGGGCACACCCGTTCTCCAGAACGTCGCACAACACCTGCGCGAGGCCCTGGCCCGGGGCAGCGCTTCCACCTGAGGGCTCAGGAGCCACTGGGCACCAAGACTTGGCCCGCGGAGAGCTCTTCTCGTCCCTCCTCGGGCCAAGCGACCTCCAGGTGGGCTACGTGATGTACACGATAGCTGATAGACCAAATCCCCGACGCCACCGCACGCACCGCACGCTCGCCTAGAGGTTCACCATCCAGAAGGACCTCAGAGGGGCGCCTGGGCAGTGCCAGCCATACCGTCCCCTCAGCAACTCTATCCAGACGCATCGTAAATGACAGGCGAGCCCTCTCCAGCTCCCATCCAGAGATCTCCGCGCCCTGCGAGATATGAAAGGTAGAAGAAACGAGATGGGGTTCAGGTTTGACAACCCGCACACCCAGGAGTACCACCCCATGCGGCGCTATATGGAGTACAGGCCGCATGCCTCCTGGGCCCAAGAGGAAGTAGCGCTGCTCCCAGAAATCAACGATATGGTAGGCCTTCCGCTCATCCAGCGGGATGCTCTCTGGCAATGGACGCTCAATAGGGTCCTCGCCCCAATTGAAGACAGCGACCAGCCGCCATCGGCCCCATGGCCGCGCGACGGGAGCAACCACGACCTCTGGCATGGGCTGTTCCAAAAGGTCCAAAGTATCCATCCCATCCAGAAGTGGGGGAAGAAGTGCAGCCACCAATCTGCGCCGCTCCTCCGGCAGATCGTCGAGATCGTCCGAGAGAAAAATCTGTCCACCCGTCATGCCGATCAGCGTAAGCTGAGCCAACACCTCATCGAGCGACAGAGTTGAGTCCTCCTCTCTGAGAATGGCCACATCCGGATCATTGACCCACCAGCGGCCGTGCATCCAACCCCGCGTCATGACGTTGCGCAGACTGTTGCGCAGTGACGGAAGTGCAGGATTCCCCCGCACGAACCTGCTCACGCCACGCACAAGGGGCTCCCAATGAGGCGCAGTATCCGGTCCAACTCTGACCGCATTCAACAGCCCAATGGCCGGACCCAGCGGCACCCCACAGCCCAGGAGGTATACATCTTCACCAGCCGCCTCCCGGATCACACGCAACGCCTGCCGCAATGCCTGGGCCCTCGTCATCGCGCGATTGTGGCGCAGTCCCGGAAGTGCTGCGGCATAGAGAAAATCCAACTTCAAATACTCATATCCCCATTCATGGACGAACGTGCGCACCATATCGGCCAAGAACTCCTGGACATCCGGATGTGTGACATCCAGTGCCCGCCCCATGAAACTCCACACCCATCCAGCTCGCACAGGGTGTCCACGCGGCCCTCGCAACAGCCAGTCTGGATGCTCTCGCGCAAGTTGGGAACCGCGCTCTACGAGGAATGGTGCAAACCATAGTCCAGGCTGAAAACCCGAACCACGAATCCGCTCCGCCAGCCATGCCAGGGAGTGCGGAAAGCGCTCATTGCATCTCCGCCAGTCCCCCCACGCTGCCTGGTATCCATCATCTAACTGCACGACGCGCAAAGGCACCTCGTCGGCGATAAGAGCCGCGGAGGCCAAATTCTCCATCATCTCCGCTTCGCTCACGTCATGGCCATAGACGTACCATGAACACCAACCGCTCAGGGCACGACCAGGGTTCGGCACAGCCATCTGGCGCGCCACAGCATGGGCGTATTGTGCGAACGGGTCGCCACACGGCAGCGGCACCCACTCGATATAGAACCATTCAGAGTAGCGTGATTCGCCCGCCGCAAGCGAGACATCATCCATCTGTGTCTGGACCATGAAGCGCTGATGTCCTGGACGCAGATCTGCCCAGGTCTGACCAAACTGGTCCCCAGTCGAGGCAATACCGCCTAGCAAAGCCTCACGCTCCGTCACCAGCGCTCCAACAGTCTCACTCCAAAAGCGACCCGACGCTGAGGTCCGAGGTGTCACGGCATTGTGGATCATGGGGCCCTGGAGGATTCCCATGAGCCTGGAGAGGGCAAAGGAGCGGCTCTCGCGCAGTCGAAACCCGGCTGGCGACCAAGACTGCCATCCATTTACGTAAAATCCAACCGGCGCCGCATTGGCCGCAATGCCCTCTGGCACCGTGCGTATGAAGAAACGACGCAGGTGCACCGGGCCGGGACCCACGTTGGTGACGCTCAAGCGGATCAGAGCGAAGGGGCGACCGGGGTATAGGCGCACACGCATCGAAAGCGCCAACCCCTGAACTTCCTGATAGAAGAACTGGGCCTCGCCTGCCGGGCCATGCACGTCCTCCAGGCGTTGGACGACGTCACGGCCTGGCACAAGCCCTGCAGTGGTCAGCGTGTGAACTCGCCCTCGTCTCGAGACCTCGACACCTGCCACAAACTCCAACAGACGCCCAGGGCTCCCCAGGCGGAAGGTGCCCCCCCGCGCATCCCAGGACAGGTCAAAGGACGGGCTTTGCAGCAATGGCTTAAACACCCTGTATATGCCCTCCAGCCTGCACTCAGCAGCACAGCGTACGCGCTACGACTCGTCGACGACCCGAAGATGCAACTCCTCAAGCTGACGTGGCGACACCTCGGAAGGCGCTCCCGCCATCAGATCCGTCGCCTGTGTCGTCTTGGGGAAAGCGATGACCTCCCGTATGCTGGTCTCCCCTGCCAGGATCATCGCAAGTCGGTCCACCCCCGGCGCGATCCCCCCATGGGGAGGCGCACCATAGGAGAAGGCCTCCATCATATGACCAAAGCGCGCTCGGGCCTCCTCCACTGAGTATCCCAGCACCCGGAAGATATCCGACTGAATGTCGGGATCATGCACACGGATGCTCCCCGAGGCGATTTCGTACCCATTACATACCAGATCGTAAGCGTCGGAGAGCACGGCTGCAGGATCATCTATCATTGCCTCATACGTGTTAGGACGAGGCATAGTGAAAGGATGGTGTGCTGCATCCCAACGCCCCTCTTCTTCGTTCCATTCAAACATAGGGAAGTCCAGCACCCACCCCATGGCAATCAAACTGTCGTCAACCAATTGCAGGCGATCCCGGAAGGTCAGCCGCAGTGCTGAAAGGGCCGCGTTCGCAGTCGCCATTTCGTCCGCCACAATGCAGACCAGGTCGCCAGGCTCAGCGCCGGTCAGCTCAGCGATGCGCGCGATTTCCCCCTCAGCCAGGAACTTGACGGCTGGCCCACGTACCCCTTCCGGCCGATAGGCCAACGTCACCAGCCCCTTGGCCCCCTCACGCACGGCGATCTCGGTCAACTCATCAAGCTCGCGTCGACTGTACGACGCGCACTTAGGCACAGCAATGCCCTTGATCACCCCGCCTCCCGCCGCCACACTCCGAAAAACCCGAAAATCACTCTCAGCCAACACCGCGGTCAGGTCAACCAACTCCATACCGAAACGCAGGTCAGGCTTATCCGTGCCGTAACGCGCTAACGCCTCGGCATATGACATCTGCGGGAACGGGGAGAGAACATGCTTCTCGGGTATAACAGCAGGCACCAGGGCCGTGAACATCTCCTCAATCAACTGTAGCACGTCATCTCGGTGTACAAAGGACATCTCGAGGTCGAGTTGAGTAAATTCGGGCTGCCGATCCCCACGCAGGTCCTCGTCGCGGAAACAACGGGCGATCTGATAGTAACGCTCAAACCCGGCCACCATCAGAAGTTGCTTAAGCTGTTGCGGTGACTGAGGCAACGCATAGAAACGCCCCGGGTGGAGACGACTCGGCACTAAGTAGTCACGAGCGCCCTCCGGCGTGGACTTGAACAGATAAGGCGTCTCAATCTCCAGGAAGCCCCGATCATTCAAGAACTGCCGCATGAACTGCACAATCCTGTGGCGAAGCGCCAGATTGCGTTGCATGCGCGCACGCCGCAGATCCAGATATCGGTAGCGCAGCCGCAGCGCCTCGTCAACGGGCGCATCATCATAGATATAGAAAGGTGGCGTCTTGGAAGTGTTGAGGATGCACATCCGCTCCGCGGCGACTTCGATCTCTCCAGTGGCCCACTCAGGATTCTCCTGCCCCTCAGGACGACGACGGACCACACCCTCCACCTGAATGACATATTCTGAACGCACCTGGTCAGCAATCTCCTGCGCTTCAGAGGAGATATCCTTGCTGGCCACTACCTGCACCAGCCCCTCTCGATCGCGCAGGATAATGAAGATCACGCCCCCGAGGTCACGGCGCAGATGGACCCACCCCGCCAAGGTCACGGCCCGGCCCACATGTTCCAGCCGGAGTGCTCCACAACTATGGGTTTTGTACATAGGCCCTTGTCTCCTTGCAACAAAGTGAACGACACTA
>CAYLRT010000128.1:0-7224 GCA_964385885.1 uncultured Anaerolineales bacterium | reverse complement strand
CCCTCTGCCGGGTCTACAGCGCTTCTTTGCCTGGCTTCACGAGACAGAGATCCCCTACATCCTGGCGACCAACAACTCCAGTCGCACGCCGGCACAATACGTCCAGAAACTCGCCGATATGGGCGTGGAGACCGACGTCAGCCATGTTCTCAACTCCGCTGTGGCTACGGCCCACTATATCGCCACCCAGCAACCTGGAGCTACGGTCTATGCTATCGGCGGCACTGGCGTGTACCAGGCCCTGCAGCAAGCCGGACTGAAGCTGGTGACGGCAGAGGAGGTCGAGCGGGTTGACTATGTGGTAGTAGGATGGGACCGCAAGCTCACCTGGGACAAACTGGCCCATGCTACCCGCCTGATTCGCGCCGGTGGGAGGTTCATCAGCACCAACCCGGACCGAACCTTTCCCATGGATGATTGGCTGGCGCCGGGCAACGGCGCCCAGATCAGTGCTCTGGAGACCGCGACCGATGTCCATCCCATCACCATCGGAAAGCCTGAGCCAGCCCTCTATCGTCAGGCGATGGAACGAATGCACAGCCGGCCGGAGCGCACGCTGGTCATCGGGGATCGGCTGGATACCGATATCTTGGGAGGACTTCGGCTGGGCATGCCCACAGCCCTCATGCTCACGGGTGTGACCGAGCGGGCCGACCTGAAGCGTTCGCCCATCCGCCCCACAGCCGTCTTCGATGGTCTCGACGCGCTGATAGCAACGCTAGGCTCAACGAGCGATAGGAGATAAAACCCATGACGGAGAAGATCAAAGAGCGTGCTGCCCGCCCCGACCTCTATGAGCTGGACCGCCAGGCATTGGAAGCCCTGGTAACTTCCTGGGGCGAGCCACGCTATCGCGCTCGTCAGATCTGGGAATGGCTCTATCGACACCTGGTCACCACCCCACAGGACATGACCTCGTTGCCCAAGGCCCTACGCAACCGCCTGGCCGAGGAGACCACGCTCTACGTGCCGACAGTGCTGGCAACCCAGGAATCCCTGGACGGTGAGACCCGCAAGGACCTCCTGGAGATGGCCGACGGGGCCCAGGTGGAGGTGGTGCTGATGCGCTACATAAATCGCCGCACCGCGTGTATCTCCACCCAGGTGGGGTGTCCCGTCGGATGCAAGTTCTGTGCCACGGGACAGATGGGCTTCCAACGCAACCTGAGCACAGCGGAGATCGTGGCCCAGGTGTTACACTTCGCGCGGGAGCTGCAGGCCCAGGGCAATCGGCTGAGCAATGTCGTCTTCATGGGGATGGGCGAGCCCTTCCTGAACTACGAGGCAACCCTGAGAGCAATTCGCCGCCTGATGGATCCTCAGGGGCTGGAGTTAGGACAGCGCCGTATGACGGTGAGCACCGCAGGCGTCGTGCCGGGCATCCTACGCTTCGCCGACGAGGGGCTACAGGTGAACCTGGCAGTCTCTCTGCACGCAGCCACGGATGAGGTGCGCAACCAGATCATGCCCATCAATCGTCGTCATGGGCTCGACGCCCTCTTCCGTGCGCTCCACACCTACATCGAGAAGACCAACCGCCAGGTGACCTTCGAATGGATCCTGATCGAGGGGTTGACGGATACGGAGCAGCAGGCAACCGCACTGGCGGCGCGCGTAGCTGGCATGCTGGCGCACGTCAACCTGATTCCCCTCAACCCCACAGAAGCCTTTGACGGTGCCCCCTCCTCACCCGAGCGCATCAGCCGTTTCACGGAGATCTTGAATCGGCACCATGTGCCATATACCCTTCGGCTGCGCAGAGGTATCGACATCCAGGCCGGTTGTGGGCAGCTTCGGGCAAGACAGCGCGCCACGCAGTAAGTCTGAAGGCAATAGCTTGTCACCCTTCGCTTCCATGTTAGACTACTCCTGCTTTCTCGGGAGGAGACCATGGGGCAAGCGCTGTACCGCAAATGGCGCCCACAAACGTTCGACGACCTGATAGGACAAGAACACGTCGTGCAGACGCTGCGGTACGCCTTGCGCACCGGGCACATCCACCACGCTTACCTGCTGGCCGGCCCGCGGGGCACGGGTAAGACCACCACCGCCCGTTTGATTGCCAAATCCGTCAATTGCCAGGCCCCTGTGGAGGAACGCCCCTGCAACCAGTGTGAAAGCTGTCAGGCTATCAACGAAGGACGGTTCCTGGACCTGATCGAGATGGACGCTGCCTCCAACACAGGCGTGGATGACATCCGCAGCCTGCTGGAGAAGGTAGGATTCCGCCCAGCACAGGCCAGGTACAAGGTCTACGTCATCGACGAGGTCCACATGCTCTCCACCTCCGCCTTCAACGCACTGCTCAAGACGTTGGAAGAGCCACCGGAACACGTTATCTTCGTGTTAGCCACCACCGAGGTACATCGCATCCCAGAGACGATCCTCTCCCGATGCCAGCGCTTCGAGTTCCGCCGTATCCCTCTGCGCGAGATCGTCGAGCGTCTGCAGAGCATTGCCCAGGCCGAGGGCATCCAGGCCGAGCCTGAAGCACTGGACCTGATCGGCCGCACGGCCACCGGTAGCATGCGCGATGCTATCAGCCTGCTGGATCAATTAGCCGCATCGGGGACTATCACCGCCGACTACGTGCGGCTGATGCTGGGCGCAGAGCGCCGCGAGGTCGTGCGCACGCTCCTGCAGGCCTGGGTCGAGAAGGACTTAAAGCAAGGATTGGATATCATCAACCGTGCGATCGACGGAGGAGCGGACCCCAGGCAACTGGCACGGCAGACTGCTGACTACCTGCGCGGTCTGTTGCTCATGCGCATTGGGGCCGGGCAGACCTGGACCGAGCCCACTACAGAGGAACGTGCAGTCCTTGAGGATCTGGCGCGGCGGGCAGAGCCCAGGGCCCTCATCGACGCTATCCAACGCTTCAGCGAAGCGGCAAACAAACAGCGAGCCGGATGGCAACCTCAGCTCCCGCTGGAGCTGGCGTTCGTACGCTCCGTGCTGATGGAGGAGAGCCCAGCATCCACGCAACCGAGCACGCCGGCGGTGACACCAGGCTCGCGCCCAGGGAAAAAGGCTGCCCCAGCGCACCCCACCAGACGCGAGCGGGCTACTGCCGCACGCACTGGACAGCCGGCATCTCAGGACAACGGCGGCAAACGAGCGGAGGAAACTCCTGTCTCCCAGGCCACGGCCCCCGCAACACCTAGTAGCACATCGGACGCGCCCACCGTTGCGGCGCTGCAAGCGGCGTGGCCGGAGGTCATCCGCAGTGTGCGCCCGGTCTCCCTGGGGGCATTACTCCGGGACGCGACGCCTGGTGGGTTGGATGACGATGGACGCCTTGTGCTGGTCTTCCAGCACGAGTTCCACCGTGGTAAGGTCATGCAATCGGATAATCTCCGCGCTGTCGAACGGAGGCTGACGGAGGTCCTGAACCAACCGGCAACCGTCCGCTGTGTGCTGGCCAAAGAATGGGAGCCTCAACCGCCAGACAAACCGGCCTCTCCACCCCCATCTGGGGGTCTCACGCCGGAGGACGACGAGCTGATCCGACGGGCCCAGGAGGAACTGGGGGCTGTCCCCCGTGTCGCTCCCTGAGGGTCAACCGATCGTATGTAACGCAGTCAACCATTGAGATCATTTGAGGAGATACGATGTCCAAAAGAAGAATGCCACGCGGAGCCATGCCTATGAACCCCAACAACCTGCTGCGGCAGGTGCAGAAGATGCAGGAGGAGATGGAAGCCATCCAGCAGGAGGCCAACCAGGAGGAGATTACTGTCTCCACGGGCGGGGGAGTAGTCAAACTCGTCATCAATGGCGCCCTCGAGGTAAAGAGCCTCGAGATCGACCCAGAGGTGGTGGATCCCGAGGATGTGGAGATGCTCCAGGACCTGATCCTCGCGGCCATCAACGAGGGGATCGAGAAAGCGCGCGCCATGGTAGCCTCGCGGATGTCGGCGGTGACCGGTGGGTTGAACATCCCTGGTCTTTAGGCCTAGCCTGACGCGTTCTGAGAGAGTGAGAGTGTCATGACTACCGGCGCAGTTCCCCCTTCCGTCACCCGGCTGATCGAGACGTTCTCACAGTTACCGGGGATTGGCCCCAAGACTGCCTCACGGCTGGCCTTCTTCCTGCTACGGGGCAGGTCAGAGCTGGCACTGCAGCTCGCCGAGGCTCTGGAAGAACTGGTGACCAAGACGCAGTTTTGCTCCACCTGCTACAACGTCACGGAGCAGGATCCTTGTCCCATCTGCGCCGACCCGACCCGAGACCACGGCCTGATCTGCGTCATTGAGGAGCCCATGGACCTGCTCTCATTGGAACGCACCGAGAAATATCACGGCGTCTATCACGTACTCCACGGCGCCATCTCGCCGCTGGAGGGTGTCTTCGCCGAGGACCTCAAGATCGCAGAGCTCGAGAAACGTGTGCAAGAGCATGAGGTGCATGAGGTGATCCTGGCGACCAATCCCACCAGCGAGGGTGACTACACAGCCACCTATCTGGTCCAGCGTCTGAAGCCCCTGGGGGTGCGCATCACCCGCCTGGGCCGCGGTCTGCCGGTGGGCGGGGACCTTGAGTACGCGGACGCCACCACCCTGCTGAGGGCGCTTGAGTCCCGCCAGGAACTCTAACCATTAGGATCTGACAGGCACCGATGGAAAACCACTGGTCACCCCCGCTCCGCACCGGCTGGATCGCCGGGCTGACGCTTACGGTGATCCTCATCGCCGCCGCGGTGGGGCTCATAGTACCAGTCGTCACCCAGCCGCCTTCGCTGCGAAGCTTCTTCTTAATCCTGGGAGCTTGTCTCTCCTTTGGCCTGGCCATCCGCGTGCTCTATCAGCTCTGGGGCCTCATCAACGCCGACTATGAGATGGACCGCAACGCCCTGACCATTCGCTGGGGGCCGGTGACACATCAGGTACCTATGGGCACGGTACGCGCTGTGATTCGAGGTAGTGACCTGACCGACCTGCACATCCTTCCCACGCTGCGCTGGCCTGGCTACTTCCTGGCAGTTGGGAAAGCTCAGCTACAGCAGGAGGATAGACGTCAGACGTTGGATCCCGTCCTCTTCTTTGCCACCCAGCCCCTTGCATCACAGGTAGTCATCTGCACCGACGGGATGGCTTACGCAATCTCCCCGGCCGATCTGGAGGGTTTCCTTGCTGCCCTGCACGAACGGCTGGAGATGGGACCCACCCAGGACATCGAGCCTTACGCGACTCACCCGAAATTCCTCGATTGGGAAATCTGGCGCGACCGTCTGGCGTTGGTGACTCTGGCAGGGAGCGCAGTCGTGTTCATTGCTCTGCTCGGATTTCTCTTCTGGCGCTATCCCAGCCTGCCACAAGAGGTGATCCTGCGGGTCACGCCGCAGGGTACCCCCCTGCTGACGGCTCCCCCGCGGCGCATTTTCTACTTCCCCATCCTGGGTGCCGCATCGTTGCTGATCAACGTGACGCTGGGGTTCCTTCTCTATCACCGGGAGCGCCTGCTGGCCTATTTCCTTTGGATCGGCACCCTGGCCGCAATGATCACCCTGACTGCAGTGACGGTCTCGGTACTCCGGATGCCATGAGGGCGGGTCGGCGGTGGTAAGCTCCCCTAAGTCCCAAGCAGAGCCTTTGTCCTCAGAGCCCAGGTCTACGCCTACAGCACCAGTGTCTCCTGCCCCCTCCCAGCCCCACTCTATACGGCTGGTGGCCCTCGATCTGGACGGCACGCTGGTGGATCATGCCCTTCGGATGAGCGTCGGGGTGCGTGAGGCCATCGCGCGCGCACAGCAGCAGGGCACGATCATCACCCTGGCGACAGGGCGCATGTTCTCCGCCACCGTCTCCTTCGCCCGCCAACTGGATATCCATGCCCCGCTCATCTGCTACCAGGGCGGCTGGATCCAGGCACCCGAGGGTGAAGTACTGCATCGGACCCCCTTGGGCGAGGATGAGGCCCACCTGGCGATCGAGTTGGGCCGCAGTCACGGGTGGCACACTGTGCTCTACGCTGAGGGGCAGCTTTACCTCGATAGCCTGCGGCATCCCATGAGCTATTACGAACGGCTTTTGGGCCCCGACCCTACCGTGGAACCCAAGCTGGCGGCCGTCCTGCAGGAGCGCACCGCAGACAAGGTGCTTTTCGTCGCCGAGCCAGCCCAGATCGAGGCCATGGAGCGCGTGTTGCAAGCGCATTTTGGACAGACGGCTGAGATCATCCAATCTCACGCCGAGTTCATCGAGGTCGTCCCACCAGGCATCACCAAAGGGGCGGCCCTGGCGTGGCTGGCCGCCTATCTGGACATCCCCCGGGAGGCTGTCATGGCAGTCGGCGATCAGCGTAACGATCTCTCGATGATCACGTGGGCGGGCGTCGGTGTGGCCATGGGGAACGCTGTCCCTGAAGTCAGAGCAGCAGCGGACTGGATTGCCCCCACTCTGGCCGAGGACGGGGCGGCTAAAGCCCTGGAGCGCTATGTGCTGGGCACATCACCTGTCACTCCAGGCCCAGGCCGCGCGCCCTAGCGCACCAGGCTTCCTCCAGGAGGCATGCGGAGATGAGCGGAGCCGCGAGACCCCCCAGGGGCCATCCCATGGCCTCCCTGATCCCCGTCCTGTGGTTAGGAGCCTGGCTGCGATTCTATCACCTTGGCTTCCAGTCCTTCTGGAACGACGAGGGTAACACTGCCCGCCTGGTAGAGCGGCCCCTGCGCCTGATCCTTGAAGGGGCCGCCGGTGACATCCACCCTCCGGGGTATTATATTCTCCTCCACTACTGGCGGATGCTGGTCGGGACCTCGGAGTTCGCCCTACGCAGCTACTCAGCCCTCTGCGGCATCCTGATGGTGGCGGTGGTAGCGGCGGCTGTGCGGCTGTTGCTTGGCAAGCCAGATACCAGACTGCAAGCGTCTTCCGCGTTGGGCCCCATGACGGCAGCGGCGCTTCTGGCAGCCGTGCACCCTCTGGCGGTCTACTACAGCCAGGAGGCCCGAATGTACGCCCAACTCAGCCTGGTCTCCGCGCTGACGTTGTGGCTGGGCGTTCGGATGGCACAAACCCGGGCGAGGGGGGCATGGTGGAAGAGAGGTACACCCTGGGCCCTGGCCCTCTGCATAGCAGCCGGGCTCTACACCCAGTACACCTACGTCCTGACGCTGGCGAGCCTGGATCTCGCCCTGGCTCTCGACTGGCTACGGCGCCCACCGCGGCGCCGATCGCCCATAGGGGCCTGGCTCCTGACGCATGGACTGGCCGCCGCGCTCTT
>CAYLRT010000127.1:0-7496 GCA_964385885.1 uncultured Anaerolineales bacterium | reverse complement strand
GCGGATTCGGTAAGCGCCGATCCCGGCGTAAGTCAACACAGCGTTAGCGAAGGAAGTGAACATCTCCCTCCATATACCCCGACTTCCCACTGACTGCCTGCACGTCACCGCTTGACGAAGGTGCCTACCGTGTTAGAATGTTGAAGCTAATTAAGGTAGATTACCCAACACACGGGTCTCCACGCACTCTTCATGCGCAGTCCAGACGGGTAGGGTAACTCAGATCCCAGGAGGTCAATATCGTGACTAGAGAGCGCCCCCGCTACCGTGGCATGCACAGACACTTGGACGTTGAGGGAGGTTATTCCCTGTGGCTTCCCTCGGACTGGCGTGAGATCCCCATGACCGAAGGACATCATGGTGTCATCTTCACTCCCTATCCCGATCGGATCGACACCAGCTTTGCAGCCGAGAAGCGCATCCTGGAATACCCCGTCACAGAGGAGGACATCCCCGTGTTGCGGGAGGGTTTCTATGACGGTCTGAAGGCGCTTCCTGGAGTGGAGATCGAGTCCACAGACGAGACGATCACCCCAACGCTCAAGGTCTTTGAGGCGCGATTCACCTTTCTCGAGGATGGAATCCGACGCAAGCGGTGGGTGCGGAACATCTTCTGGGCCGAAGGCCAGCTCATCTTGATCGCCCAGGGGGCGACCGAAGAGGAGTTCGCCTATTGGGAGGGGATGTTTTACAACACGATGATGACGGCCGAGATTCTCTAGTCGTATGGAGAACGATCTCTGGGAAGTTGGCTTCAAATGTCCACATTGCGGCCAACCGCTGGAGGCCGTCTCCGACTCTTCTGGGCCTGCTGCGGTCAACTGCCCACACTGCAACCAACTGGTTAACCTAGAGGCCCAGGAGACTGTCATGCGTGCCCAGGAAGCCTATCTCTGGGCCCTGGAAAATGGAACACCAGATCTGCTCGGCGCCCGCCGACAGCCCGACCAGCTCTCACCACCTGCCAAGGACGCCCTGCGTGCTTATCTGCAGGCGTACACGGGTCTGCAGGCCGCGTTTCGTAATAAGCTGCCATCACCTCATCGTGAGGTGGGGATTGAGATCATGGCCGAGGTGACCCGGATCCTCGCTCACCATATGATGGTTTCGAAAACCGAGGTTGAGTATTGGACCCAACTGATGGTTTGCCAGACGGCACATCGGGAGTATCAGGACCTTGGAAAGCGATTGTCTCAGTCGCGACCAGGCATCTTCACGCGCCTGTTTCGCCACCCCCACTGGCGACTGCGTCGCTTCCAACTCAAGCGCGCTTTGGTCCGACGTCGTGCCAGAGTGCAGGAACTCGAGCGGGAGCTGGCATTCGTGGAACCCCTCCGCACCCACGGTGGCTCATCAGAGACTCAGACTTAGAGAGCAAAGCGGATCAGCAGGCTAATCAGGGCCAGCCCTACCAGGATCGCAGGCACCTTCCACCCATCCCGTAGCAGCCTACGATGCTCTGCAAGATGACGATAGAGGGCCTCCAATCCTATGGCTGCCCCTAACCCAGCGACAGCCATCACCAACAGCAGGCCCCGATCCACCGCGTCAACCACGAAGCCAAAGCTGAACCGCGCCGCCGTATCAGCGATGTTGCGGACCTTGGCATACCACGCCAGCAGCTCCATGCAGGCACTGCGCACCAATACCATGTCCACCAGAACTAGTGCTGTGGACACAATCCACAGCACTAGGTAAGCGGCAATCCCTTTGAAGCCAAGCTTCACTCTGTCGTTACGCTCCGGCATGGGCCTCCAGCACTCCCTTCAGATGCAGCTTGTCCGCAAAGTGGCACGCCACGAAGTGGTCCTTCTCGATCTCTCGCAGAGGCGGCTCCTCCTGAGAGCAAATGGGCTGGGCGTAGCTACAGCGTGGGTGAAAGTAACAGCCCTTTGGGGGATTGGCTGGATTCGCCACATCGCCTGGAAGACGAACAGGGCGGCCACGGCGCATGGGATCCGCGATGGGCACCGCAGCCATGAGCGCTTCGGTATACGGGTGCTTGGGGTTGAAGTAGAGCTCTTCCGTCGAAGCCAGCTCCACCAGCTTCCCCACATACATGACCGCCACCCGGTTGCAGATGTGCTGCACCACCGACAAGTCATGTGCGATAAACAGATAGGTGAGATCGAACTGTGATTGCAGATCTTCCAACAGGTTCAATACCTGCGCTTGAATGGATACATCCAGTGCCGAGACAGGCTCATCACAGATAATCAGCTTAGGACGCAGAATCAGCGCACGAGCGATACCAATCCGCTGGCGCTGGCCGCCACTGAACGCGTGAGGATATCGGCTCATGTACTCCGGTCGCAGCCCCACCACCTCCAGCATCTCCGCGACCCGATCCCTTAGCTCCTCACCCTCGGCCACCTTGTTGATCACCAGTGGCTCGGCGACAATGCGCATGACCGTCATGCGGGGGTTCAACGACATGAACGGGTCCTGAAAGATAATCTGCATGTGGGGGCGAATCGGTTGCAGTTCTCGGCGCGACATCTTGGCGAGGTCCACCCATCCCATGTCCGGATCCTTGAACATCACACTGCCTGCCGTCGGCTCCAGAAGATGTAGGATGGTACGTCCGGTTGTGGTCTTCCCACAGCCACTCTCCCCCACTAAGCCTAGAGTCTCACCCTCACGGATAAAGAGATTCACCCCATCCACCGCCTTCACGTGGCCTACCACTCGTTGAAAGAGACCACGACGGATAGGGAAATACTTCTTCAGCCCGCGTACATCCAGCAGCAGATTTTCGCTATCGCGATCAATGAAATTAGCTTGGCTGCTCATTATTCTCTTCCACCCTATCGGAGTACAGGAAACAACGCACCGTACGGTTGTCGTCCAGACGAGTCACGCCTGGAACCTTGACATCGCACACGCCTGGCATGAAGGAGTCACAACGCGGATGGAATGGACAGCCTGAAATCCGCGAATAGGGATTGGGCACTACGCCACGGATCGGCTGCAGCCTTTCCTTGTTCCGCTCCGCGCTGATGTGCGGAATCGACCGCAGCAACGCCTTGGTATAAGGATGCTTGGGATCATAGAAGAGCGGAACGACGGGCGACTGCTCCACGATACGACCCAGATACATAATCACCACCTCATCCGCCATTTGCGCGATCACGCCTAGGTCATGAGTGATGAACATGATGCTCATCCCAATGTCATGCTGAAGCTCACGCATCAGGTCCAGGATCTGCGCCTCCGTTGTAACATCCAGCGCAGTGGTCGGCTCATCGGCGATCAACAGCGAGGGCGAACAGGAGAGTGCAAGTGCGATCATGGCACGCTGCCGCATGCCACCACTGATCTGGTGCGGGTACTGATCCACCACGATCTCTGGCGACGGCATTCCCACTCGATCCAACATGCGGATGGCTCGTGCCCGCGCTTCTGCTTTATCCACATCATGGTGCAGCAGCACCGCCTCCATAATCTGAGCCCCGATGGTGTATACGGGGTTCAGGGATGTCATAGGTTCCTGAAAAATCATGGCGATCTCGGCACCTCGGATACGGCGCATCTCCGCGCTGTGACGGTCAAGGTGGGTGATGACCACGTCCTCCTCCCCTTTTCCGGTTTGCCGATGGAGAACAATCTCACCACGAACGATGCGACCTGGCGGCTGCACCAGTTGCATGATAGATAGCGCCGTCACACTTTTGCCGCACCCACTCTCTCCCACCACACCCAGCACTTTCTCGCGCGGAATGCTGTAGGTCACACCGTTGAGGGCGCGTGCGACCCCCAAATCGGTGAAGAAATAGGTATGCAGGTCCTTTACATCCAGGATCTTATCTGACTGCGTGGCTACCTGCGTCTCTGCCTGCGGCCCGGGGGCCACTGCTTGTGCGCTTGGTTGTTCGGACATGGCAGTTCCCTTCCCTACTACTAGATGGAGTATGGATCAGCGGCGTCACGCAATGCATCTCCCAGGAAAGCGTAGAAGAGCACTGCCAGAATCACCGCAACCCCAGGCGTCATCAGCCACGGGTGTTCAATCACCACGGCCACGTGCTGCGCATCGGTCAGCATCGAGCCCCAGCTCACGGCGGGCGGCAAAATCCCCAGCCCCAGGAAGCTCAGCGCCGTCTCACCCAGGATCATGCCGGGGATCGAAAGCGCAGCAACCACAATGATGTGGCTAGACGCGTTCGGCAGCATGTGCGCGAAGATAATGCGCCGATCCGAAGCTCCAGCCGCCAGCGCCGCCATGACGAAGTCCGATTCCCGATAGGCCATCACCTTGGCCCGCAGTTGCCGGGCCAGGCCGGTCCAGTTCACCAACGACAGAATCACCGTGATCAGGAAGTAGCGATCCAGCGTGGTGAAGTCGGCCGAGATAGGGGGGAGGGCAGCAGCCAGCGCAGCCCACAACGGCACTGTGGGGAATGACATGATGAGTTCGATGACCCGCTGGATGATGTCATCAGCCAATCCGCCGACATAGCCAGAGAGCGCCCCCATGATCGAACCGAAAACGATGGTGAGCGCCACACCCACCAACCCCACTGTCAGCGAGACCTGTCCGCCGATCAACAAACGGGCGAACACATCCCGACCCAACGCATCGGCTCCCAAGGGGTAAAAACGCTGCCCCCCCTCAACCCCGATCAAATGCACCCTGCTGGGGAAGAGCCCCAGCAACTTGTACTCGTCCCCCTGAACGAAGAAGCGGAGTGGAAGGCGATGCTCTCGATTGATATCAAACACGAACTTGAACGCTTCCGGGTCCAGCCGGGTACTGACTTCGAAAGTATAGGGGCGCAGCCCGAGTTTCCCATCTGGGCCGATAAATGTGATCGGTGTCGGAGGGCCGTACAGGTAGTCCTGATTCTGGAACATGTAGTCATTGCTCGCCAGGAAGGGGCCGAGCGCCACCAGAATATACAGGACAATCAGACCAATACCACCGATCACCGCCAGTTTGTTACGTTTAAACCGCAACCAGGTCAGTCGGCCCTGAGAAAGCTCGCCGACCTCGCTGACCTCTTGTGCGTCAACTCCCGTCACAATTGCGGACTTGTCTAAGAGCTTAGCCATGGTCTCATCCTCAGCTATACTGGATCCTGGGATCAAGCCAGGCCAGTAGAATGTCGGCCAACAGATTGCCTATGAGTAACGCAATGGCGAAAAAGAACAAGAACGTCCCCGCGAGATACATATCCTGCTGAATCAGAGCCTGGAAGTAGATGGGACCACTGGTGGGAAGATTGAGCACGGTTGATACCACGGTCTCACCCGAGAAAAGACCTGGCAGACTCATGCCCAGCGTCATGACCAGTGGATGAAGGGCGTTCCGCACAGCGTGCTTCCAGATCACCGTGCGTTCTGGTGCTCCCTTGGCACGCGCCGTCTGGATGTACTGCATGTTGAGCACATCCAATAGATTAGCTCGCATCACACGGCTCGTCCAGGCAGTGCCTGCGAATCCCAAAACCACTACCGGCAACCAGATGTGGCCTAACAAGTCCAGGAATTTAGCCAGCGACATTGGCGTGTCCCGATACTCCGGTGAGTATAATGTCCCCACCTTCAGACCAAATGTCTGCTGCAGAAAGATCATCAGGATCAGAGCCAGAAGGAAATTGGGGATCGCCATAGCCACAAACTGAATGGCGGTGATGATGTAATCAGGAATGGTATAGCGGTGAGTTGCGGAGTACACCCCTACCAGTATGGCTAACGACCAGCTCACAATCAGCGTCGTGAATGAGATTAACACGGTGTAGCCCAGCCGTTCCCAGATCAACTCACTGACCGGCCGATGGTGCTGGAAAGACTCTCCGAAGTCACCTCTAGGGAAGCCAGAGATCCACTTCCAGAACTTCACATAGATTGGATCGTTGAGACCATAGCGTCTCTCCAGAGCCACGATCTGGTCTTGCGTCACGTTCCCGCCCTGCTGCCGCAACTGGTCAATGTAGAACTCAAGATATGACCCTGGAGGCAACTCGATCACCAAAAAACCCACAATGGTCACAAAGATTAGGGTCACCAGCATATATCCCAAGCGACGTATTAAGTATGCTGTCATCTTGCCTTCCTCCTGGCGCTCAGATCCCTGAAAGCGCAGGGGGGGAAAGAATGGGTGTCTTCCCCCCCTGCCCTCAGAAACCACCCTGCGGTGTTTACCTAGCCCACCTCACTTCTTGAAGGCATAGGTCTCAGGGTTCGTAACAGCCGGATAGGGGATGATCCACGGATTTACAAAACCACCCAGCTTCAGATCTTCGCGATAGGGCACATTGATCATGTCCTTGCTCACGAAGATGATACGCGGGTAGTTCGCCACCGTACCGATGAAGAAAGTGTTGTCGATGTGGATATTGACCATATCCCATACCAGGTGATGGCGCTTGATGGAATCAGGCTCCACGATCGCCTTGGGATACAGATCCTCCTGCAACTTCCATACCGGCTCACCAATCAGATCGCGCTCCGTAGAGGCGAAGCGTGGCGGCTGACGATCCCACGGGCTCTTGTCGAGCTCAGTGTCCTCGCGCTCCGTGCCCTTGTAGAGCAATCGGTTGCCGGACAGCGGCGCCCAGCGGCCCGGCTCATTGGGGACGACCCAGCTCGGGTACAGCAGGTGGTCGGGTCCATCACCGACCTCCCAGTTGGTGTGGATGCTGAGCTGACCAGCCTCCCACTTAACCCCGAAGTCCGAGGGCGGCATCTGATTGATCACGATATTGAGGCCGACATCCTTCCAGTTCTCGGTCGCGATCTCCAACGTGCGCATGCACTCATCGCCGGCATCAGCCTGCACGTCGATGATCACCTCCAGCGGGCTGCCATCGGGGTACTCGCGCCAACCATCGCCATTGCTGTCCACCACGCCGATCTCGTCCAGCAATGCCTTGGCCTTGTCAGGATCATAGGCCACATAGGCATCGCGGGCCTTCTGGTACAGCGCCTGTGCCTCGGCATTGAAGTTGAACTCGATGGCCTTGGGGCTCATGGTGCCGGTGGTCATCATGCCGGTCTCGTAGTAGACGACCTTCTTGATGCGCGGGCGATCCAGCGCGAAGGACATAGCCTGCTTGAACTTGGGATTGCGGTACAACTCACGGCGCTTTTCATCAGGATGGTCGTGGTTCCAGAAGTACATCATGCCGGTGCCAGAGCCGCTGTCCCAGAACCGGACCTCATAGTTTCCGGCATCCTCGTTGTCCTTCAAGGTGCCGACATCGGCCAGCGTGGCCTTATGGAAGTGCACCCAGTCCACGTCACCCTGCATGATCTTCAGCTTCTGAACCTCGGCATCCTCAACGAACTCCGCGTCGATTTTGTCGATGTACGGCAGTTGGTTGCCCTCGGTATCGACCGCGTAGTAGTAGGGGTTACGCTCCCACACCTGGCGCAGGGAGGGCTCGTAGGACGTGACCATCCATGGGTTGAGCGTCGGGCACTCGGGGTTCGTCCTGAGGTTGATCCTCTGATCGAACTCCTCATAGTCCGTGTAGTCGGAGTTGTATTTGGGG
>CAYLRT010000126.1:4630-7599 GCA_964385885.1 uncultured Anaerolineales bacterium | reverse complement strand
AGGAGATCTACGTCTATTGGGAGACTGGAAGCGAGTCTGACAAGCTGGGCTTCTATGTCTGGCGGAGCGAAAACGTCAACGGCCCGTATGAGAAGTTGCCGCTCGGCCAACCACAGGATCAGTTCATCCCGAGTGATGACTCTTGGGCGGGGGCGTTTTATGTGTTCATGGATGTACAGGTCACGCCCGGGATCCTCTACTACTATAAGGTGCAGGATATCCCCAGTGATGGCTCGACAGGAGAGTTCGTGGGGCCTGAGTCAGCTGGCATCAATGTGGCGCCACCGGACACGTCAACGCCTACGGCGACTCCCAGTGCGACGCCCACGAGCACTCTGGTGGACCAGCCAACGGCTTCTCCGGAGGCTTCTGTCCTCTTCTGGGCGGATCCCACTGAACTGAACGCTGGCGAGTGTAGCACGGTACAGTGGCAGACCAATCATGTCCGAGCTGTGTACCTGGATGGAGCAGGCGTGTCTGGCTTGGGCGCTAAGACGTTCTGTCCGTGCTATGATGAGACCCATACGCTGTATGTCACGTATCTGGACGGACAATCCGAGCTTTTCAGCGTGACGCTGGATGTGACTGGAACCTGTCCTGGCAGTCCGCCCACCCCCATCTCTCCTATCTCCCCTCTTGGGTCACCGACGCCCCAGCCCACCCTATCTCCTGGTAGGACGCCTGCTGCGACTCTGACACCCACAGTTGTGGCAGTAAGTCCTGCAACGCCTGAGCCGACTCCTCTGCCCTCGGCGGCGTCATCTGCGTTTTCGCCTGTTGAGACTCCTGTATTGGAGATCACCGACTGCGGGACAGGGACAGGAGAAGAGATCGCGGTAACGCCTTCCAACACCGAGGATGTCTCGGCGGTTCCAGGAGAGCCTGTGGCCGACATGCCAGTTGTCCTCGGTGCCGAGGCAGCCTCTCGTCCTCGACTTGTCACAGGCATGTGGCTTGGCCTCAGTGGTGTGCTAGGCCTGGGCCTCATTGCGGGAGGGATCTGGCTCTGGCGGCGAAGCTGAGGTCGGAGAAAGCCCTTGGTTGTATCCTCTGTCTGATATTGCTGTTGGATCCTCTGGTGGGATGCAGCCGGTCCTCACCTGAATCTGCCCCGGTTCGGTCGACGTTGGCGGCTCGGGGGATTGCGGTCTCGGAGCCGTCCTTGGATCCATCCTGGGTGCTGTGGGTCTCCTCTGAGGGGCCCCGATGGCTGGGCCCGGCATGGTGGCGTGGATTAGGACTTGACTCGGAGGAGGTCGATCCTGACTCCATCCGGCTGACGCGAGATGGGGCCGTGGTGCCATTTCTCTGGCTCGACTCCCCGGGAGGCCCTGGTCTTCTCTTTTATGGAGAAGTCTCTGCACCCCAACGGCAGGCGGTTGAGAGCTATCGATTGAGCCTGGAACAGGGAGAAGGGCGCGTCGCAGTGGCGTCGACGCCAGCTTCTGTGACGGGTGAGTGTCAACGTGATTCGTGGGTCGAATCCACGTATGAGGTAGACGCGGTCTTCCGTTCCACTGCACCGATGGATCCGCCATGGGTGTGGCAGCCGTTACCGGTAGGGGAACTGGTGACCGTACCTGTGACCCTGACGGATGTGGTGGCACGGGCATCGGTCTCGGTGACCCTCTCAATATGGGGACAGAGCAGTATGCCGCAAAATCCAGACCATCACCTCAAGGTGCTGTGGGACGGGGTAGTGGTCGGAGATCATCGTTGGGATGGACGTGGTCTCGAACGCTGGTCTGTGGAAATTCCCTCGAATACATATGTTGGTGTGCACACGCTCGGGTTAGTCACCCCTGGGGACACCGAGGCTCCGGTGGAGATGAACTGGTTGGATCGCGTGACGGTGGGCTGGCGTGCATCATTGGTTCTCTCGGGGAGTTCGTGGCGTCCTTGGTATGCGGAGCGCGAAAACCAGGTATGCTGGGACCTGGGACCGTTGAGCGATGTGGCGGAGCAGTCGTGGCTGGCTGTGGTGGTTGGGCCAGGAGGAGAAGTTCGATTTGTACCTCCGACCTTTGAGGAGGCGAGTGGGCTCCTGGTCGTGGACCAACGGTCGGGAGAGCAGGGTTGGATTGGTCTGCCATGGCAAGCACCAGCACCTGATGGGGTACGTCCCGCAGCAGGGATGGATTCGCAGCGATTCAAGGATGTTGAGTATCTGGTTGTTGCCTCGGAGGCGTTGCACGCAGCGTTGCAGCCTCTGCTGGAGGCTCGGCTGGGTGAAGGACTCCGTGTGGGTGTGACTACGCCAGAGGCGATCTACGATGTGTTTGGATCTGGCGCACCCTCAGCCGAAGCCATCCAGGCGATGGTCCATGAGTATGCAACTCATGGCAATCTGCGATCGGTGCTGCTGGTTGGAGATGCGAGCCCGATTCCAGCCTCGCGAGCACTGCCGGGTCTAGCTTACGTGCCGACGGCGTGGGTGCGTACCGCCCATGTTGGATACACACCATCGGACTATGCGTTGGCAACTGGGGGCGGTGAACATGCAGTTGTGGCGTTGGGGCGGTGGCCAGTGACGGGGACTACGGAGACTGCGCAGTTAGTGCGTAAGACGCTGGCCTGGGTGCCAGTGTCTCGGGAGCTGCTGATCGTCGATGATGAGCCTGATTTCTCTCGGTTGGCGGAGCGACTGGCTGATATTGGGCAGGATGTCACATGGATCATGAGCGCTGACAAGGACGCGCGACAGCGGGTGTTCAGGTGGAGTAATGCAGGTCCCGGAACGATTATTTATGTGGGTCACGGTAGCATGCAGATGCTTGGGGATGAGAAGATCCTGACGGGGGCAGACGCGGATGCCTGGCGTAACCCGTCGGTGGTTATCACCTGGGCGTGTCTCTGCGCGAACTTCGCGCATCCCTCATATCATAGCCTAGCGGAGGATTGGCTCCTGGCGCCGCGCGGGGTCACTGCTATGATTGGCCCGACTGGTGAGACGACGACCGTGGAACAGA
>CAYLRT010000126.1:0-4530 GCA_964385885.1 uncultured Anaerolineales bacterium | reverse complement strand
GAGCCTCCAGCCACTCAGACTCCTGAGCCCATCGTTCCCACCGCGACTCAGGCGCCTGAGGGGGAATCCATGGCAACCGAGGATGAGCCAGAGGCCAGTCCTTCTCCTACGTTGATTGCCAGTCTGCCCAAAAGGGGGTCACGTCTCTGGGTGCCGCCGACGGAACGGTGGAGGCTTGGGGTCTCTCTGCCTGGTAGCGTGGAGACGCCTTACGATCTTGAGGCGTTACGTGTGGGATGGGTGATGGATTGGCAGGTTAGGATCGCAACACCCGTCGATCACGTGGTAGACTATGCTCAGACGGTACGCATGGAAGGAGGCTTGATCACGCCAGATAGGGCAACGCTTTCCGAAGTCGCCGCGGCTCGTCCTGGTAGTCTGTGGCTGATCTCGAATGAGCCCGACGTGCGCTGGCAGGACAATGTGCCCCCGGACGTGTATGCGCGTCTTTACCATGAGGCCTATCACGCGATTAAGCAAGGTGACCCTGACGCGATCGTCGCGGCGGGAGGCATAGCCCAACCTACACCCTTGCGTTTGCGTTATCTCGAGGCTGTGCTGCGCGACTACCACGCGCTCTATGGTGCGCCTATGCCGGTAGATGCGTGGCACATTCACAACTACATGTTGCGAGAGGAGCGTGATAGCTGGGGCGTAGACATTCCCCCCGGCTTTACCGAAGAGGTGGGGCGTCTGTATGAAATTGAGGACTCGGCAAACCTCGAGGCTTTTGAAGCCCAGATATTTGCGTTTCGCCGATGGATGACGGATCATGGGTATGGAGGTTTGCCTCTCTATGTCTCTGAGTACGGGATTCCGATGCCAGAGGACTATGGGTTTCCGTCGGAGGTCGTCATTGATTTCTTGGAGGGGGCATGGCGTTTCTTCTTGTCGGCGTCGGACCCCACTTTGGGCGTCGCCGCTGATGAGGGGCGGTTGGTTCAGGCCTGGTGTTGGTTCAGTATGGCTTCAATGGCCTATCCCACCGGGAATTTAGTGGATCCCGTAAGTGGTGCCTGGACAGAACTTGGCAATGCCTGGCAGGAGATGGTCCGTGACTAGAACAGGGGCGGCTCGAGTGAGGAGACGCAGCGCTTCTAACGAATGGGTGTGGATGGCCGTGCGTTGGTTGTTGGCCCTTGCCGTGATGGCTGTGGCTGGTTGGGTCCTGGCGCGGGATCTTGAGTGGCGGGCTGTGAAGCTTGCCCTCGTCAAAGCTCGCTATCCCTGGGTTCTCCTGGCGCTCGTAGCTATCGTGGGTACCTTTTTCAGTCGCACATGGCGATGGCGCGTGCTGCTTGGGTCAGAGAGGGTGGGCTTCTGGCCTACACAGACAGCTCTTCTGGTGGGTCAGGCTGTGAATACTGGTGTGCCCATGTTGCGAAGTGGGGATGTGACGCGTGCGCTCTGGATTAATCGTTTGCATAGCGTGCCGCTCTCCCGAGCACTGACAAGCATTGCCTTGGAGAAGGTGTGGGATCTGTTGGCGCTGTGTGCAACCGGGCTGATGCTTATTATTTGGGTGCCGCTCCCCGAATGGTTTGTCCAGTCGACGTGGGGGAGCCTGGTGATGGTGGGTTTCGGGCTGACGGCACTCTACTTGCTTGTCCGATGGCGTCGTGGGCTGCGGGTGTTGGCCTCTTGGGTCACAAGATGGCTTCCCGGGCAGGCAGACCGATGGGTCTTGCCACGGGTTGATAATCTGTTGTCGGCCCTCGCAAGCATGCGGCGCCCCGATGTCATGATTGGTGTAGGGGCGTATACAGCCCTTACCTGGTCACTGGGTGGGATGGCGAACTGGGCTGTGATGCGCGCGTTTGGCGTGAATTCCATCGATGGCGCGGTGTTTCTCCTGGCTGCTCTGATGTTGGGAAGTGCCGTGGTTCCGACCCCGGGACGCATTGGTGTCTTTGAAGGTATCTGCGTTGCGGGCCTGACACTGTTCGGAGTATCTGCTGACCTCGGGTTGGCCATTGGGCTCGTGTTGCATCTCGTTGTGCTGGTTCCTGCATTGCTTATGGCAGGCGTGCTTGCGCTATTTAGTCTGAGGGTGGGGCGCTCCCACGGCGTGCCCATTCCTTCTGCAGACGGGGATGCCAGCGGGCAACCGTCAGTCTTGCCGGAGGTGGCGGAGTACCATGAGTGAGTCCAGTCCGGCCTACTCGGTCGTTATCCCAGCTTACGAGGAGGCCCAGCAGATCCACCGCTGCGTGATGGCTCTGACGGAGCAATCGGTCTGTCGGAGCCTGTATGAGATCATTGTGGTGGACGACGGGTCACGCGATGGGACAGCCGCCGTGGCGGCAGGGGCGGGGGCAGATGTGGTGCTCGAGAGGCCCCACAGTGGTGTGGCAGCCGCGCGCAACGCGGGACTGGCTGTTGCTCAAGGTGAAGTGGTGCTCTTCACGGACGCTGACTGCGAGCCCTCACGGGAGTGGATTGCTCGCATGGTTGAACCCATCGTGCGAGGAGATGCGGTTGGGGTCAAGGGGACTTATCGCACGCGGCAGACTCGGTTGATTGCCCGATTGGTTCAACTGGAGTTTGAGATCCGCTACGAGAGAATGTGCTTGCTCCCGCAGATTGATTTCATCGACACGTATGCAGCGGCATACCGACGTGACGTTTTGGTGGCTGCGGGAGGTTTCGACGTCCATTACCCCGTTCCCTCCGCGGAGGATGTGGATCTGTCGTTTCGTTTGGCGCAAAGCGGCCACAAACTGGTGTTTGTTCCTGAAGCCTGGGTGTGGCATACGCATCCTGCGACGCTTGGACGTTATCTGCGCCGCAAGGCGCGCTTTGGGTTCTGGCGTGCCCTGCTGTACCTGCGCTACCCGAGAAAGGCCGGGGGTGACGCACACACCGATCCCATGCTTAAGGTGCAGTTTGGCCTCATGGTGCTTCTTCTCGGAGCTTTGGTTTTCTCCCTTTTCTGGAAGCCAGTGTGGGTCATGGCTGCTGGAAGCATCATTGCGTTTCTCCTGACTACGTTTCCGTTCGTCCGATGGGCATGGCCCAGGGATCGCGCCGTAGCCGTAGTATGGCCAGGGGTAACTTTCCTGCGCGTGTTGGTGCAGGGGACGGCGTTGGCTGTGGGTCTGGCCGTTCAGGTTTTGCGGCGGAACCGGTAACCCTGAGCTGGGAGCATAGCATGTCAGCGCGCGAGCGGCTGGGTTCCTCTTTTGTGGTCGTGGGCGCCACGCTGTGGGCCTATGGGGCAACCTTGGCTCCCTCAATCACATGGGAACATCGGGGTAGCGATGGAGGGGACCTGATCGCGGCTGCGGCCATCGGGCGACTTTCACATCCGCCAGGTGCCCCACTTTATCACTGGTGTGCGCGAACGCTCGTGCGGATCGTCGATGTGGACCCCGCACGCGTTCTCAATGGCCTCTCTGCTGTTTCCGCCGCGGGGGCCACACTGCTAGTGTGGCATTGTCTGAGACGTCGTGGTGTACTGCCCTGGATAGCAACGGCGTCTGCCTTGACGATGGCCTTCGCCCCATGGTATTGGTCTCAGGCGGTCATTACTGAAATCTATTCGATGGCCGCTCTTCTCAGTACGGCTGTATTGTTACTCACGGCTTCATATGCGTGGAAGCACGCTGGCTTACAATGGATAGCTGTTGGCGCGGCCCTGGGTGGGGCGCTTTCCGTGCATCCAGCGACGATCTTTCTGCTGTTCTATCTCGTGTGGCAGAAGGGATTTCGTCCTCTGCCCTTCCTATCGGGCTTGATCTGCGGTTTGGTCCCCTATGCACTCTTGCCGATCACGGTGAGAGGGCCTCAGCCTTGGGGGGACCTCACTACACTCTCTGGTTGGCTAACATACGTCTCGGGACGAATCTACTGGGGATATGCCGGTGGGCTACCCGGCCGATACCTGCCACGACGTCTTCTGGCCTGGGCCGTTATGCTCAGCCGCCAGTTCACGCCGCCAGGCCTGTTGGTCGTCGGTGTGGGTGGGTTCAGACTATGGCGTTCTGATCGCCGTCAACTTCTGGGGCTTCTTTTGGCGTTGGGGAGCGTCAGTTTGTTCGCGGTGGGGTATAACAGTGCGGATTCCTGGGTCTATCTCGTGCCATTCCTGCCATTGGGGACTGTGTTGTTGAGCGAGGGGATGATGTGGCTGAAGGAGCAAGGGATGCCATCTTGGGCGGGATTGCTTATCCCTTTGGCACTCCTGGCGGTCAACTGGTGTGCTATGGACCTCCATGGGGATCAGGTTGCGCAGTCTTGGCTGTGGTCCACATTGGACGCTCTGCCTGAAAACGCTGTCCTCCTTTCGGAGGAGGATCGCTATACTTTCGCACTCTGGTACGGTGTGGATGCTCGCCGTTGGCGTCCCGATGTGACGGTGATCGATCTACGCCTGTGGGGTTATGAGTCCTATCGTGCGTTCCTGGAGGCGACTGCCGGGTTGCATGGAACAACGATCGAGGCGCTGGCCGGATCACGAGTGCTCTGCAAGATCGTACCTTCAGGGGATATGGTATGCCAGTAGAAAAGGGGATGTTTCGTCGAATTGCG
>CAYLRT010000125.1:5926-7819 GCA_964385885.1 uncultured Anaerolineales bacterium | reverse complement strand
GGGTGCTTGTAAGTGCCGGTCTCGATGAGCTGCGGGGCCACACGCTTGACCAGGTTGACGGGGATCGCGAACCCGATACCCGCGTTGGCCTGGCTCGGGCTGATGATCTGTGCGTTCACTCCCACTACGCGCCCCTCGAGGTCCAGCAGTGGTCCACCCGAGTTGCCGGGGTTGATGGCCGCGTCGGTCTGAATCGCCTCACCGATGTAGCGCCGATCCGGGCTCTGGATAATGCGGCCCAGGCTGCTCACCACGCCAAAGGTCAGCGATTGCTCCAGGCCAAAGGGGCTCCCAATGGCCACCACAAACTGGCCAATGTGCAGCGCCTTGGAGTCCCCCAGGGCCACGGGCTTCACAGGGTGCTCACTCGGATCCACCCTGACGACCGCCAGGTCGTAGGTCGGGTCGGCGCCAATCACCTCCGCGGGCAGCGTCGCGCCATCAGCGAAGGTCACCTTGATGTCTGAAGCCCCCTCTACGACGTGATAGTTCGTGACGATGTGTCCCTGGGTGTCGTAGACAAAGCCAGACCCCATACCCTCCTGGGGCACCGGGTTCATGAAGAAATCATAGCCGATGCTGGTCACGGAGATGTTGACCACGGAGTCCCCCACGGCCGCGTAGACCGCCTCTACCTGGGACTGCAGGTCAGCCAGCGCCCCCTCGGGCGGCGCCAGAACCACAGGCGGTACCGTAGGCTGTGGGGTAGGTGTTGGTGCCGGGGTCGGTTCACTCTCCATGATCGTGGGGGGCGACGGCAGACACCCGAGCGACAGGGCCAGCAATGTCACAATCACAAGAACCCAGCGAGTCCTCTTCTTCATCCTCTCATCACCTCAATCAGTTTGATCTCCACCTCGGAAAGCCCGGAAAGCCGAGCCTACCCATGTGCACACATCATGGGACCAGCAGCACTGGACATGGCGCGTGCCGCAGCACCTCGGTGCTCACGTCCCCCAGCAGGATGTCGGTCACCTTGGCCGGTCCACGCGTCCCCAACACAATGAGCGATACGTCCTCCTCCACGGCCGTCTCGAGGATCACCTGTGCCGGGGACTTGCTTGCCTCGGTGATCCCCACCGCCGTAACCCCTGCGTCCTGCAGATAGCTCACGGTATCGTTGACGACCTCCCGCGCCACTGATTCTAGCTGCTCCACCAGATCCTTGTAGCCACTGGTGGCCATGTAGCGCTCCGGTACCTCGTAGACATGGAGCACAATCACCTCGGAGCCCTCAGTACGCGCCAGATGCTCAAGGTAGATGAGCGCGCGTTCCGCTGCTGGTGTGGCATTGTGTGCGAACAGGATCTTCCTGAACATGGTCCTACCTCCTCATCTGGCCTCCTAGGTTTGCGACGAACGAAGCCGGCACAACTCCTCGAACAGCTCGCGCTCCCGGGGGCTCAGATTCTGGGGCAGTCGCACATCCACCCGCGCATACAGATCCCCTCGTTCGCCTGGGCGATTCAGCTTGGGCATCCCTTTGCCCCTCAATCGGAACTTGGTGCCATTCTGGGTCTCCGGCGGGATCTTCAGCATCACAGTGCTCCCATCGGGGAGCGAAACCCGGGTCTCGCCCCCAAGCACCGCGGTGTACAGATCCACGTGGACATCAGTCTCCAGGTCATCCCCATTCCTCCTGAACTGAGGGTGCGGCGCCACGTTGATCACCAGGTAGAGATCCCCCGGTGGGCCACCAGCGACGCCTGCCCCCCCTTTCCCGGCGACTCGCACCCGCGTCCCGGTGCGTGCGCCGGCCGGGATGGTCACCTCGATGCGTTGATTGTCGATCTGGAACAGGCGCTTGGTGCCCCGATAGGCCTCCTCCAATGTGATCTCCACCGGCTGCTCGTAGTCGCGGCCCCGGCGCGGCTGTCGTGCCCCGCGCATACC
>CAYLRT010000125.1:2771-5826 GCA_964385885.1 uncultured Anaerolineales bacterium | reverse complement strand
CCAAACTGGTCATAGAGCTTGCGCTTCTCGGGGTCAGAGAGGACCTCGTAGGCTTCATTGATCTCCTTGAACCGCTCCTCGGCCTGCTTGTCATCCGGGTTCATGTCCGGATGGTACTTGCGCGCCAGCCTGCGGTAGGCCTGCTTGATCTCTTTATCAGTAGCATCCCTGGATACGCCCAGAATGCTGTAGTAATCCTTGTAATCCATAGCCACCTCTCACCCGACACAGTTTTGCTCACCACCGTGTGCACGGGTGGCATCACGTCTGGGCCCGCAGAGGGAATTGAGGCTGACCCTGCAGGCCCTCACGTCATGCCGCCAGTGCAGCGTGAGGCGTCTCTCACTGCTCCTTCTTGGCGACAACGACCTTCGCCGGGCGCAGGACCTGCTCGCCAAAGCGATACCCCGGGGAGAGCACCTCCTTCACCACAAGGTCCTCGCGCTGGTCCTCGTCGGCAGGTACGACCTCGACCGCCTCATGGACATGCGGGTCGAACTGTCGGCCTCGAGCGAAGATGCGCGCCACCCCCTCACGGAGTAGCAGGTTGAGGATCTTGTCATAGGCCATCTGGACGCCCTGATGCGTAGGGTCCCCAGGCGCGATGTGTTGCAAGGCGTGCTCCAGGTCGTCAGCGACCTCCAGGAATCGCTCCAAGAGGCGCGCCTTCTCACGCCGAATCTCCTCCTGCGCCCTGCGCTCCTGGCGTTTTCGGAAATTGTCCATCTCGGCGTGGAGCCGCAGTGCCCTGTCACGCCAGTCGATCGAGCCCTCTTCCAGGGTCTCCTCCCTTTTGGCGCGTGGCCGCTCCGTGCGCCTTGGCGCCTTGCCGCTGTCTGCCAGCAGGGCGGCGTCCTCACGCCCTTCCTCTGTCTGCTTGTTCACCGCCTGTTTGCGGTCATCCGATACCACCATACTTCATCCACTCCTGCCCTGCAAATACCGATTCCGTTATCGAGAAACACACTCATTGCCCTCTGAGAGACAGGGGTGGCGCCTGGCCACCCCTGTGCACTGTCCCCAGTGCCGTCGTCCTGCAACGCCGTCCGACGGCACCTAGCCTTCTCCTCGTCTCCGCTCAGTTGACCTCGCGGTACTCACCATCCACAACGTCCGGGCCCTCACCCGCAGAGGGGCCAGCACCAGGACCGTATCCAGGCCCAGCGGTGGGACCGCCAGCGGTGGGGCCAGCACCAGGCTGACCACCATAGGCCTGCTGCCCGAGCTTCATGGCCGCGTTCCGCAGCTCCTCCATCTTGCGCCGGATGACCTGAGCATCGTTGCTGGTCTCCTTCAGGCTGCGCAGATCGTTCATCAGGCTCTCCAGCTCAGCCCGCAGGTCCCCTGGCACTTTGTCGCCGAGATCATTCATGGTCCGCTCAAGCTGATAGATCATGGAGTCCGCCTCGTTACGGGCGTCCACCAACTCCTGGCGCTTGCGGTCCTCCTCGGCGTGCCGCTCAGCCTCCTCGACCAGCCGCTTCACCTCGTCCTCACTGAGGTTGGTGCTGGCGGTGATCGTGATGTGCTGCTCGCGACCCGTAGCCTTGTCCTGCGCGCGCACGTTCAGGATACCATTGGCGTCGATGTCGAAGGTGACCTCGATCTGCGGCACCCCGCGCGGCGCCGGTGGGATTCCGTCCAGGCGGAACTGCCCTAGCAGCATGTTGTCCGCTGCCATGGGGCGCTCGCCCTGATAGACCTTGATATCCACGGCCGTCTGGTTGTCCTCCGCCGTCGTGAAGGTCTCGCTCTTCTTGACCGGTACGGTGGTGTTGCGCGGGATCAGGACCGTCATGCGGCCCCCCAGCGTCTCCACACCCAGCGAGAGCGGCGTCACATCCAGCAGGAGGATATCCTTGACGTCACCCGCCAGGACCGCGCCCTGGATCGCCGCACCCACCGAGACCACCTCGTCAGGATTGACGCCCTTGTGCGGCTCCTTGCCATTGGTCAGCTCGCGCACCAGATCCTGGATCATCGGCATACGCGTCGCCCCACCGACCAGCACGACCTCGTCCAGGTCCGCTGCTGTCAGCTTGGCGTCAGCCAGCGCCCGCTCGAAGGGTATGCGGCAGCGCTCCACCAGATCGCGTGTCAACTGCTCGAACGTAGCCCGTGTCAGGCGCATCTGCAGGTGCTTCGGGCCTGTGGCGTCCGCCGTGATGTACGGCAGGTTGATCTCGGTCTCCATCATCGTGGAGAGCTCGATCTTAGCCTTCTCCGCGGCCTCTCGCAGTCGCTGCATGGCCTGGCGATCCTGGGAGAGATCGATGCCCTGTTGCTTGCGGAACTCCTCCAGCATCCAGCGTACGATCCGCTCATCCCAGTCGTCTCCACCCAGGTGCGTATCACCGTTGGTGGACTTGACCTCGATCAGTCCCTCGCCCACCTCCAGGATCGAGACATCGAACGTACCTCCACCCAGGTCGAAGACCAGAATGGTCTCATCCTTTGCCTTGTCGAGACCATACGCCAGGGCGGCGGCCGTGGGCTCGTTGATGATCCGCATCACCTCCAGGCCCGCGATCTGCCCTGCGTCCTTGGTGGCCTGCCGCTGACTGTCGTTGAAATAGGCCGGGACTGTGATCACGGCCTTGGTCACCGGCTCACCCAGGTAGGCCTCCGCGTCATTCTTCAACTTCTGAAGAATCATCGCCGAGATCTCCTGCGGCGTGTATACCCGGTCCTGAATAGGGATCCGGATACGCGCGTCGCCCTGTGGCCCGGGTACAATCTCGTAGGAGACCATCTTCTTGGTCACCTCGACCTCCGGGTCATCGTACCGGCGACCCATCAAGCGCTTCACCGAGTACACCGTATTCTCGGCGTTGACGACGGCCTGCCGCTTGGCCGGATCACCGACCAGTCGCTCACCGGTCTTCGTAAACGCCACAACAGAAGGGCACAGACGACGCCCCTCTGCCGTTGGGATCACGGTCACCTGCCCCCCCTCCATCACGGAGACGACAGAGTTCGTTGTTCCCAGGTCAATACCCACTATCTTCGTCATAGTCTACCTCCATCCTGATCAGTCCGTGACTATTATAGGGGG
>CAYLRT010000125.1:0-2671 GCA_964385885.1 uncultured Anaerolineales bacterium | reverse complement strand
CGCCACCCAACCCGCCCCTTTACCGGCCAGGGTGCCACAGGCTTCCCCACCCCAGGGTGACTGTCACCCGCAGCATCCCGCCCTGGTGACTGTCACCCGCGTACACCCCTACGTCACGCATCCCCTCCGGCTATGGCAGCTAGCCTCCACAAGAGACACCCATTCAGGGTGACAGTCACCACAGGGGCACGTATCCCTCCCGGCTACGGCAGCTAGCCTCCACAAGAGACATCCATCTAGGATGATAGCCACCATCACAGGGGCAACCGGGCGGTCACTGCACCTCACCGATTGGCCTGCCACACGAAGACACGGCCATCCAGCGCCGGCAGTGTAAGCGAAAGCTTTCCCTCGGTGGGTGTGAGCGAGCGGTGGGTCCAGACCTCATGGAGGATAGCCTGCGCGGGCAGCAGCCCCGCAAGGTCCACAGTGACCTCCGCCTCCGCGTCCCCCACATTGAAGGCCACCACGACGACTTCCCCCTCATGGACACGGGCGAAAACATAGGTGCTCGCGTCCGCAGCCAGGGCCTGGTACGAGCCGCGTCGCAGGGCCACATGGTCCTTGCGCAGTTGGATACATCGCCTGAAGTCGCTGCGCAGGGCATGATCCCAGCGGCTCTCATCCCAGGGGAAGCCCCGGCGGCAGTCCGGGTCGGGGCCGCCCTCCATGCCCACCTCGTCTCCATAGTAGATGGAGGGTGCACCCGGGAACGTCATCTGAAAGAGGGTGGCCAACCGCAGGCGGCGGGTATCGCCGTGCACCATGGTGAGGAAGCGGGGCTCGTCGTGGCTGCTCAACAGGTTGTACTGGGCCGAGGTGATCTGCCAGTCATACAGCCCCAGCAGGTAGTCGATCCTCTGGGAGAACTGGACCCCATCGAGCCGCTCAAGACTGAAGCCCCCCGGACGCTGGCTGACATCCAGCCACTGGCCGCCGAAGAAGCCGTAGCAAGCACGATTGAAGCTGTAGTTCATGATGGCGTCGAAGCGCTCCCCTTGCAACCACGCCTGGGCCCCATCCCAAATCTCGCCCAGGATATAGGCCTCGGGGTTCAGCGCCTTGACGCGCCTGCGAAACTCCTCCCAAAAGCCCGGCGTCGTGATCTCCAGAGGGACATCGAGCCGCCAGCCATCGATGCCCTGCCGGATCCAATACTCGGCCACCTCCATGAGGAACTCCCTGACTTCAGGGTTATCGGTGTTGAGCTTGGGTAGCGCTGGCATGTTCCACCAGGCGACGTAGTTCGGCTCGTGCATGGAGTCATAGGCATGGAGCGGGAAACCGCGGATGATGAACCAGTCCAGGTAGGGCGATTGGGGGCCGTTCTCCAGGATGTGGTTGAACTGGTAGAAGCCACGGCTGGCATGATTGAACACCCCATCCAGGATGATCCGCATCCCACGCCGATGGGCCGCATCCAACAGCCGCCGGAAGGCCTCATCGCCGCCCAACAGCGGATCTACATGGAGGTAGTCATAGGTATGGTAGCGATGATTGGCGGTGGAACAGAAGATCGGGTTGAAGTAGATCGCGGTGATCCCCAGATCGCTGAGGTAGTCCAGATGTTCCAGCACCCCCAACAGATCACCGCCCTTGAACCCATGGATGGTGGGAGGATCATCCCATGGCTCCAGGTGAGGAGGCTTGGGAACGTGCTCGCTCATGGCGAAACGATCGGGGAAGATCTGATAGAAAATTGCGTCTTTGACCCAGTCTGGTGTGTGTATGGACATCTTGCAACATTCCTAAGTGGAGTATGGTCAAGCAGACGGCGGGGCTTCAGCCTGCTGACAATGGCGCAGCCGCAGAAAGCCTACCGCCGCCGTCACAACAGCCAGAAAGCTGACACTGACTGCGATGGTGAGTCCAGCATCCTGCCACAGGGGGAGCGGGAAAAGGCGGATCAACGTGTCCGAGTAGGAAAAAGTCCAGGTGCCAGGCGCGAAGAACAGATCATGGAATCGCTCGAAGAACCGCTGGAAGGAGGTGAGCATCCAGAGACCCAGCGCCAAGAGGATCCCCAGCGTGAGGCTACCGCCATAGAGGAGCCCGCGCCAGATGTCGCAGGGATAGCCGTGGCGTGCCAGCCACCAGACGGCGACCCCCAGGCCTACCAGGCAGCCAGCAGCGACCGCGGTGAGCTGAGTGTACACCCGCTTGACGTCCACCATGTGGGAGACCTCCCGCGCATTGTAGGCAGGGCGTCCATCGGGTAACGTCAGAGAGGTGAGGACGGGCAGGCTGTCGGGCGTGTTGAGATAGCGCACGGTCTCCCGCGCCAGAGTCAGGCGGGCGGCTGGGGGCATCCCTAACGGATCTTCTGGAAAATCGGGTTTGCTGTACTCCCACCGTATGAACCACGGTGTGGTCAGGCCCCGCACTACACCCATCGTGAGGATGACGGGGAGGCTTAAGACTATGATCACACGCAAGCAGGCTCTCAGCATCGATATATGGAGCAGCGCAGTCTTCCTTGCCCGACGCGGAGAGGCATGATCGTTTCCCGCGTCGACATCTTTCATCGGTGTTTGGAAACTATACCCCAGAACCGGTGGAAGTCCAATATGTCAGGCAACTGTCCGCGGCTCAAGTGCCAAGCCGCCTCTCGGAGAAAGATCAGCCGCCCCTTCCCAGGGGCTGGCGCCTTAGCCGCTGGGCACGTCCTTAC
>CAYLRT010000124.1:5996-7904 GCA_964385885.1 uncultured Anaerolineales bacterium | reverse complement strand
AAACCTTTGGTCTTTCTTGACAGTGCGGCCAGCTCTCAGAAACCCCGGGCCGTCATCGACGCTGTGGCGAATGTCTGGTGCCATAGCTACGCCAATGTCCACCGCGGGCTCTATGCGCTGGCTGAGGAGGCGACAGAGGCCTACGAGGCCGCCCGAACGAAGGTTGCGGCGTTTATCCATGCCCCAGAGCCCGCGGAGGTGATCTTCGTACGCAACGCGACCGAGGCCCTCAATCTGCTCGTCTATAGCTGGGGGGAGTCGAACGTTGAGGCGGGGGATAGGATCGTCGTCACGGAACTGGAGCACCACGCCAATTTGGTCCCGTGGCAGCAGCTTGCCAAGCGGAAGGGCGCTGAGCTGGTCTATGTTCCTGTCACGGACGAGGGGTTTCTGGATCTGGATGTGTTGACCTCTCTGCTTAAGGGCGGACGTGTCAAAGTCGTCGCCTGTTCGGCTATGTCCAACGTGCTAGGGACGACCCCGCCCGTAGCGGAGATCGCCCGCCAGGCTCACGATGCGGGGGCACTTGTCGTCGTCGATGGTGCCCAGGCGGTCCCCCATTTCTCCGTCGATGTCCAGGCTCTTGGCGCGGACTTCTTTGCCTTCTCCGGCCATAAGATGTGTGGACCTGGTGTGGGGGTGCTTTGGGGGCGTCGACAGCTTCTCCAGGCGATGCCGCCCTTCCTGTTTGGTGGGGAGATGATTCGCTCGGTTAAATGGGAGGCGTCGACGTGGAATGACCTGCCCTATAAGTTCGAGGCCGGCACGCCACCTATCGCCGAGGCCATAGGCCTGGGGGTGGCGGTGGACTTCCTGAGCGAGATCGGCATGGAGGCCATCCACGAGCACGAGCGGTCTCTGGTGACCTACGCGATGGAGCGTCTGGCGGGGATTCCGGGGCTCCAGATCCTGGGGCCAGGGGCCCCGCATCGTGGAGGCGTGGTCAGTTTCTGGTTGGATGGAACCCATCCCCATGATGTAGCGGCGATTTTGGACGAGGAGGGCATCTGTGTGCGGGCGGGGCACCATTGTGCTCAGCCGCTTCACGAGCGGTTCGGCATCCCTGCCAGTACGCGCGCCAGCTTCTATCTGTACAATGACGAGGCGGACGTCGATCGGCTGGTGGCGGGCTTGCTCACTGTGAGAAAGGTCTTGGGCCTTCAATAGGGATTTCCTTAGCATATTGGCGGGACGATTGGGAGAGGATATTGGGCGATGAGTCATGATCTTTACCGTGAACAGTTGTTGGACCATTACCATAACCCGCAGAACTATGGGGTCTTAGAGGAAGCGGATGTCGACGTCGAATTGGATAACCCCACCTGCGGGGATGTGGTCCATCTGACAGCATGCCTCGATGAGGCAGGCAGGATCTCTGATGTGATGTTCGAGGGCGAGGGCTGTGTCGTCAGCATGGCCGCCACCTCTATGCTCACCACGGAGTTGATCGGTAAGACGCCGGAAGAGGTGGAGGCGATGGGGCTGTCGGAGATTCAGGAGATGATGGGCGGTGTGCGGCTCAGCATGGGGCGCGTGAAATGCGCCCTCCTGGGCCTCAACGCCATGAAACAGGGCCTTCGCAAGGCGGGGAAGCTCTAGGCCCTGGTGGGCCGCCCACCAGGGCCGCCGATCAGGGCCGCCCTCGCGGGCCTGGCCGCTTCGGGAGCCAGGGTCGAAGCGCCATAGGGTCATCGTTTACCACTCCGTTGGTGCGGCGCTTGGGTTGGCGCGAGTAACGCGGTCTCTCAGCCCCCTTCTCTCACCCACAGGTGGGAGGAGGGGGCAGTTCATGGATGGGCGGGTCTGAACGGGCATGCCTGATCCACTCATGCGGATTGTTCCCTGGGGGGGAAGCACTAGAATAGGCGCCGCCTGAGATAGACGCCGCTCAGGATAAGCGCCGCTTAG
>CAYLRT010000124.1:0-5896 GCA_964385885.1 uncultured Anaerolineales bacterium | reverse complement strand
GATAAGCGCCGCTTAGATAAGCGCTGTGTCGGCCACTGCCAGTGGAAACTGGCGACGTGCGGTCTGTACGTTCGCCCGGCTGCTGGGGGGCCGCATGAGTCGCGGTTGTCTGTCTGACCATTGGATGCTGTATCAAGGGGGGAAGTCATGAGGGTCTTGGTGACAGGGGGAGCCGGGTACATCGGCAGCACGGTCGCGGGTCAGCTCCTTCATGCCGGCCATGAGGTCACGGTGCTGGACAATCTGTGCAAGGGGTATCGGCAGGCCGTGCCCGAGGGGGCCCATTTCATCCGGGGGGATGTCCTGGACGGTGAGCTGCTGAGCGAAGTGCTTGGCGCAACATCGTATGACGCTGTGCTGCACTTTGCCGCCTTTATCGAGGCTGGTCTCTCGATGCAGCAACCGGGGTCCTTCTACCGCAACAATGTGGCGGGAAGTATGAACCTCATCGAGACCCTGGTGAGGCACGGCGTGCGCAAGGTCGTCTTCTCCTCGACCGCCGGGGTCTATGCCAGTAAAGAGACTCCGCTGATCGAGTCCGATCCTATTGGCCCTGCCAGTGTCTATGGGCATACGAAGCGGGTCGTTGAGGAGATTTTGCACTGGTACCATCAAATCCATGGGTTGCGGTATGTGGCGCTGCGCTATTTCAACGCGGCCGGCGCGGCCTCCCCCGATCATGGAGAATGCCATCGCCCGGAGACGCATCTGATCCCTCTGGTGCTGCAGGTTGCGTTGGGGATGCGAGAGGAGATAGCGATCTATGGCGACGACTATCCGACGCCCGACGGCACCTGCATCCGGGACTACATCCATGTCCTGGATCTCGCTGACGCCCACGTGTTGGCGCTGGAGGCGCTCGATAACGTCTCTGAGCTGGTGTGTAACCTGGGGAACGGTGCGGGATACTCGGTCAAGGAGGTGGTGCAAACCGCCCGTGAGGTGACCGGTCGCCCTATTCCCGCACGGGTGGCTCCGCGTCGTCCTGGAGACGCCCCCATCCTGGTCGCCGATGCCTCCACGGCCCATCGGATCCTGGGCTGGAGCCCGCAGATCCCTGAGCTGCGGGACATCATCGCCAGCGCCTGGGCATGGCACAGCACTCATCCCCATGGCTATGCCGATACGTGAGGTTGAGAGGACATGGGGATAGCGAGCCGACGGCCCCGGCAGGGCCTCAGGAGATGGCTGGGCCTGCTGTGGTTGGTGGCCTTGCTCCTGGGCTCCTCCCAGGGCGTCCGGGCTGCACCGCCAGATGTGGCCTCCTACTGGATCGATGCCCGCTATGTGGTGGAAGAGCGAGCGATCGTGGCCTCGGAGCGTGCCACCTATCGCAATTTGACGGACGTCCCCATGCCCGATTTGATACTGCATCTCTATCTCAACGCCTTCCGCAGCTCCGAGACGATGTGGATGCAGGAGGCGGGACCGATGCACCGGGGGTATTCCTATGACTCAGCGTACCCGGGTTGGATCGAGGTCCATGACGTGCGCCTGTCGAACGGCACGCCGCTGGAGCTTACGGCGGTGGATGAGGACATGACCCTGGCACGCCTCTCCCTTCCCCAGCCCGTCGCGCCGGGGCAGGAGGTCACCCTCGAGCTGAGCTACACGGCGCATCTGCCCAAGGTCTTTGCCCGCACGGGGTGGGCCGACGAGGGGGCCTTCGTGCTGGCGGGCCAGTGGTTCCCCAAGTTCGGGGTGTGGGAGGCGGGGACGTGGCATGCCCATCCTTTCCATGCCAACAGCGAATTCTTCGCCGACTTTGGCCATTATGAGGTCGCGCTGACCCTGCCCGAGGGCTGGCAGGTGGCGGCGACGGGGACGTTGCAGGGGATGCCGCAGGAGCACGAGGATGGCACAGTCACCCACACCTTCCAGGCGGACCACGTCATCGACTTCGCATGGGGGGCCTCGCCGAAGTTCCGGAGGCTCTCGTCGGTGTGGCAGGGTGTGACGGTGGAGGTGTTCTACTACCCCGCGCAGCGGCGGGATGCCCGGCGTGTGATGGCGGCGACGCTGGCGGGCCTGGAGCGCTACAGTGCGTGGTATGGGCCCTATGGACAGGGGCTCTATCCAGAGTTGACGGTCGTGGTCGTCCCGCCAGAGGCTGGCGGTGCCGGGGGGATGGAATACCCTACCTTTTTCACCGTGGGGGCTCTAGGGAGCCTGGGCATGCCTTCCTGCGTGCGGATGGTGGAGGTGGAGACCCTCCATGAACTGGCGCACCAGTGGTTCCAGTCGGTGATCGCCACGGATGAGGCGGAGGAGCCGTGGCTTGATGAAGGGCTGACCGATTTCAGCACGCTGAGGGCCATGCGGGTGATAGAGCCCGAGGGCGTGATAGACTGTTGGGGCTGGTCCCTTTCCTACCTTGCGCTGCGCCGTCTGGAGTACACGGTGATGCCGGAGACCCCGATGGCGGGGGCTGCCTGGGAATTCGGCGAGGCGTACCCCGTCGCGACGTATTCCAAACCGGTGGTCTCCCTGGCGACGTTGGAACGCTGGCAGGGGGAGGAAGCTGTGGCCCGTTTCCTTCACACCTATGCGACGCGGTACGCGTTTGCCCATCCCACGGCTGCCGATCTGCGGGCCGTGATGGAGGAGACTATGGGGGCCGAGGTGGCTGCCTGGTTCTTCGGTCAGCTCGTCGAGGGGACTGGGACGTTGGACGCGCAGGTCACAGTTACCGATGCGCAGCGCGTCGAGGCCACCCGCACAGGTACATTGTGCGTGCCCGTGACCGTCGAGGTGGGGCACAGCACCGGCGTGGATCGGTTGCCCTGGCCCTGCGGCGAGGGTATGCAATGGGAGGGGGCAGTGCAGCGGGCCTGGGCCGATCCTGACCATGTGGCATGGCTTGATCTGAACCTGGCGAACAACGCCTGGCAAAAGGACCCCGATTGGCGCATGTGGTTGGGTGTCTTGGTGCGCTGGCTGGGGTTCTTCCAGGGCGCTCTCCGCGGAGGTGCCTGGTGGTGAAGACGCTGCGGGCCTTCTGGGACGATGGCAGGCGCGTGGTCCAGCGGCCTGGTCCCTGGGCTATGATCTACCTCCTGTTCACCGCGCCCGCGCTCCTGTTGGCGTTTCTCCTCATGACGCCGCTCCTGGCCTGGTTCCGCGCTCCGCTTCTGCTGGAGGCCTTGAGCACGCGCTCACTTGGTCTGCTCCTGGAGTTCCTGCTGCACGCGCCACCCTTGCCCTCCAACGTCTCTCTGGCTCCGCTGGTCATTGGATCCCTGGTTTGGCTTGCCACCCATGGGCTCAAGGCTTTCCTGGAGGGCGGCGTTTTGACTGCGTATCGTGCCTCTCAGCCCCTCACCCGGGGGCAGTTCCTACGCGGCTGTTGGCATTGGGGCTGGCTGTTTCTTCTCCTGAATGGCGTGTGTTATCTGGTCTCTGCTGGCATGGCTGTGGGGATCGGCGGGTTGGCGGTTTCCATGTGGACCCGAAACCAGGCCCTGGCCAAGGGGTTGGGGGTCCTGGCCGGGCTCATAGGGCTTCTCGGCGTGTTGGGGGCTGAAGTCGTGCGGGCTGTGGCGGTGGCCCATGAGCGGCGGAACCTGGGATGGATCGTGCGGGGAAGTTGGTCTGTAGTGCGGCGCCGTGGGCTCTCCCTGCTTGGGCTGATGGGGATCACCCTGCTCATGCGCTGGTTGCTGGGCCTGGGAGCACGCCGCCTGGGGCTCTTGATCCCCATGGATAGATGGGGTGCCGCCCTTCTCCTGCAGCAGGGTGTGCAGGTGCTGAGTGCGGCGCTGCTTCTGATGCGGTGGGCCGGGGAGGTGCGGTTAGCGCGCGAGGTTGCGGTGCGAGAGAGTGCACTGCCTGTTCATACCGGAATGGCGTAGGGCGGCTGCATGAGGCGCTCCAGGTAGAGCCGATCCACGCGTCGCAGGGCCTGAATGGCCCGTCGCTTCTTCCACATCTTGGGGATGCCCAGAATTCCCGCGATCATGCCCCGCAGTGTGGCACGTGCCGCGGCGCCGCGCCAGGCGGACAGGGCTTCTCGTAGCAGCCGCACCTGGGCTCTCAACACCTCTGCATGGTGATCGGCCCAGAGGTCCGAGGGATAGTTCTTCACCAGGGTGAAGATCCGGTTGCGTCCATCGTAATAAGAGGCCAGGGGGCCACCGCCCGAGGCCTTGAGTTTGTGGTAGACAACGGCGTCGGGCACGAACAGGCAGCGCCAGCCGCGGAGTTGGGCCCGCCAGGCCAGGTCAATATCCTCCAGCGAGAAGAAGAAGTCCTCATCCAACAGCCCGATGTCGCTCAGCATCTCGGCGCGATAGGCGGCGCTACCCCCACAGGCACTGAACACGTACGCCAGTTGGTCGTATTGGCCTGCGTCACGCTGCCATACCCCTCGGTTGTGGGCAAGCCCGTCGGGTGTGACGTAGTCTCCAGCCGTGTGGAGGAACTCCCGACGGTCGAAAAGCCGCATTTTGGAGGCCACCAGCCCCACCTCTGGGTGTTCCTCGAACGCGGCGACGAGGGCGCGGATCCATCCCTCATCGGCCTCTGTGTCGTTGTTGAGGAGGACCTTGATGGCCCCCTTGGCCGCCTGAAAGCCGATATTGCATGCCCCTGTGAACCCCCGGTTGCGCTCCAGGACGATGACCCGAACCTCGGGGTAGGTGGCGAGGATCTGGAGCGAGGCGTCCGTTGAGGCGTTGTCGACCACCAGCACCTCCAGCTCCGGGTAACGCTGACGGCGCAGGCTGTCCAGGCAGACTGGCAGGTGCGGGGCACCGTTCCAGTTAGGGATGATGACCGAGACGAGGGCCGTCATGGTGCGCGTTGATATCCGGCTGCGTGGATGAAGTCGCCCACGGCTTCCTCCCAGGGGCGGAGGCGTATCCCCAGGGCGGCGGCGGCGTTGTTGGCCAGTGGAGCGTAGGGGGGAGGGGTGCTCGCCCGTTCGAAGGCATCGGACGTGATAGGGGTCAGGGGGATGTCCTCCCGACCGCTCTGACGGAGCAACGCCTGAGCAAACTCGAAGCGGGATGCCTCACCCTCGTTCACCAGATGATAGATGCCGTAGGCCTGGGTCTCGATGAGTTTCACCAGGGCCCTGGCCAGGTCCGGGGCATACGTTGGGTTGGCTACCTCGTCGGTGACGACCCGGAGCGCCCCCCGCTGGTCGGCGAGGTTGATGATGCGATGGGGGAAATTGCGGCCGCCCGGGGCGAAGAGCCAGGCAGTGCGGACAATGTAGAAACGTCGCAGCAGGTGTTGCGTGTACCATTCGCCCGCCAGCTTTGAGCGGCCATACGCGTTGATAGGGTGGCAGGGGTGCCACTCGTGATAGGGCTCACGCATTGCGCCGTCGAAGACCTCGTTGGTGCTGATATACATCAGCGCCGCATCCACCTCGGCGGCGCTCAGCGCCAGGTTCTGCGTGCCCAGGCCGTTGACCCGGTAGGCCAGCGCAGGGTTACGGGCACAGCCGTCGACGTCCGTCATCGCCGCTGCGTTGATGATGAGGTCTGGGCGGACCTCATGGATCAGGCTCTGCATGGTCGCCCGTTCCGTGATGTCGTATTCGGGCAGATCGATCCCCAGCACGCTGTGTTCCGCCTCCAGGAGCGGCATCAGCGTCTGGCCCAACTGTCCTTTGTGACCTGTCAAAAGGATGCGCATGGTTCTTTCACCCTTGTTCCCTTGGAAGATCGTTGCACAGGCACCAATCTACCATAGATCACCCACATTGCCATACCCTGTCACCGAAATTCGTGTGTCGTAGCTCAGGGCTTGGCCCCGCCTGGCTTTCTGGCCGATCAATAGAGTAGTGACGCTGTAGCGGATGGAAGCCAAGGTGTCGCAAGAAGTTAGGATGCAAACGGGCAGCCGCAGTGGCTACCCGATGCGAGGCTCATCCTGCAGGCAGGCTGTG
>CAYLRT010000123.1:0-8276 GCA_964385885.1 uncultured Anaerolineales bacterium | reverse complement strand
ACTCCTTTCCTGGCCCCAGCCGTATCACTATCATGTACAACACCCGTAATTATACTGCCTACCTCACCTTTCACAAGGAGTTGGTCAAGTCTGTGAGGTCAGGTACAATAGGAATGCGCCTGTCAATTGGAGAAATGGGTCACCGAGTCACACACGTTGGAGAATCGATCACGGTCACAGGATTAGCTGGAGATCACTACTTCATGGAACAGACGGGCATCCGAAGCGATACTGCGCTGGATGCCCGGCGCTTGCGGCTGCTCTATCGCGCGACGCTTGCACTGCATTCAACGCTGGACAGCAGCGAAGTCATCGAAGCCGTCTTGCGGGAGACGCAGGATCTCCTACAAGCTGATATCGTCAGCCTGTGGCGCTTGGATCAATCCGCGGGAGAGCTTATCTGTCGGCATTGTGTTGGCTATCCCAGCCAACGTCTCCTGGGCCTACGCGTCCCCCAGGACACTAGCCTCCTCGGCTGGTCGATCAAACACGGCGAAACAGTCTACGTGCCAGATCTGACGCAGGACCCCCGCTACAATCCGTTGATCTCCCAGCATGGTAGAATCGACCCACACTCCCTGATCGCTTCTCCAATCCACATGGTGCGCACCCACGATGCTGTGATAGGTGCACTGGTGATTGTGGACGACGCCATCGACGCGTTCACCCCGGCAGATATCGCCCTGGCAGATGGGCTCGCTCGGTCAGCCGCGATCGCGATTGAGAATGCATGGCTATACTCTCGGGCACAGACCGAGCTAGAAGAGCGCCGCCGTACACAACAGGCGCTCCAGCAGAGCGAAGCGTACTACCGGACGTTGGTCGAGACCTCCCCAGATGGCATCTTAACCCTCGACCCTGACGGCAGGATAACCGCCGTGAATCCGAGGGGCCTCGCACTGCTGGGTTATGAAAACAGACTTGACGTACTCGGCAAGGACTGTTTCGCGTTTCTAACGCCCGAGGAGAGGCCAGCCGCATATCAAGCGTTTCGGAATACCTTGAGCGGCAGAACCACGAGAGATTACGTAACGACCATACTTCGGAACGACGGTACCACATTTGCCGCAGAATGCTCGGCCTCGCTGATGACAGAAGTCACGGGCGAACCGTATGGCATCGTGGTCTTCTTTAGAGATATCACTGCACGAAAAGAAGCCGAGGCTTCGCAACAACGCTATGTTGAAGAGCTACAACTGCTCAACCGGATCGCGACCCGCATCAGCCAGGTGCCTGATGTCAGCTTCATTGTCCGGACCGCCCTGGAGGAAGCTCTATCGGGGCTCCACTTTGACGCCGGTTGGGTCATGATGGTACAAGATCAGCAGCCTGCTATCTCGTCAAGATCGGAATCGGTGTTGCAGCAGGGTATGGAAGTCCTTGCCGCCCGTACAGAACAGGCGTCCCCTGATCCAGTTAGGAGGTTGCAGCGACAGATTCACGCCGAGGTTGTCCGTCGGCAAAGCCCGGTTGTCCGACTCGCAGATGATCTAGGGCTCAACGCCAGCCCAGTTGAGGTAATCGCTATCCCGTTGAAGACAACTGGAATGGTGGCAGGCACACTGGCGCTGCTAGGGATTCGTGACGGACACCCAGAGGGGTTCACTGAAGCCGATATCCAGCTCTTGACAAACATCGGACATCAAGTTGCAATCGCAATAGAAAACGCCCACCTCTCAAGAGCAGCCGCCGAAGTGGACATGCTCCGGGAACTGGATAGGCTGCGAAGAGAACTCATTTCCAATGTGTCCCACAATCTAAAGACGCCACTGGGTGTGATCAAGTTTTCGTGCACAACATTGCTGCGCGATGACACAGTGTTTGACGAAACTGTCAGACGAGAACTGCTGGAGAGCATAGACGAGCAGGTCGACCAACTGACTGCTATGATCAATAGGATCCTAGACGCGAGCCGCTCTGAACAGAGCCTGGCCAGACCATGCCGTCAACCTGTAGACTTGGCCGAAGTTGCTCGCTCAGTAGTTAGAATGCTCGACAACCCGCTTTCACGTCACAATCTCATCCTGGACTTCGAGCCACCCGATATCGTGGTCTATGCGAACGTCCAACACATAAAGGACGTGCTGCTCAACCTCTTGGACAACGCCATGAAGTATTCCCCTTCCGGAGGCAACATCCTCATTCAAGGGCGTTTGCAACAGGGGAGGGCCCTGGTGAAGATCATCGATCATGGTATCGGCATTCCGGAGGACGATATCCCATGGGTCTTCGAGCGTTTCTACCGCGGTCACAATGTACGGGAGAGCAAGATGACAGGTGTTGGCCTAGGCCTTTCCGTCGTGCGGGACATTGTCACTGCCCATCATGGTAGGATCTGGCTTGAGCTGACACCTGGCGGTGGGACGACAGTCTCGTTTACCCTCCCATTAGCGCTTGAACACTTGCTTTCACCAGAAAGCAAGTTCTCCCACTCCACACCGGATACGAGTTCAGGAAGTCAAGGGCAGAAGTGATTACCGAAAGACCTCCCACAGTCCTCATCGTCGAAGATGAGAAGGCGTACATACGACTTGTCCGCCTCAATCTCGAGCCGAGTGGCTTTCAGGTACTGGAGGCCACCGACGCACAGAGCGGATTGAAGGCGTTGGTGAACGAGGATCCCGATCTCATCCTATTGGATATCGGCCTACCTGACACTGATGGCGTGAGACTGTGCCGACAGATCAGGGACTTCTCCGATGTGCCTATCATCATGCTAACCGCCAGGGGAGGGACATCCAACATCGTCGCCGGGCTGGATGCAGGAGCAGACGACTACATCACAAAGCCCTTCAGCGCCCAGGAATTGCTGGCCCGCATCAAGGCGTGTCTTCGGCGGGCTCGACACGCAGGCGACAGTCACACGACCGCGACAGTCAAGACCATCGCCCATCTTACGGTTGATGTGGCTGCCAGACGGGTGTTTGTGGACGGCAAAGAGGTACCTCTTACACCCACCGAGTATCGATTGCTGGTGGAGCTGGTAAACCATGCGGGGCGCGTCTTGGTACCCGGTTATCTGCTCGAAAGGGTATGGGGGTCCAGTCAACTGGAGCCAGGTCTGGTGTGGCAAGCTATTCACCGGCTAAGGCGCAAGATCGAGCGTGACCCCAAGAAGCCGCAACTCATACGGACCCGCCCAGGCATCGGCTACATCCTGACATGTGAAGAGAGCAGTAATGGTCCCAACAGAGAATAGCGGGGTGCTCTACGCGGAGGAGGTGGTGGCGATCAGCCCCCAGCAGGCGAGAGAATGGTTCCTGGCGCTCGGGCAACATCCAGAACGGTACCGGTTTGAGACCCACGAGGGCTTCTCATTCACAAAGGGATCCTTCGGTGAGGTCGGAGCTCGTTTTGACACTCGCGAGGCTTTTTGGGGTCTTCGCGTGAAGTTGCGTTTCGAACTGACAGAAGTGAGTGAGACAGCCTTTGTCTTCCGCCAGTACGCTCCGATACCAGGTATATGGGGTGAGTTCAGGATACGCCAAACAGAAGAGGGAGAAACCCGCATCAGGTTAACCATCGGAGGAGAAAACTGGCTGACTCGAGCCTTCCTCCGCCTACCAGGTGTGCGTACGGCCGTAAAACGCCAAATCGAAAGAGAAGTCGCGCACATCACCCGCTCAATGGCCGAGTTATACACTCAAGGCGGTCACGCAAACGGTGACCACTTAGAGAGCGATCAACAAGAGATAAAGGACAGGGATGAACGATGAATTGGCTTAAGAAACTCAAGACCGTTTTGTTCGGTTCCCCGGATCAAGAAATCAGGGACCCCGACGGTATCTATTTCTACGTTCGTTGTGCTCGCTGCGGAACACCCGTCCGGGTGCGTGCTGACAGACGATACGATCTGCAGCGCGACTATGCGACAGGTGGATACATCTTCCGCAAGGAGATCATGGATGGCGGCTGTTTCCAGTTAATACACGCTACAGTGCATTTCGACGCCGCGTATCGCCCCATCGAAAAGGAAATCGAAGGAGGGGAGTTTATCACCTGGGAGACCTTCCGATCCCTGACACATCAGAACCAGAATCAGCAGTCGTAGAGCTGGCGAGTTATAGCCCACTGGCACTCCCGTCATTCAGTGCCCATCTTGCCGGAAGTATTGTGCGGCTTGTTGTGCCACCTTGCGAAGCTCGGTTCGCAGATCCGCCTCAATCTGTCGATCATAGATAACGATTAGCTTAGAGTCCGCCTTGATAACAGTGTTAAAGCCCAGTGAGATATTCTCGTCACGGGCGACGGCAACTATGTGAAGCCGATCCGCATGCAGATTGCCCAGGCGACAACCAACCAACTCCGGATAGTCGGAGGCACGGACTTCTGTCATTCCAAACCGCCCCTCGGGTGACAAAGCCACTAACTGGGCCACAGCGGGTTTCAGAAGGCGGAGAGTGACGAAAGCTGCAGCGACATGTGAGGTCTGCAGCGGGGTCACACCAAGGGAAGACACCAAGGGGATCAAACGGGCTTCGAATATCCTCGCATAGACTTTGGGGACCCCTTTGTGATGTGCGTACAAGGCTGCCATTACGTTGTCCTCATCCCTCCGACTGCCAGCGATGAAGACCGCGCATGCGTCGAAGTCGAGCTCTCCCAACACTTCCACATTCGTGATCTCACCATCAATGGCAACGACGTTTCTCCTGAGACTGGCCTGCACGGCTTGTTCACGGTCCGGCAAGACATAGTAAACACGTCCGCGCCACGTGCGATCCAGTGCGGAGATCAGCGCCCAGGAGAACGAGCTATAACCCGCGACAATGATGTCGGTCCGTGCCATTTTACCCTCCCCCTATTTTGGCTGTCCCCGTAGATTATAGAGCAAAGACAGAAACGGCAGAATCTCCACACGCCCCAAGAGCATGTGCAATATAAGTTGCGCCTTGAGTAAGACTGGCATATCGAAATATCTGGCATCCGGGAGCGCGTTTAAGCCGACATTACCTTGCGCTGAGAACACCAGAAACAGAGATTCCAAAGGTGTATACCCAAACAAAGCAAAAATCAGACTACCGAAAACTCCCAATGCGAGGTAAAGCGACACGTAGCCAAGCACGGTTACAGCAGCAGAGTCCGAAAGAGTCAAGCCGCGTACCTTAAGGGGCAACACGGTACGTTCCGGATAGAGGGGGCGCCGCACCTCCCGTGCCACGACCTGCCCCACTACAATCAGACGCCAGAGCTTCAGAGCACCGGTCGTTGAACCAAACGCTGCGCCGCTCACCATGAGCAGCAGCAATGTAAACTGGATCGTTGCCGGCACATCACTCAAGGCCGGAATAGTGCCTGCGCCGCACGTGGTAACCGCAGTCACCACGTAGAATAGACTGTTCAGGGGACCCAATCCATGAAATCCTGCCAGTACAGCCTGACCGGCGACAAGACCAGAGGCAACCACAATCAGCGCCAGGAGCAACCGCACCTCAGGGTCACGCCAGAACTTCGCCCATTGTCCAGCGATCAAATTCCGATGACTGGCAAAACTGATACCGCCTGCCAGCATCAGCCCCATGGCTATAAGAGTCGGGACAGGGCCGTATATACCAACGCCCACGGAATTCGTGGAAAATCCACCCGTTGAGAGAGATGTAATCGCGTGAGCCAGGGCAGCAAGGGGGGGCAGGCCAGCCGCCCAGAGCGCCACAAAACCCAAAAGAGTGTAGGCACAGTAAATGCGAACCACCGTACGCCCGATCACCCATAGATCTGTTGAGAAAGTTTCAGGCCGCCCTTCAGCCTGGAAGAGACTATAGGCGTCCTGGGCAGATGAAGTACGCAGCGAGAGCATGAACATGACGATCCCAAGGCCACTGAACCATTGGATGACAATCCGAAACACACCAAGCGCCACCGGCAATGTGGATGGGTCCCTTATCATGGTGAGTCCAGTATCGGTCCACGCTGAAAAGCTCTCGTAGGCCGCATCGATCCAGCGCATACCGCCCGAGGCAACAAATGGAATAAGTGAGAGCAATGAGAGCGCGGGCCACGCCAATGCAAGCGCCAACACGGCGTGGCGGCTGGTCGCCTTACCCTCCACCTGCCTGCGCCTGACATACCGGCTTGCCAGAGCCACTGGCAACCCCAGCCCCAAGAATGAAACTGTCCCAGGCCCGTCTCCTGTCAGCAAGGCGAGTAATCCAGCCAACAGCATAAACACTCCAAACCCCTGCCCGATATCGGCCAGAAGCCGAACGATGGCCTGCCAGTCTCGCAACCGAAGTTGACTCACTCCCAATACCTCCTGTCACCAATGGCAGGATAGCATCTGCAGAAAGGCGCAACGTGTGGGAACTGTCTCCCACACCTCAGGTAACAGCCTTGATCGCCACAACCCAAAAATTCGGCGGTTCTCGCTCAAACCAGACCCGTGCGCCATGTGATTCAAACAGAGCCACGATCTCCTCGAGACGCCAGAAATGGCTCCTCATAAGCGTTAATGTTTCAGCAAGGGCCACTAACTTCACCTGCCAGAGACTGATGTCAGGCTCCTCAATGATCAAGCGCCCACCAGGCACTAGGACACGTAGCATTTCAGCCGCAGCTTGTCGACGATCTTGAAAATGGTGAAAACTATCCACGGCAACCACCTTCGTAAATGTCTCATTACGAAAGGGCAATCTCTCCGAGATACCTTGGCAAAGCAAAGCCCCCAGCTTCGTCTTCGCCTGTCTCAACATCCCGAAGGAAGCATCGAGCACGACGACAGCATGCGCGGCCCCGACAAATCGTCCACTGACCCGACCCGTGCCGCCACCAACTTCCAGCAGAACATCACGGGAATCAAGGGCTGCCAGGCGCCGCAAGCGGGTCAGATCAGCAGGACGGATGATACGTTCATAGACAGGAGCCAGGAACTCAAAATGATCTAACCTTCCGAGACTTTTTCGAGCCACCGTTTATCCTCCTGGACGACAATTCCTGTCGTATTTTACGGAGCTTGCCTTAGTAGCAACCCGAACCGTCTCACGAGATTTGCCATAGATCACGGGATATATACAATAGATTACAGTCTACACGAAGTTGAGGCGTTGACGATCATGGAACTGCGTGGGATCCTGGGGATGGTTCGCCAGTGGTGGTGGTTGGGTTTAATCCCTGTGCTCGTTGTGGTGGCAATGCTCGCCTTCACGTATACCCCACCGCCTCAGACCTATCAGGTAGTCCTCCGATTCGCGACTGGAGGGACTCCTCCACCTACCCTCTCGCCAGATTACGATCGGTATTACGCTTGGCTCAGCTCCGAATACATCGCGAATGGCCTCGCCGACCTGGCCACTACCAGCGCTTTTGCCTCCGCCGTTGCCACACGGCTGACGTCGGAAGGGCTGAACATAACAGCGGATGCGCTTCAAGCCGCAATTGCAACCGACAACGCTCAGTCAATGCTGGTGGTCTACATCACCTGGTCCGATGCTGACCAGGTGGTTCGAATAGCGAGAGCCGTTGGCGACACACTGCTCGAACTTGGCCCAACCTACTATCCCCAAATGATGGGGATCGGCACCGTGGCAAGATGGGCTGATCAAATTACCGCTAACCCGGTTGCCCCCTCACTGCGGAACCGTTTGCTTGCCCCCGCTGTCAGGCTGGGTCTCGCGGTCGCTATTGGCGCTGCCTTGATCCTGACAGCCCATTACCTCGACGCATACGTCCGCGATCCCCAGACATTGACCCAACAGGGACTACCTGTCCTGGGGGCTATCCCGCGGCAACGCAAATGGATGTCATTCCGGCGAGAATAGCTTCCAAACGAAAAGCGGAACCACATGAGGTCCCGCTTTTCGTTGCACGGCCATCTGGTCCAGATTATTGGTCGAGACCTAACAATCGATCGATCTTCGCCCGATCAAAGCCCACCACTGGGCGACCATTAATCGTGATCACTGGCACCCCCTGTTGACCGCTGATGCGCACCATATCGCGAGCCGCTCGCGGATCTCGAGACACGTCCACATCAGTGAAAGGGATGCCCCGTTGTCTCAGATAACGCTTTGCACTGCGACAATGAGGACATGTAGGAGTAGAGAACACAACCACGCGCGGCCGGCGCCGCTTCCTATCCTGATTAGCCATGAGAGTTACCTCCAACGATATTTTCTCAGAAATCTATAGACATTATAGATCAACACGCTCGAGTGTCAATTGGGCAGGCAGCCATCAGGGAGCACCGCCACCGCGGCAAGAGCTTCCTTCCACATCTCCTGCAGACCAACTTGCCGCAATCGATCTTGCGCGGCAGCCTCACCCGGTTGCACATGCCATAC